>QNFP01000375.1 GCA_003645535.1 Gammaproteobacteria bacterium | reverse complement strand
CGCGCCTGGGGGTCATAGCCGCCGGGCAGAATATCTTTCCAGGTAAGGGACTGTCCCGAAGGACCCATGCCGCCGGGAATACAGGCCTGGGCTGGCCCAGGTCCATCACCGGCCATTCTCGACTGCCCTTCAATTGCCAGGCTGCTGCGCCCATTTTCGGTGCGCACCTGTAATACCGCATCGCGATATTTGGCGGAGGTATATTCCGTCCAGACCCGCTCCGGTTCACAGATATGGCCATCGGCATCGATCACTTTTGCTGGTTTCATCGGCGCATTCCTTTATCAGTTTATTGTTATATTTTTTGTTGAGTGATCCCGATCGCAGGGTTATCGAACACTGATCTAATCGTTAACGAACACAGACACCAGGCCAATTTAGATGACATCAGTGAGATGATCAAACACCGAAGAGCACTCAGGCGGGTTCACCCTCAGCGGGTTGCTGCGATACCTGTCCAGCCTTTCGATCAAGTTCAGCATAAAAGCTGTCAATATATCCCTTAATTTCCGGGCCACACAACTCCCCTCGCACTAGCAACTCGTAGCTTTCCCTGCCCGCAGGCGTTCGCAATATATTCTTTCCCGCCAGGATAGATGTTTCAAAAGTCCGCTGATCAAGTACACCATCGTGTTGCGACAATAAAGCGCGCTCCATAAGACCAACAATGCGCACGATCCAGTTGGAAAAATGGTATTTTTCCATGCCATCCAGAGGCTGGTTCCTAAAAGCTTTATAGGCAGCACTGGCTAGCTCGGGTGTGCGACTACCATCGCCTACCAGTTCCAGACCGTCGGTATAGTGGGCGCTAAGTGCACTCATTCGTAGCGCTTTGGTGTTGTCACGAAGTTGAACGACCAGAAAGATCAGTGTTATCAGTACCGCGATACTAGAAATTATTTCGGCTAAATCAGCGAAATTACCCAGCGTCATCGTCTATTCCTTTTTGAATTAAGTGCCAACAGCCGTATTGGCTCTGTGTAAACTTATTGAGTCAGCGCGGCGCTGGGAATCGATGAGAGAATCCTCTAGAGCCGCCGTTACTGAGGTGCACGTGAAGAGCTGCAATTGAATCAGGCCCGCTCACCCCGATAATGATCGGCCAAAGATGGACTGGCGCGCTGGGCATCGGCAATGCGCTGTACAACATTTTGCAGATGTTCGCCCCGCACATTGAGATCCCACAGCGCTGGCGTGCCATTGGCAATTTCGTGATAGGTATCGAATAGACCGTCTTTAAAGCTAAACATACCGATGCCTGGTGCGACGATGCGATTACCCTCGCTAAAGCGATTGATAGAGCGGAAGCTGGCCACGTAACGCACATAGCCCTGTTGATCATCACAAACCGGCTCGTGCATATCCCAGAGCCAGACGTCACCGTCTTTGTACCAGTCTACTTCCATCATCTCAGCGATGGCCTTTCGACCGTGAACAGCACCGTAAATAGCATCGTGATATACCGCATCTTCGGTAAATAAAGCACCGAAGGCTGTGCCGTCCTGTTGCTCAACAGCACGGGCAAACAAGTCTAGTTTTTCGCTGAAGTCCTGCATGATGGTTCCCCTGTTATTGTTATAGCGGCTATTTTTTACGCGGGCATTTATGGTCAGCAAACTATTTACCGATCTATTATTTGCCCGGCCTTATTTACTCGCCCCTATTTACCAGTAAAGACAGGCTTTCTTTTCTCCAGAAACGCCGCCTGACCTTCTTTCAGGTCGGCGCTGCGAAAGGATTCAGTGACCAGAGCCTTCGCCTCAGCCTTTACTGCGTCGCCAAATAAGGGTTCCTCAACCATATTCATAATGCGCTTGATGCCTTTTAAAGCCAGCGGTGCATTGTTGGAAATTTCTTCTGCCATGGTCATCACTGTTTCATCTAATTGCTCAGATGGCACCAGCCGTCTTACCAAACCCATATCGGTGATTTCATCACCTTTAAAGGGTCGGCCCGTGAATAACAATTCTCGCGCTTTGGCGGTACCCAGCACCTGAACAAATTGCAGTATGCCCTCCGGCCCATACACCACACCCAGTTTGGCCGGCGGCATGCCGATAGACACATGATCCGCCGCCACACGTAGATCACAAACCAATGCGAGATGCAGGGCACCACCGAAGCAGTGACCATTAATCATGGCAATGGTGGGATAGGGGAAATTTTTGACGGCATCCAGCGCCTGTTCAAAAGGCGTACCGGTAGCACCGCTAGGCCTGGTTTCTTTATGGCCGGGTCCCACCGTCTCAATGGCACTGATATCGTAACCAGCAGAAAAGGCTTTATCGCCCGCTCCGGTAAAAATCACCACGCGGACATCACCACTGATAGCCCAGTCGGCTAGCACGTCGCATAGATCACGGAGCAACTGCGGCGACAGGGCATTGCGTTGCTTAGGCCGATTAAAGGTAATCAGGCCAATACGGCCACGGCGTTCGTGTAACAGTACCTTCTCATCGTCAGCCACGGTCACTATCCTTTCTGGAATTCCATGAATATTTGATCCCCTGGTCAGGGCTCGCTGGCTTTAGCTCTGCACGTATATCGACTCAATATCAACTCAATACCGATATCAATTCAACGTCGAAAATCAGCGCTGCATAAGGGCCGATTAAACCACCCGCACCCTTTTCACCGTAGGCCAGGTGATAGGGCACATACAAACGCCATTTGGAGCCTTCTTCCATCATTTGTAAGGCTTCAGTCCAACCGGCAATCACCCCATTAACAGGGAAGTCTGCAGGCTGACCACGCTGATAGGAGCTATCAAACACCTTGCCATCAATCAACTTGCCTTCGTAATGGGTGCTCACCTTTGAACTGGCACTGGGTGTAGCCCCAGAGCCTGCCGTCAACACTTCGTATTGAAGCCCGGATTCCGTCACGGTGATCTCCTCTCGCTGGGCATTTTCAGCCAGGAACTTTTCACCGTCTGCGGCAAATTTGTCCTTATCACCGGCCTTACTCGCGTCGATACGTTTATTAACCTCTTCGAAGGCCGCTTTTACCACGCTGTTTTCTACCTGAGCAGGGTTGCCTTCAAGGGCATCGGTAATACCACCAATAAATGCGTCGAGTTGAAGATCCTTAAAGGGGCTCTGCTTCAATTGATCACCCATCTGACGACCAATGCCATAACTTACTTGCTGTTCTACTGTGTCGAACTTGCTGGACATGAAAATTTCTCCGAGAAAATGATCGAACAGTCTAGCATGTGGATAATAGAAACTTGCCGTCCACGAAGATGAGATTATCTTTCATGGGCTAATGCTTAGGGAGACTATTACTAGCGGAGGGTGAGTAAAGGACACCCTTTTCCTCCATCTTACTGGGGCCTGTTGCCGGCAGCGAACCTGTCATAGAACGGATTTCGCACAGGACCAATCAGCTTCTTTAGATTAGCCTTGTGGGTAACCTCAATTAAGGACGCGGTAACCACGCCCCCGCATGCAATTTTTGAGCACTCGTTGCTTCTCCTGAGAAGCCCGCCCGGAGCCTTTAACCGCACCCAACACGCCACCGACACCAGCAGCGCGCTTGGCAGTGTCGCTATT
>QNFP01000374.1 GCA_003645535.1 Gammaproteobacteria bacterium | reverse complement strand
GGAAGCCTGTCCAATCCGGACCGGAGTCAGGTGTAAAACAATAGCAGGAGAGAAGGAAATGGTAGAAACGAAACGGAGAGGGTTTCTTGCAACAGCGTTTGGTGGTGTTGCGGTGGGAGGTTTGGCCTCCAAGGCGAAGGGTCAGGGCGGATCGGGCGCGACCACCGGGTTGGTTACCAGTCCCCCGGTGGTAATGGCTCCGCGCGGTGACGGCGTGGAGATTGCCTGGTCTGTTTCGCGCCTGAGTCTTGGGTGGGTCGAATTGAAAACCGCCGAGGGATCAAAGTATCTTGCGCAGAATGGATGGGGTTTCATGCCCCAGGGGGAAAAAGTGCTGCGGGCTCGTTTGGATGGCTTGAAACCGGGCACCTCCTATCGTTATCGGGTGGTTACCGAGGCCGCAGAAGGGAGTGCGTTGCGGGTCGAGAGCGAATGGCGGGAATTCCGCACGCTGGATCCGGGGAGCAGTTCAAGCCGATTCGTGGTATGGAACGATACCCACGATAACGGCGAAACCTTGAAGGCGCTCGATGCAGCTACGCCGGCGGCGGATTTCCTCCTTTGGAACGGCGATGCCAACAAGAACAAATGGACGAGTGAGGAGCTGATTGTTCCCACGCTCTTAAATCCCGGCGGCACGGATTTCACGGCTAAACGCCCATTGGCTTTCAGTTGGGGTAACCACGATGTGCGCGGTGAATACGGGTTCCAGGTCTCCGATTACATAGCCATGCCGGAGGGTCGTCCCTACTACGCCATGCGCAGTGGTCCGCTGGCCGCTGTAGTATTGAATACCGGGGAAGATAAAGCCGATGAGCATCCGAGTTTTAAGGGAAGGGTTGCCTTCGATGCGTTACGCCGCGAGCAAGTGGTTTGGTTCGAGCGTGAAGTACTCGGTCGCCCAGAGTTTCGCGATGCCCCGTATCGTGTTGTCTTTTGCCATCTCCCCTTGCGCTGGATCGATGACGGGCTGCAGAGAACATTCGATATGTTCAGTGCGCGTAGCCAGGTGCTGTGGCACGAGATGCTGGTCAAATGGGGTACGCAAGTTGTCATTTCCGGCCACATACATTGTGCAGGAAAAATCGAAGCCAATGCCGAGTTTCCTTATGCCCAGATCACCGGCGGCGGTCCGACGCTCGACCAGGCCACATGGATCGATGGCGTGGCCGACTCCAAATGCCTGCGCCTGAAGGTTAATGCGCTGACTGGGGAAACACGGATCGAGATGGAGTTTCCTCCTATTGTGAACCTCCAGCCTGAATGACGCCAAGAATAAATAAATGACCATTGGAAACAAAAACTTAATTCGCACCATTTCTTTGATTGCAACCTTGTTTTTACCTCGGTTATCCGTTGTCCGGGCCTCGGGTGTTGCAAGCCAAACCCCTGTCCGGAATGATCAGCTGGAAGTAAAGGTAATGACTTTTAACATTCGTTATTACCGGGCTTCCGATGGACTGGATGGGTGGGAATATCGCCGGAGGATGGTTGCTGGTATAATCAAGACTTCCGGTGCGGATGCCATAGGGCTTCAGGAAGCTGAATTCCCCCAAGTGGGATATCTCCGGGAAAAACTCAACGATGATTTTGGAATTTTGGCGACCTATGGCTATGGAACGGAAAAGGGGCATTCCAATGCCCTGCTTTACCGGAAAAGCCGCTTCACAGTGGGGGAATGGGGTACATTCTGGTTTTCGGACACTCCGGATGAACCCGGATCCAAAGGTTGGGGAAATGGAAGTCCCCGTTTCTGCACATGGGCCCGCTTTGTTGAAATAGAGACCGGCAAAAGTTTTTATTTCTATAACAGTCATCTCGATCACCGTTCCCAATATTCAAGGGAAAAAAGCGCACTGCTGATCACCGACCGGATCAATCAAAGAAAACACAGGGCCCCTTTCGTGATCATCGGCGATTTGAATTCGAAGGAGGACAACAACGTTATCCGGTTCCTCAAAGGAGGGGATCTATCCCTTGACGGCCAGTCTTGCCGAACCCCGCTTCCCGTGGTTGATACGTTCCGGATAAGGCACGGAAACGAGGTTGATGCTGGAACATTAAACGGATTCGACAAAGACCGAACGTTCATAAAAATCGACTACATCCTTACCGAGGCAGCCATGAAGGTCTTGGAGGCCGAGGTTATAACCTATAACGAGGATGGTCGCTATCCGTCCGATCACTGTCCCGTGACGGCAACCATTCGATTTCAGTAGCAATGAAATTTCGGGATTTCCTACTATTGCGGTATCGGGATCTTTAAAGCGCAACCAAAATAACAGAAGGGAACCAACCACTAATCCACTAATCCTCCGGCTGCTCTATTAGTGCAGATTGAGCCACTCGCTAAAAATGTAGACGGAGCATCCTGCTTCGTTCAGGACGAAGAACACGCGCTGGTGATCCATTCACACCTTTGGAAAATGCCTGCACCTGTCGCCCATGCCAACGGAGCAAGATGCTCCGTCTACGTCTACTGCGGCACCGGCTGGGTGGAGCGGCGGCGGATGAGGCTTCCCTGCAGGGTGGTGCGGTGGGGGGCGGCAGCGGGATCTTCGAAGCGCAGATGCATTGCGGCGGCGGCGGCGCGGCCAATGTGTTCGCACGGCTGGTGGTAGGTGGTGAGCGGAACACTGAGCAGGGAGGCATATTTCACGTCGTCGAAACCCGCCACTTTCAACTGTTCCGGAATGGAAATTCCGGCGTCGAGAAGCTGGCGCATAAGCACGGCGGCGGTGGCATCGTTGGCGCAGATGAGCGCGTCGGGCCGATGCTGCGTGATGAGGTCGGCGCAGGGCGCGGTTTCGTCTTCGGGGACTTCCTGCACCACGAGCGCGTCGGAGCTCCTTCCCGACTGCAGCAACGCTTCGCGGCAACCCATGATGCGGAGCTGGACGGTCATGGCGGGGTTGGGCTGGGTGGCGAAAACAATCCGTTGGCATCCCTGTTCGAGCACGTGCTGGGCAATGACGTATCCGGCTTGGATGTTGTCGATGCCGACGAGGTCGCTTTCGGTCTGGTCCGGCCAGTCGACCACGTCGCGGTCGAGCAGCACCACCTGGATGCCGGCTTCCTTTAGCCGGGCAATGATCGATTGGTTGAGTTCCTCGCCGCCGGAAACATGTTCCACCGGCGTGAAGAATACGCCACTGGTTTTTTCGCGGATAAATTTCAGGCAGAGGCGGTCGGCAATTTCGGCAGCGGTGCGGGAGTCGCCGGTTCCGGTGGGGCGCATAACCTGCCAGTGGTGCTTGCGCCCCTCTTCCTCGATGGCGGTGCAGATGGGTTCGAAGATTTCGGTTTGGCCCAGACGGGGGATCAGCAATCCGATCTTCTTTCCGCAAGTGAGTTCGGATTCCAGCACGATGGTTCCGTAGCCAGCGCGGCGATCGATAATCTTTTGCAGGCGCAGCATGTCGAGCGCTTTGGCAACCGTGGGACGAGAGGTCTCGAAGCGGTCGGCCAGTTCAATTTCGGTCGGCAGGAATTCACCTTCGCCATAGAGGCCGTCGATGATTTCCTGTTTGAGCGTGTCATGGATGGTCTGGTATTTCTTTTTCAT
>QNFP01000373.1 GCA_003645535.1 Gammaproteobacteria bacterium | reverse complement strand
GCCGTCGACAGAGATAGCGATTCCGACCGGGCTGTTATCAAGAATCATGTTCAGTTGTTCGCCCTCATCGGCAAGGGCATCCTCCATTCGCTTGCGCTCGGTGATGTCATCGGTCATGGCGACGAAGTGCGTTACTGTACCGGCATCATCGGTGACCGGTGCAATGGAGGCCGAGCCCCAGTAGAGTTCGCCATTCTTCTTGCGGTTTCGAAGCTCGCCGCGCCACACTTGTCCCGCGAGTATGGTCTGCCAAAGACTGGCGTATTGATCCGGAGATGTCTCGCCGCTTTTTAGCAGTCGCGGGTTCTTGCCGAGAACCTCATCGGGTTGATAACCGTTGATCCGGATAAAGGCGGGGTTGACATGTTCAATATTGCCGTCAACATCAGTAATGAGGACACACAGTGGGCTCTGTTCCACCGATTGCGCGAGTTTTTTTAGTTCGCGCGTGCGCTCTTCAACCAGTTTCTCCAGGCGTACTTTGGCGCGGTCGCCCAGCCAGACGCTAAGCCCGGTCAGCGCGAGTGCCAGCAACACCGTCACCCCCAAAACGCCGATCACCAGGGTGCGTAGGGCCAGATAGGGCGCCAGCGCCTCGTCCACGTCGATCTCGGTAGCGAGGCCTATGCCCAGGTCTTTGGACCATAGCCAGGCGCCGATAACCGGTACGCCGCGGTAGTCGTGATAGCCCGCCACATCCCTGCCGGAATGTCCGAGGGTTACTTTACTGGCCATCAAGGTTAGCGGCCACTCCGGGCGTTCGGAGCCGGGCACATGGCCCGAAAATAGATTGACACCCGGGTCGGCAATACGAAAACCCTGGAGGCTCGGATCGCCAGTGCCGATTGCCGTGACAATGCCGACATCAATCAACGACTTCTCGAATCGGGATACGGTCAGCAGACGGCCATTTTCGTCAATGGCGTAGGTCTCTCCACTCTCACCTGGACGCCCCGTTTCGGTAATACGGGTCAGCTCGAACGCCGGATCGAAACGCACGCTAAACACCGCAATCACATCACCATTCGCATCCTGTAGTGGCGTCGCGAAAAACATGGTCGATGCCTGCTGTACCATTTGACCCTGTTGGTCACGCAGCGGAACGTCCGAAACAATGGGTGGTATGAAAACGGTTTCACCCGCAAAAGCGCGATCCATGAGGCTGGAGCGCTGCTGTGCGATGAGATTCCGGGTTCCCAGGTTAGTATCGCGCATCGAGGCGATACTGACGCGGTTCGGGGCGATGACGAATATGCCTCTGGCGTTCATACGATCGAGACGCGGCTGCAACAGTGTTCGCAGACGCTGCATCGCAGGTTCAACGCTTAATGCCTGTGGGTTGCGGGGTGCAGCCAGTAGAGCAGCTGTGGCCTCCAGCACCTCCGATTCATGGGCAAGGTCAATTACCAGCCCCTGTCGACTTTTGAACCAGGTCAGCAGCGACTGATGCACCGCCTTGTTGATGATGGTCAACTGGTTGCCCATGTTATCCCGCAGTTGGTTGTTGACCCGCTCCAGCGAGTACCAGGCTAATACCATCACTACGCCGAGGAACAGCGCCACCGTCACTGCCCCGATCCGCCGAACGACGGC
The DNA here is from genome assembly GCA_003645535.1 of Gammaproteobacteria bacterium. Taxonomy (GTDB): domain Bacteria; phylum Pseudomonadota; class Gammaproteobacteria; order Pseudomonadales; family Porticoccaceae; genus HB2-32-21. The sequence goes on along the minus strand of QNFP01000373.1, from coordinate 1,975 downwards.
AGAGTTGAACCACTCTGTTTGTTTATGACCACTGAGACGCTGCAAAAGAATGGGTATCAGCAGTACGAGGACGATTAGCCCGGCGGCAACGAACCACCAGATTCGATACTCAATCGAGGCCGCGTCATCCTCCGGAGGCGCAGCGAGAGGCATCCAGCGAGTGTAAATTGCACGAACTTCGTCCCTTGAGAGGCTGCGGAACGCTCTGTTCAGCAACTCAAGCAGTTGTGGCCAGTCTGAGCGAACACCAAACCCCAGTTTCATAACATCGAAGCCGGAATCAGCGGCAATCCTGAGGTTGGCCAGATTATTTTCTGTGATCAGGTAGCTGCTCACAGCAAGGCTTTCCACCGCCGCCTTGACCTGACCGGAGGCCACCGCAGTCAGACCCTCCAGCGATGATGCTACCTGCCTGATTTTTATGCCGGGATAGTTGGTCCTGATTAATTCCTCAATTGCATAACCTTTGACCAGTGCAACCTCCTGTCCCACCAGATTATTGAGTCCATCAATTTCTTTAAAATCTCTTTGCGTGACAATGGACCACGGAACAGACGTCACCACGTCGGTGTAGGTCAAAAATTTTAGGCGTTCGGGTGTCGAGTGATTGAGAGAGACCAGGTCAAGGCTACGATTACGAGCTTGTTCCAGCGCCTGCTTCCAGCTTATATTCGGTACCAAAGCCACGGAAATACCAAGACGCTGTGCCAGTAGCTGCAGAAAATCCGCTGCCATGCCACGATGAATTCCCTGGCGGTCAATGAAATCGAAGGGCGGCCAGGCGGGATCCACCCCCAGACGTAATACCGGATGCTCCTGCAGCCATTGCCGTTCTGTATCGCTGAGTGCGATAGTGGTGTTCTGCCCGATTGAAGACTCACTGCCTGGCGGGCTCGCAAAGCAGTGGGTGCCAGGTGATAGCAGCCACAGGCACAGCAGTGATAACAGTTTTATAACCAGGCGATAGTTCATGCTATAAGTGGGTTGTTCAGATCTGTGGTATGCCGTTTTTTAGTCTTTCGCATGGTGCATACCAAAGTAGTAAACCCGCCTTTTGAGCGGCGCCACGGTATCCGGGTTAAGCACCAGTTCAGAGCTTTCCAGGCGGACAACATCCTGCTGTTGCCTGACCCAGTTTTCGGCTGTGCTCAGGGTAGACAGTACGCTGCTCGCGCCTTTGGTGTAGTAGTGTCCCGGGATAACGACCCTGGGCTGGTAGCGAAGCAGCGCTGCATCAACATCTTCGTAGGAGAGGATGTGGCTGGAATCATCGATATTCATAATAAGGATATCGACGTTCTTCAATGCTTCATCAACGAATTCAGCAGGTATTGGGCGGTTGTCCCCCCAGTGGGCGATGCGCAACCCCCCGGTCTCGATGATCTGAATGAAATTATCCATATGCAGAGGATTGTCCGGTGGGCAAAAATCCTGTTTGAATTCGGTGGCAGCTTCTGTCCATTTGTACCAGCCTTTGGACTTGCACATATGCTTGTCAGCCAGACCGGTAATCCGGACATCTCCGAGTACAAACTGGCCGGCCATGCGTTCCAGTACCGTCGTTGCATGCGCACGGTATACTGCGTCGTGATCAAAGTGTGCATGTGTAGACAGCACAATGTCTACCGGGATTGCCGGGAACTCACCCGGAAACCAGAGTCCCCACGCACCGGACGGGTCGTTCCGCCATGGGTCCACCAGAATGCGAATACCCTCGGGTGAAGTGATCTTGAACGCCATATGACCGTAGAACTCTATTTTGACATCGCCGGCTTTTGCGACGTCCCCCCCTTTGGTCTGGGCAAGAATCACGTTGTTATTGTTTTCAGAAAATTTCGATGACTCAGAATGCGGATAAGCCATTGTCGTCATCAAAAACATTACAGCCATGACGGCTGCGAATATGGCAGGTTTAAGCAGGTTCATTAGTCTTATTCTCCGGGATAACAGGACATGGTTGTTCCAGATCCAGATC
>QNFP01000372.1 GCA_003645535.1 Gammaproteobacteria bacterium | reverse complement strand
GATATGACATTCAGGAGAGATGCCTCCTCAAGTGCCAGCTTGTCAAACTCCCCTTCTACGATAATACATTCCACTTGACCCTTGAGATCATCCAAACCATAGAATATTTTATCCGCTCCGGATTCTTGCCGGAATTTCTTATCCCTGGATCTATACTTTGCGTTAACAAGAGTACCGCCACGGTAATACGGGAATATGATCTCTTTATGATTCGCCTTGATATTGTTTCTCTTCAACACTTCCTTGCCAATACCTCTTGCCTTGAATATCAACTCTGCCCATTCTGGCATATCAGACTCTGGCAATCTAACCCTCGGCCTTGGCTTAGGAGCTGTCGGCATCTGCCCTTTACCGTCAAGGTACCCTGAGTCCCCGCAATGAGGGTGGTGGCACTTGTATGCCCCTGTAGCAAGGTTAACTGAGAGACACTTAGTGTTCTGATTCTTCCTCGACCTTAAATGGCTGCATTTTGGACATAATCTTAACTCCTGCATAAAATTCCCCTCTAAATTGCGACACCGTTCTGACGGTTATCTTGGACAAAATTATTTGATTTATTTTTATACGCTTCAAACGGTTTGTTGCCACTGACGAAATTTTCTAATCCGTTTTTCTGAGCCAAGAACTTATCAAGAGTAAAAAAGTGTGAGTAGTAATGTTTATCACTTACCAAGACGAGCTTATAATTATTCATGGCCTGAATTATCTCTTGTTCAGAATAGTATTCAAGAGCACCGTTAATTGACGAGGTATACTTGTCAATATTTCGATGTTGTTTTATGGCCATTCTGTTCCATTCTGTAAAAACACGTACATGTATATCTACTCTACTCTTCTCTACTCTACTCTGTGTCACGGATTTTTTCTTAAGTCCTTTAGTGGTAACGATCTTCGGTTTCTGTTCCTGTTCTGTTCCCTCGCTGTTCCCTCGCTGTTCCCTACCTGTTCCCTCGCTGTTCCCATCCTGATCCCATCCTGATCCCATCCTGATCGTGACCAGTTCCGACTCTTTTAATTGGTTAATTGTTGACGTTAAACGCCTTGTTGTGAAGTCAAAACCCTGCCTGCCTAGATACTTTAAATCCAATAAAACAGGTTTCTTTGTCTGGATTTGTAGGCGTATAAAATTGATAAATCTCCACTTATCTATCTCACATAACCTATCAAATCCATGGTCATTCATGGCACTAAAATGAAATCTTAGCCATATATTCTGACGATCTTTATAGTTCGGGTTATGCTTGTCAATGTTAATTACGTTCAAGTATTCCATGTCTCTCCTATTCTGAGTAAACCGATTTGTTTGGTATATGCCTGTAAGAACCTTCTCCCCGTATGTTGTCGAATTCCTTGTTAGTGCTCTTCGCATCCAGGCATCTAGGGCATTGCCTGTTCTCGGGTCCTGCTGACTTAAAGAAGTGCTCACCAAGTGCATCTTCATGGCTCAACATACCAAGGCACTTACGCATTTTGCCATCAAAGGTAGGCTCTTTCAGTACCGGATACCATATTTGATCTATAGCATCCTCGATCTGCTCTTCCTCGGTACGTTTCTTTGGATTATTCTTTCGATCCAACTTCCACTCAGCCTCAACCTGTTTCTGGTTTTTTACTTGACAAGGGGTTTTATGATCCACGAACAGGTACCGGACTTCCTTTGGCCTATTACATATTTCCTGATTAGAATTTGCTTTGTAGATCATGACTGTATTGCAAACCTTACACGTCTTGCCTTCTGTGTTCTTCGCTTGGTTATTCGTCTTCAGCCTAGCAGACCTATCCAACTGACATTGGGATTGCGTCTTGGTTACTCTGGGCTGACCACACACGGTTTCATTCTTATTGTAGTACTCTCTTAACTGCTTACCACACTCAGTACAAAATCTAGGATCTCTCGGCTTGGCTCTATTTCTTGACCTTGGCCTTCCTTTCGTTTATATAGTCTTGTAAGTTTTTTGATCGATTTTTTTCATCAAGAGCTATTGCATTTTGATCGGATATATGTTCATCGCGAATATCTTTGCACAGCTTTATATATCTACGCTCAAGGCTAAGGTAACAAACCACTGCCTGTCTTTCATTATCAAACAGATCTGAAAACTTTACATTATCATACACCTCTCACCACCTTCCCATTAAATGTGTGTGTCACTTTGAAAATAGAATAGTTGTCTAGGTTTGACATTTCCTCTCGGACATACCATGCAGGAGAGTACCCATAGTCAACGAAATGCTTATTCTGGTTATTATAATCGAATGCTTGTTGTTTGCTCATACCTGCCATCGAGACGAGTAGTTCACGGTACGTTGAATGCCATTCGGCCTTATCCACTACACCCTCCAGACTATATTATTTTTTATATACCACAGTGGTTCCTGTTCTCTTGACCACAGCGTACTCTACGATTTTGATACACGGAGGATTTCCAGAGCCCTTGATAATTTTCACAGGCTCCTCTCCCTCTTGATAAGTTCGGATAAACTTTTTTGGAAAATCCATCAATAAGACCTCCACATCTGCTTGCGTTTTTCATCGTGTTTGAATAGAGTGGCGAGGTTTCCGTTCACAACGACTAACACGTAGCCTTGGTGGAGGAAGTATTCGGTAGGCCGGAACTGGTGCCGGATAAGTGACTTGACTTTATACTCAGGATCTGGCTCAAACGGTTTAGCCTTATCCATCATGTATATTAATGCGGTTAACGTATCGTTCATGGGTCCGTGGAAGTCGGTAAACTCTCGGTACTTCTCTTGAGCGTGCTTAGAAATGTAAGTGTTATTCTGGTTCGGCATCGGTTTCTCCTCTAGTATAAGGTTCGCACTTTAAACAGAAATTTCTAAATTTATTCACATGGTAAATGTACCTCTCACTTGGCTCTCCACATCCAAAGCATTCAATAGGATTATCAAGTCTAGCTTTTTTTAGTTTTGCCTGTTGGCAAGGCAAGTCTCTACTCATCTGTCTTTCCTTAATATAAAAATTCCAACAGAAACTCCAGTATCTTCATAAGGTATTACCTCATGTCCTAACTTTTCAAAACATTTCTTCCTCAGTGATATTCTGTCTGCATTGCTCCTGTGTGGAGCATACACTTCGATGTACACGTTATCAAGGTCTAAGTTCTTACAAATATATTTCCATCTTTCGGGGCTAAATCCATACATCAAGCCTTCTCCTTTTTATAAGGTCTTCTGTTATTTGCTTGCTCCTTCGGCGTACTCCACTTACAATTATCTGGTTCGTAATTGCCATCATTGTCTATACGATCAAGAGATAATCCTGCAGGGCAATCACCCATGTCTTCGTAGAAATCAGGAAAATACAGCCATCTATCACAGACAGTAATTCCCCTTGCACCATAGTTAATATAAGAAGGATGTAATCTGGAGAAGCATCTTTTTTTCATGGACTTCCAAGTATTATACATGGTATTCTTGGTCCCACCATGTATCCAATTGCCCTGTCGGCATCCACACGACCTAGAAGCCCCTCTTCTAAGATTTCTACCGATTACTGTTTTGGTTTTACCACACACACACACTGTCTTCCAGTGTAAGGCACCATCATCTCCGGT
>QNFP01000371.1 GCA_003645535.1 Gammaproteobacteria bacterium | reverse complement strand
GAGCAGAGCCTGCCCCGTGAGCGGAGCGAGTGCTTTGGGTACATTTTTACCAATAGTAGGCGCTTTAAGCGACGCGGCCTGGAAGTCAAAGGGCTTTCGTGCAAAGGTCTCATAATAAATAGCGGGAATAAACTATAGTAGCGAGCGGTCGTCAAACAGACCAAAGTGTATCTCGCTACCTCATCACTGGTAATTCAGTGGCGGTCAGGGGTATGAATGAACCAGTAAAGTTTTGGCAGCAACAGGGACAGTCTCAGTCTCATGGAAAGGGACAGTCTTATGGGAAGGGACAGGGTGATTGGCACAAGGCTGAACAAGCCTGGGATGTTCGCGCCTCTCAACTAGCCGTCAAAAATCCTCTACGGACTTTCAAGAAAAATCCCAATTTGCCAGGTATCCGTCGTCATACCCGCAAAAACCTCAGCTGGAAGACGCTATCCTATATTCATCACCACGACTATAGCGGGAAGCTAGGTAGTTATTTCTGGCGGCACCCTTTCAAGCACGGCTGGGGCCTGGCGAAAACCTTGCTGCGCGGTCACAGCTATCGACGGGACGGTGATTTTTTTCTTTATCAGTTGCGTAATGTCGATGAATTTAAATCGAAATTAGTTGCGCCAGATACTGTCCTGGTCGCTGGATTTTCCTATTGTCATAAACCTTTTGAATGTCCATCGGGACGGTTCACCGATGCCTGTATTCACGACGCCGACAATCCTGTCTGTGGGCAATGTTTTATTGGCAAGTGTGTACACAGTTTGCCGGAGACCAGAGTGGTGCCGCTGTTTATTACCACCGTTCACTACATCGGCGAAAAAATGATCGAAGCGCGGCAAAATTGGCCCGAACATAATGTGCTGTTTGTTATCACTGCCTGTGAATTAACTCTGGAGATGTTTGGCAAACTGGGTAATGCCGTGAGCCTACAGGGTATCGGTGTCCGCCTCGACGGCCAGATATGTAACACCATGCGCGCCTTTGAGGTGTCGGAGGTGGGTGTTAAACCGGGTATGGCCATTGTTACTGATAAGACGCAAGTCAGGATGATGGAACTGTTTCGAATTTTTTCAGAAAGTTTCCCCGCTTCGGTGTCGAATGATTTTCCAGATAAGAATAATAGAACCAGTGAATCAAACTCTGTTGGCTTATCGACAACTGGCTTATCGACAACGAATAATAAAATAATCGCTACCGACAGAAGCAATTAGAGCCAACAGATTAGGCCGGTGATCAGGTTTGCCGTGGTTTGTGACTGGCTTACAAACCATAGGCCACTAAGCTAAAATCCTGACACATATAAAAATTAGGTTTAAAAAATGATGTGCAGGGGGCGTGCACCTGGAATGGCTGGCCGCATCTGAGCCAGCGAAAACTAAACAGAGACTTACTTGGAAACATTAAATCAAATTTTCACCTGGCTCAGCAATCATGAGTCTGGATTCAGCGCTTTGGCCGCGTTGCTGGTGATTATTGGTGTGACCTTATCGCCTTTTGGCAGTGGTTTGCGCCGCGCGTTGGGGCGCAGAGCTCAAAATTTGCAGATAGATAAAGATATGGCCCCAGATGCCGATCAATTAAGCGGGCAACATCATACCAATGGCCCGAGGGTTTTAAGTGACAAACCTTCAGTGGCGGTGCTACCTTTTGAGAACCTGAGTGGCGATACTGAACAGGCCTATTTCTCGGAAGGAATTGCTGAAGATATCATTGTCGCGCTGTCTAAATTACATTCCTTGTTTGTAATCGCGCGGAATACTTCATTTGCCTACAAAGAGCTTGAAGGGCAGGGTGGCAATCTCGGTAAGGCCCTGGGTGCGCGCTATATCGTCCAGGGCAGTGTGCGGAAGGTGGGTGAACGAGCTCGAATAAATGCTCAGCTCGTCGATACCGAAAGTGATGAACAGCTGTGGGCTGAGCGTTTTGATCGTGATCTTGACGATGTGTTTTTAGTCCAGGATGAAATCACCGCCAAAGTTATCAGCATTTTGCCCAGTCGTATCGAGGCTGCAGACCTGAAACGGACTCACAACAAACCCACCAATAATCTCAAGGCCTATGATTATTTGCTGCGGGGTAAATACCATCATCACCTGAGGACGCGTTCCGACAACACCATGGCTTACAATCTCTTGAGTCAGGCGGTTGAGGCCGATCCGAGTTCCGCCCAGGCCTACGCCTGGCGGGCTTGTGTCATAGGTCAGGCCCTGTTTCGAGGTTACCGGGATGACGAGGCGGCGACCGAAGAAATATTACAGGATCTCGGAAAGGCACTGACGCTTGATGACGAAGATTTTGAATGCCATCGGGTATTCTCGGGTGTTTATACTATTCAGCAAAATTATGATCGTGCACTATTTCACGCACAACGGGCTTTTGAGCTCAATCCCAATGACCCCCGCGTTATTTCTCAATATGGTGAGTTGCTTGTGCTGGTGGGCGATGCGGAGGCTGGTATTGACATGCAAAAGCAAGCCTTACAGGTTGATCCTTACAGCCCGGACGATCGTCTGACCCATCTTGGCTTCGCTCAGTTTGCCGGCCGTCACTATCAGGATGCCCTGGATACCTTTAAGAAAATATCGTCTCTCGATGTCAAACATCATGCCTATCTCGCTGCCTGCCATGCTCAGTTAGGTGATTCTGCCGGTGCTGAGCGTGAAGCTACAGAGCTAAGCAAGCTGGACGCTGAATTTTCCGTAGATGAGTTTGTCACTCAGCTGCAATACAAAAATGATGCTGACTCTCAGCACCATATTGATGCGCTGCGCCTGGCGGGCTTATAGTATTTAAAAGCCGGCCTAATTACTCCCCGGTGGATCAAACTCAACGATCAGGTCATCAGATAGACCTTCAAGACTCAGTTGCAAGTCCTCCGGTCCGAGGTTGACGGGTAAATCAAGGCTGGCTCTGAGATGGAACAGCGCTTCTCCACTCATCGCAGCATTATCACAGTAGGTGCTTAGCTCCTCGACATTGACGGACTGGTTGGCGAGAATTTTGGTGATTTCGCCGACGATTCCGGGACGATCATTGCTTGTGACTGAAATGCCGACTTTCTGACCAGATGGTGTTTTTGATGAATGTTTGGAGCAGGTATGATCTTTCGACTCTTCCATCGAAAGCGCAGCATTCTCGATAGTGATGCGCAAGCCTGAGGCAGCCAGTGCTTCGAGGGCATCCATTAGTGCGTCGCGATCATGGTCGGCGACGCTGACCAGCAAAATTCCAGCAAATTTCCCGGCCAGATGGGACATGCTACTTTCCAGCCAGTTGCCGTGATTTTGGGTAATGGTGGCAGCAAGCAACTCGACCACGCCGGGCCGGTCGTTGGTGATTACAGTTAAGGCAAGTAGGTGATTCATGGTTCAGTCAGGGTTAGTCAGCTCAACTTTCATTATGCCGTAAACGTCTTTATTGGCAACTCTACAACAGGCTTACTGTTAGTAACACATAAACTGTCCGGTCTTGTAGCACATGACCTGTCCGGTCCTCATAGTACCCCGAGGACGGGCGCTTATGAGACGGACAGAGTGTCTACAGGAGACTCTACTAATGAGATTCGAAGAAACTTATCGGG
>QNFP01000370.1 GCA_003645535.1 Gammaproteobacteria bacterium | reverse complement strand
CAACTCGCTATTATGGGCATGGATATGGAGGACGCAGATATTATTCGTGGCGTGGATACTGGTCGCGCGGCACAGACCTACACCCTGGATAAGCAGTTCGCGCCCAATCCCGCACACATGATCGTCGGCGTCGAGCTGCGTAATGAAAAAGTCTACGAAGTTGACATGGAAGCCGGCGAAGCCTGGACCCAGAAAAAGTACCGGGAGATGAATGAGCGTTACCAGAGAAATGCTCTGGAGCAGCTTCGCACCCTCGCCGGGCAGGATAAGCCTTTCTTTCTCAATTACTGGCCGCTATTCCCGCTCTCGTTCGTGCAGGAGCATAACAGTAAGTACAACACCCTCAATGGCGGCACGATGGCCGACATTCTCGTTGAGATCGACGAGTGGGTTGGAGATATTGTCAACGAAGTGGACAAGCTGGGTATTGCCCAAAACACCGTTATTGTGGTGATGGGTGACAACGGCCCCTTCACTCAATATTTCGGCGCCAGCGGTCAATCCGACCGAATTTATCGGGGCGGAAAAACCGAGCACTTGGAAGGCGGTGTACGCGTGAATGCCTGGGTGAAATGGAAGGGCGTTATCGAAGCAGGAAGTTATGCCGAGGATATCATTCATGTCAGCGACCTGTTTACCACCTTTGCCCGTCTGGGTAATGCGATGGACGGCGTACCCAGGGACCGGGTGATCGACGGCATTGATCAGAGTGGCGTACTGTTGCTGGGAGATACACATGGCCGTCGTGATTACGTGCATATCTATGAGGGAACGGCGCTTAAGTCAGTAGTAAAGAACAAATACAAGATGCACCTGGCCCCTCCCGGAGCAAATCCTATTACTTCGGCTTTCTTTTATGATCTTTACCGCGATCCAAGAGAGTCACGCCCCATCGACTCAATTAAAATCGGTCCGTGGGCCGGTGGTCAGTTTGCCGGCATGATCAAGCGTCATATGGCATTGAAGAAAAAATACCCGAACAGGCCGGCTACTTATGCTAAGCCCTATGAAGGGATTGAGAACCTCAGGCCCGAAAGCAAGGAGCTGGTTGAGATCTTTTTGCTGGGGTTGCCACAGAAATAGAGCACTCATTTTTACCTAGCCCTGCAGAAAGGATGTCTGACTTCTTTTCTGTGGGGATCTCTTATGGGCCGGTTGCTATATAAATTTGAATACGGGCACTGTCGGTACTGTTTAATTATATGGTCACAACCGCATTACGCAAAAAACGCAGTCATCGGGTGAAGTAAATCAAACTGGAGGTAATAAACATTAGGCACCATAAATCGATGCTACATTATTTGGCGTTCGCCCTAGCGTTCGCCCTGGCCGTGCCCATCATGGCAAATGCGGGTCAATATAAAGATTTTCGCTTTCCCAGAGAAGCATCTACCACAAAAGATGGCTACCCAACTCCTCTCAGTGGAAAGCCCATTACAAAGACACCGGTAATCGTCAAGAAAAAAGGCGTTTCACTAAAGAAATATCCTGAGCACTATATCCCTGGCAAAGAACCCCTTGCAGATAACGAGATGCGAGTCACTGTATTAGGCTCAGGAAGTCCTACTCCTGTTCGCAGAGCGCAGGCCACATCCGGCTATCTAGTCGAGTTAGGTAATGGTGACAATTTTATCTTTGACATAGGCCCTGGAACGCCTGCCAATCTTTACAGCATGGGTGTACATCCTGCTCTGCTCGATAAACTATTTATCGCCCATCTTCACCTGGATCATACTGGAGGTATTTTCGGTCTCTTTGATGCAATGGGCTGGGCTCGCAATACACCGCTTCAAGTGTGGGGGCCATCAGGCACAACACCTGAACTCGGCACTGCAGAATTTACCAGGAATATAAGAAAGGCTGCTGAATGGCATGTCCAGAGCAAACGAAACCTGTTGCCAACTGGTGGCACCACGATCGTTACCCATGAAGTTGATATCAGCAAGTTCAGCCCCGAGAACCCGCGTCAACTGGTTTATGACAAAAACGGCGTAAAGATCTACGCTTTCCCAGTGGTCCACACCATAGATGGATCAATGGGCTATCGTCTGGAGTGGAACGGTCTCTCTTTTGCATATACCGCTGACAGTGAGCCAAGTACTTTCGAGGCTGAGCAGTGCAGGGCAGCGGATGTATTTATCCACGAGGTTTTTCCACTTCCTGATGAGTACGCCGCACAGACCAAGATGCCTCTTCAGCACGCGAAAAACGCTCTGGCTCAGCACACCTCACCAGAAGAGCTTGGGCTTGTTTTTAATCTTGCCAGGCCTGGCATAGGGATAGGTTCGCACTACACATTAGGGGATGCTCTGGTAGACAGTTTTTTTAAGGGCGTGTTAACAACCTATGACGGCCCAGTGATGCTTGCGCATGACCTGTCAGTCATTAACGTTACGCTCGAGCAAATCGTCATCCGACAGGCCAAGACAAGCTTCCTTGCCGAAGTTCCAGACGCTCCTGAATTAGAAGGGGTAGACATGAATCCAGGTAAACGCAGCGACTCAAAAAGACCTGATTGGTTGACAGAAACCAAGATCCAGAAGTAACCATCATAATTGAGAGTGTAGAGCAGGACGGGGCGGTTGGGAGTATTTCGTGGCTGGCTACCTGACAGCGGTCAGCATTGATGCGAAGAAAGACTTTTGCTGGTTGGCTGATTACCAGTCTGACCGGCAGACCCCGACAACATAAAGCTTCCACAGTAAAACAGCCTGATTTGAAACTTGATCTTGTGTAATTAAACCACCTCCATCGGCGGTCGATCTCCAGGGAAGAAAATGAACAAAATCTTAACCGTAAATATATTAGCTTTAGTACTATTCACCTCAATTAACCCTGCGTATGCTGAAAACGCCTCGAACCCTCTGGCTGCCGTTAATAATACGGATATGCGCCTGCAGTACTTTGATCTCCAGGGATCTGCTGACCGCTATGATTTTTGGGCGGCCGACGGGGCAGTCATGCTGACGCCTAAACTAAAGCTCAAGTATGAAGTTCACTATTGGGATACTGATGTGACTGGTTCCCGAGAGGGCGGCCTGGAGTCGGTGCATGTAAAACCTATTTACTTCCCTGAAAAAATGGTTGGGATGTTGGGTGAGTGGAAATACAAACTGGCTGTTGGCGGTGAGTTGATTATTGATGGCGGAAATGAAGATGACGGTATTGGGTCGGGATCGGACCAGATTGCCCCGTTAGTAGGTATGGCACTGGCACGAGGGAATACAGTGGTGGTTCCGTTAATGCAACACTTTGTGGATATCGACGGCCCGGATGTCAATACCACCGCGTTTCGAATGATTGTCATTCAGTCGCTGCCAAATAAGTATTGGGCCAAATTAGATGCCATAGTTCCCGTTGACTGGGAGCATGACAATGAAATCCCTGCGACTATTGAGGCGCAACTGGGGAAGATGTTATCCCCATCCTTTGGTCTCTACGGGGACGCTTTGTTCGGTGTCGGAACAGACAGACCTTTTGACTGGGGTGTTGGATTGGGAGTGCGGTTTAATTACTAAGGTAGGTTCTGGTTTTACCCCGAGCTAGCGGACGGCTGCTATTGGCCGATAGTACACATT
>QNFP01000369.1 GCA_003645535.1 Gammaproteobacteria bacterium | reverse complement strand
CTCAAGGCTGTTACCCTGTGCAGGCTCAAGGCTGTTACCCAGCCCACCGCCACGCCACCGACATATACCAAACTTAAAAACTAATTCGCCAGCGCGTATATGTGGGCTTTTCTACAAATATCAAGGGACTAGTGCCCACATGCAAATATCCGCATATGGAATATCCCACCCACACTGCCGGGGAAAGACGCCGCTATCAACAAAGCTGCATGATCTAATCGAAGCGCGCATTATAGCGGAGCCGGGCGCCCAATATCATCTGTTTTTAGTATCGACAGCACGCAGCTACTGACATTAAGCCATACCACTGCCCACCATGGACTGGTGGAATTAAAGACACGATTTTAACGGACAAATTCAACGTACAATGGCAAAATTATGTTGTAGAAATCTGTACCTGGTCGCTAACTCATCGCTGGGAACCCATGCTCGGTAGCCCGGCATATAACACTGCGGCGAAAAGGCGGTATGATTTCTTTACCCCTGCTGAGATTGTCTAACCTATGAAATCCATCCAAATTCGCGGTGCCCGCACCCACAATCTAAAAAATATCGATCTGGATCTGCCGCGAGACAAGCTGATCGTTATTACCGGATTATCTGGATCGGGCAAATCCTCACTGGCCTTTGATACTTTGTACGCCGAGGGTCAACGCCGCTATGTGGAATCGTTGTCGACCTATGCCCGGCAATTTTTATCGATGATGGAAAAGCCCGATGTCGATCATATCGAAGGCTTATCGCCAGCTATTTCCATTGAGCAAAAGTCTACTTCTCACAATCCGCGCTCAACGGTTGGCACCATTACCGAGATCTACGACTATCTTCGCCTGCTCTACGCCCGGGTCGGCGAACCTCGCTGTCCTGATCACAACGAGCCATTACAGGCGCAAACTGTGTCGCAGATGGTCGATCAAATCCTTGCGCTGGGCGATGACACGCGGCTGCTCTTGCTGGCGCCACTGATACGGGAACGCAAAGGCGAACATTTACATGTGTTCGATCAGTTGCGTGCGCAGGGCTTTATCCGTTGCCGGGTCGATGGCCGCGTCTTCGAACTCGACGAGTTGCCGAAACTGGATAAAAACAAAAAGCACACCATCGAAGTTGTAGTCGATCGCATCAAAGTGCGCGCCGATATCGCTTTGCGGCTCTCGGAGTCCGTCGAGACAGCCCTCGGCCTGTCCGAGGGGCTGGTATTAATCAGCCTGATGGAGGACGACCAGCCGGAGCTGGTCTTTTCCGCCCGTTTCGCCTGCCCGGTCTGCAACTACAGCATCAATGAGCTAGAGCCCCGAGTGTTTTCATTTAATAACCCTTCTGGAGCCTGCCCCGGCTGCGACGGCCTGGGCGTCAAACAGTTTTTCGATGTGGAGCGGATTGTTCGGCATCCAGAAGCAACGCTTTCTGAAGGCGCCATTCGCGGCTGGGATCGCCGCAATCTGTTTTACTTCAATATGCTGACCTCACTGGCAGAGCATTACCAGTTTGATATTGATACGCCGTTTAATGAACTTACGCCGCTACAGCAGCAAAAAATTCTATTTGGTAGCGATGGTGAAGAAATCACCTTCAACTATGTCAATGATCGCGGTACCGTTTACAAACGCACCCATCGATTCGAGGGCATTATTCCTAATATGGAACGCCGCTTTCGGGATACCGAATCCCAGACAGTGCGCGAAGATCTGGCCAAATACCTCGATACCCAGAACTGTCCGGAATGTCATGGCCAACGGTTAAACAAGGCCGCCCGCCATGTCTTTATCGATGAACTAGGACTTGCTGACATCACCAGTAAATCGGTTGGCGAATTAAACGAATATTACGCTGACCTTTCTCTACCTGGCCAAAAAGGCGAAATCGCCAACAAAATACTCAAGGAAATTTGCGATCGGCTACTCTTTCTGGTCGATGTGGGACTCAATTATCTGACACTGGATCGTAGTGCAGAAACGCTCTCCGGCGGTGAAGCACAACGAATCCGGCTGGCTAGCCAGATCGGGGCCGGGCTGGTGGGCGTCATGTATATCCTCGACGAACCATCCATCGGCCTACATCAACGGGACAACGAACGCTTGCTTAACACCCTGACCAGGCTGCGTGATCTGGGCAATACAGTCATTGTAGTTGAGCACGATGAAGAGGCAATTCGCGCCGCTGATCATATTGTCGATATAGGCCCCGGTGCCGGTGTTCATGGCGGTGAAATCATTGCCCAGGGAGATTTGAATGACATTATCTCCGCACCCCTTTCGCTGACCGGCGACTATCTTACCGGCCGGAAAAGCATTGAATTGCCCGACCAACGAGTCTCTACAAACCCAGACAAGATACTGCAACTCAGGGGTGCTAGCGGAAACAATTTGCAGTGCATTGATCTGGAAATACCTGTTGGTCTACTGACCTGTATCACCGGTGTGTCAGGGTCGGGCAAATCGACATTAATCAATGAGACACTCTACCCGCTGGCGGCAACAGCACTTAATAAAGCAAGTACACTGAAAGCGGCCGCTCACGAAAGCATCGACGGTCTGCAGTACCTCGATAAATGTGTCGATATTGACCAGAGCCCCATCGGCCGCACGCCGCGTTCTAACCCCGCGACTTACACCGGTATTTTTACACCGGCACGGGAACTCTTTGCAGGCACCCAGGAGGCCCGTTCGCGCGGCTACAAACCCGGGCGCTTCAGCTTTAACGTCAAGGGTGGGCGCTGCGAGACCTGTCAGGGTGATGGCGTCAAAAAAGTAGAGATGCACTTTTTGCCAGATATTTACGTCACTTGCGACACCTGCAATGGCAAACGTTACAACCGGGAAACGCTGGAAATTCACTATAAGGGCAAAAATATCCACGAAGTGCTGGAAATGACCATAGAAAACGCCCGCGAATTCTTCGACCCTATCCCCTCAATTGCCAGCAAACTGCAAACCTTAATGGATGTGGGTCTGTCCTATATCAAGCTGGGACAATCTGCTACTACGCTGTCCGGTGGTGAGGCACAGCGCGTCAAACTATCCAGAGAGTTATCGAAGAGAGACACCGGTAAAACACTTTATATCCTCGATGAACCCACCACTGGTCTGCACTTTCAGGACATAAAGCAACTGCTAAAGGTCTTGCATCGCTTGCGCGACCACGGCAATACAGTCGTAGTTATCGAGCACAATCTTGATGTGATCAAAACCGCCGACTGGATTATCGACCTCGGCCCCGAAGGTGGTAGCGGCGGCGGCCAGATTATGGCCACAGGAACACCGGAAGATCTTGCCAAAGCAAAGCATTCACATACCGGTTGCTTTCTCAAACCTGTACTGAAAAGGGGTAAAGCGACTAGCTCCTCTCGCTCACCGCGCAAACAAAAAGCACCAAAGCTGGAATCTGAAACACAAGCGCAAAGCAGCGCGGCCATTTAGCATGCTGTAAAAATCGTCCCACCAGCAGAACGCAGGCTGAAATTCGTTATTTGCTACTTTATACACCAACTGCGTATCGAGACTCCTTTCCGACCAGGTCGGCCTGTGGCAACATTCACGACTATGGATATATACCTTGTTGGCGGCGCGGTACGAGACGATCTGCTCGG
>QNFP01000368.1 GCA_003645535.1 Gammaproteobacteria bacterium | reverse complement strand
TATTGGGCTCTCGATTGGCCGATCGGAAGCCCCCGACGCTTCCATGTTTACCTGATCCATTACATTATTGCCGCTGATGTCACGCGAATCATCACCTCCACCTTTCAGAGCCTCCATCATTTTGGCGGTGGCTTCCCGCAACTTCGATTCAGAATCCACCAGAAATTGAGCTGAAGTCACCACTTCATCACCGGCTTTAACGCCGACCAAAACCGAAACCAGCCCGTCGGACTCAAGCCCTAACGTGACAATTCTGGGTTCAAATTTTCCGGGACCCCGCACGATAAATACTTGTGTGCGATCACCCGACCGAATAACGGCTTCAGCCGGTATGACGATGGCATCGCTTTGGGCATCCGCTTTAATACGCACATCTGCAAACATATCTGGGCGCAGAAGTAATTCCGAATTATCAAACACCATCCGGACTTTTGTAGTGCGTGTTTTCGACTCGGCATAAGGGTAAACATAACTCAGTGTGCCCTTGAATATTTTCCCGGGCGCAGAAGCCAGAGTCATTTCAACTTCATCGCCAACCTTGACCCATGGCAGTTCATATTCATAGACATCCGCGTAGACCCACACCTGATTCAGATCAACTATCAGGTACAACTCTGTTTTTGGCGTCACAAATTGCCCCTGACGTGAGCCAATACGAATAACTGTGCCATTAACCGGTGAGTGTATATGCAGGTTTTTTTGAACAACTCGAGTACGTTCCAGCTCTTTAATTTGATGTTTGGGAACGTCTAGAAATTGCAAACGCTCACGAGAACTTTTAACCAGCTGTTCAGCCCCTCGTCGAATCTCATCGAAAGGACTATTAGTAAGCGTCGCCAAGCTGTTTAGCGCTAACAAATATTCTTGTTGGGTGGAGACCAACTTCGGTGAATAAAGGCTCAATAAAATGTCGTCCTTAGCAACAGCCTGACCTGTTTTATCGACGCGAATTTCTTCGATCCAGCCTTCTACTTTTGGGTGTAAACGCGACATTCTTTCCTCATCAAAATCAACCCGACCCACGGCGCGAATGGTTCGACTGATTGACGTTAGCTTGGCTATAGCAGTTCGAACACCAATATTCTGCACCACTACCGGATCAATTTTTACCGTACCCGCGACCTTGCTCGCCTCGTTATCGGCGTAAACAGGCACATAGTCCATCCCCATAGAGTCTTTAGCTGGCACAGGCGACGTCACCGATGGATTCATCGGGTTCCGATAGAATAATATTTCATTTACTTCGGAGGATTGCTTTTTGTCTGCATAAACGGGTATGTAATCCATCCCCATAGAATCTTTTGCCGGTACCGGTGATGTGACATCTGGATTCATTGGGTTGCGATAGAAAAGAGGTTGGGGGGCTTCCTCAACCGATACTTTTGAGGCCTTGTCATTTCCAAACATTAAGTAGCCTGCTCCTATACCCAGAACAAGCGTCAGAGATGAGACTAATAGTATAGATTTGTTATTCATAAACAGACTCCTCGCCGACAGCGGCTTCTAATCGCGCCAATGCTTGCTTTGCATCACTCAACGCTTTCCAATATTGAAGTTCGTAATTAAATAAAGTCATTTGGCTGCGTACCAGATTAAGGAAATCCACTTCATTAACCTGATAACCCGCCAACATAGACGCTACTGTTTGCTGTGCCTGAGGTACGATACCGCTACCGTAGAGAGAGAATTGTTGTTTTGCTCGATGGTAGTCAGTCACCGCTGTAGAAATAGCGCCCATCACCAGGCCTTTTTCATCGAGTAGTGCATAACGATTTTTTTGCAATTCACTGTGTTTCTGCAAGACAGCTTTCGATTGCTTACGCCCTGCATATAAGGGTACTTTTACGCCAACCATGACAGAGAGAAAGTCCGAGCGCGCACCACCTCGGGGTGAGGGATTGTTACCTGTACGATCGCCGTAGGTGACACCTACCTGAAAATCGGGGTAATAATCTCGTTTGGCCAAATCAAGGCGGGATTGTGCTGCATCAATCTGGGTCTCCATCTGTTTGAGGCGTGGCCGGGTAGATTCCGCTAATCGATAAAGTACATTTTCATCCACAAGTTTTGGCATTATTTTTGACACCTTATCTGGCAACAAAACAATACTATTTGCAGATTTATCCATCAGAATATTCAGCTGAATTATTTGATTACGCCGTACAGCCTGGAGTTGAATTTTTTGATCAATAAGTTTTGATAGCTCCAATTGCGCGAGCAAAACATCTTGTTGTAAACCTTGCCCTGTTTCGTATTTGGTTTTGGCCACAGTGATGAACTGGCGTAATAGCGTTTGGTTTATATCCACTATTTCGAGTGCTCGATCCATGAAATACAGTTGCCACCATTTTGTTTTTACGTTTCTAACAAGCTGTAAACGCGCTTCCTCTACCGTATGCCCAGCAGCCAATGCATCAAACTCAGCGGCTTCCGCTTTTAAACTAAGCTTCCCTGGAAAAGGAAACATCTGACTAAAACCAATTTGCAGTTGCGTCATCGCCTCCTGATCCCTGTCGAAGTTATCCGTTGGAAAGTTCATCCCATTAAAATTAATCATCGGATCAGGCAGCGTGCCGGCCTGTGAAGGTATTTCTGCCAACGCTTGATAACGCGCTTGCATTGCGGCCAGATTAGGGTTATCCAGGATGGCGCCATTAACTGCTGCACTTACCGTCAATTGCGGACTATTTATTTGCTCAGAAGCCTTTATAGAATTGGTTGCTAACAACAAAGAAGACGCAATAAAGAAAAACAAATTCTTGCAAAAATGTCCTGTTGGATTCGCCACAGTGGTTAAATTAATACTACTTGTACGAGCGACAACGTCCGATAATAACAATGTGGTGGAGGCTAATCGCACCCCACGTCCAAAAATCCAATTCATGACAACTCCGCTACAACACGAGACCTAAGCAGGCGTTTACGTTGGGAGTTTCACAACTCCCGCTAATGAACAATCAGCAAGATGCGCCAAACTTCAGGCGTATCTAAGGTGTATTAGCGGGAAATAGGGGGGCGATAAAGAGAGGAGGCTAACTGATTTTCAGACACTCGAATGAAGTGATTTATCAGCGGTGTAAAATGGAGAATAAATTCAGCTTGGGACTCGGGCAATATAGCAACGACACACCCGCCAAGACTACAATTCCCTCCGGGGCAACAGTCATTGACACAATCCAAAGGGGCGGCTCTATCTGTAACTGCAGAGTCTACATCCGAACCTGGGTGCTGAAAGTGTGACATTGCGGAAGATTTTGACATGTTCATACCGGCCATTCCCCCATCAAACTGAGACGACGCACCCTGGCTTTGACAAGAAACACCCGCAGACGCTACCATCTGACCAATAAAGGTCATCATCAGTAGTATCACGATAAAATGTCGGTATCTTGCTAACAGCATTAATCCGATTTTCTCTTATGGTGGATCGATCTATCTTGCGAATGTCGGTGTGTATAGACTAAGCAAAATGAAGATTAGTTCAATTTTTCGCATTCTACAACCTGCGATTTGAGCTTGCGAACAAGTTTTGTAAATACCGCACTCTTGTTATACGGCTCGGACATTGGCGAAATTTTTATTTTTATAATACAC
>QNFP01000367.1 GCA_003645535.1 Gammaproteobacteria bacterium | reverse complement strand
TCCATGTGAATTGTTCAAGCATTCCCGAAACACTTTTTGAATCAGAAATGTTTGGGTACGAGCGGGGCGCGTTTACAGGGGCAAGTAACTCTGGGAAAAAAGGCCTAATCGAAGCCGCCGACGGCGGCACACTATTTCTTGACGAAATTGGGGAGGTTCCGATAGCGTCGCAGCCAAAGCTGTTACAGTTTATCGAAGACGGAAAGGTACAGCGACTGGGGTCAACAAAAATTAAGCGGATTAAAGTCAATGTGATGACTGCTACCAATAGAGACCTTGAGCAGATGATTCTGGAAGGAAAATTTCGGTCTGACCTCTTTTACAGGATAAATGTAATAGGACTGACAATTCCTGCTCTACGCGAGAGGCGTGAACTGATACCTGGTCTGATTGAGACTTTTATGGAAAGGCTGATTAAAAGGCGAGGAAAACCGTTCTCTCTCAGTCCAGCCTGCAGCAAACGATTGCTAGAATACGATTATCCAGGGAATATCCGGGAGCTCCAGAATATTCTGGAGCAATTGGCGGTGGAGTGTGATGATGTTGCACGACCAGAACATCTGCCTTTCAAAAAGTATCCCGATAGCAATCTTTTAGGAGGATCCGAATTTTTAGATATCGATTACAAAGCTAAACCTTTGAAAGAATCTGTTCGGGGTTTTGAGACGCTTGTGATAGAGGATGCGATCCTTCGTTTGGGTAGTAAGCGTAAAGCAGCATCTGCATTAGGTGTGGACATAGCGACCATCGTTCGAAAGACCAAACGCTAGTGTTGCTTCTCACCATAAATAATATTCTCTCACGATATTTGGATCTATTCTCGGCCGGTGATATGACAGCGAACGTCAGCGTCCGCTTTTGACCGCATCGGCTGCCTCTTCTCATGAGAAACCTACCAGTATACGAGGGGCTGCTTCGGGCTTAATAGCAGGCGCTCAGAATCACTCAATATAGACGGCCAGGAAAGCACTTGCGCTACATACTGTAAACGCCACTCCAAATCCGCGCATATTTGCCGAATATTGAAATAGTCAGATATCGACCCATCCAAAATACCATCATCCAGGAGACTGGGCGTTGTGGTTCAGTCACATTCCAGAGCAGTCAATGAGCAGGCAAGAATCAAGCACAAGAGCTATAAAAAGAAGTGTCGTTGAGAACGGTATGGCCACCAAAGATTTGACAGTCAAAAATGACGCCATACCCAAAAAACCGTGCAGGTGCTCGACCCATTAAGTGTTGCACATAATGGGAATAAACCCTGCCCTCATCGACATTTTGTTGATGCATAATTCGAGTCGCCTTTACCACTTTTGGCAAAACTGCATCACTTTATAAATACTAAATTGATTTAATACGGACTATACATACCTATCTAGTTGAAATTTATACCAAATAATAATTTTGGCACATATTATGCTTCTCTTCTGGTGTCATTAGAGGTTATTGATTCCTATAGGATGACAATAACCAAAATAAAATAGACGAGGAAATTGTATGTTATCTTCAAAAAAACCGCTAAATAGGACGCTTATTGCCTGCTGTACATTGTTACCACTGGCATCTCAGGTGCATTCTGCATCATTGCTTCTCGAGGAAGTTGTAGTTGTGGCGCAAAAAAGAGAGCAGAATTTACAGGACGTTGGTATTTCCGTGAGTGCGCACTCAGCTAGACAAATGAAAGCATTTGGTTGGCAAACCAGTGAGGATATTGCCATTCAAACACCTGGGCTGACCTCTAGTAAACTAGCAGGAGGCGCTGGATCGCACTTTAATATTCGTGGTTCCGGACAGGGGGATTTTGCAGAACACCACGAATCACCCAACGCAGTCTATCAGGATGAAGCTTATATATCTTCGTCATCCGCTGCAGGTTTGCCGCTATTTGATTTCGAGCGCGTTGAAGTACTACGCGGTCCTCAAGGAACGCTTTTCGGCCGTAATGCTACAGGTGGTTTGATTCACTTTATCAGTGCCAAGCCTACAGATGAGACGAGTGGATACGTCACTGCGACCTTAGGAGAGTATTCGCAGACTAGACTTGAGGGCGCGATAAGTGGCGCGCTTTCAGACCGAATTCAAGGCCGTTTTTCATTCTACAATGAAAATGCTGACGGTTATGTAGAAAATCGTATCGGACCAGATCTCCGCGACCAGGATTTATGGGCAGCTCGGGGACAATTACAATTTGATTTATCAGATAAAGCGGATTTGTGGGTAAAAGTTCAGGGCTTTAGTGAGGATGTGAGAGCAGGTGTCTATCAGCACAGAGCCTCTTACGATCCAGGAACCGGGGTACCTGAGTTTGTTCCTCCTGATCAAGATCCCCTGGGAGGTGGTACTAATGGTGGCGATTTTTACGGTTATAGAGACACCGATGGTGACGTTCATGCCGGCGCGTATGATGTGGATGGGTACATTAAAAAGGATGTTGTGTCGACAACCTGGAAGCTGAACTATCAATTTGAAAATGTTGACCTTGTTTGGGTATCGGACTTCCAAGATGTGGAGACTGACTATCGTGAAGACACTGATGGATCACCATTCAACCAGACCTCCTATACAACGACGCAAGATATGCAACAATGGTCGCAGGAACTACGTATTAGCGGTGACTCGGATCTCATGAATTGGGTAGCCGGTGTGTACTATCTCAATATTGATGGAGACTACACTACTATATTTGATTCGCAGGACCTTGCAAATTTAATCGACCCTGTCACCTATCCAGACAAGGCTACATCCAATGCTGGAAATATGAGTGATTGGAGTCTGGAGACCAAGAGCTGGTCGGTATTTGCGCAGGCAGAATGGGAGTTAACGGAGACCTTTACTCTCATTACAGGTATACGCTGGACCGACGATCAAAAAGATTTTTCGTTAGATTCTCGTTGGTTTGAAGATGCTCCTGGTGCTGCAGCTCTAGATGGATGGGGAAGCGTCGGGGACCGAATAGTAGACGGTGTTAATCTTGGGCCTGCGGTAGCCGATATTCCCGAAGTTCAAAATCTTGACCAGAACATCGGTGAGTGGTCCGGTAAAGTTCAATTGGATTATCGACCTAATAGTGACTGGCTTGTTTATATAAGCGCTAATAAGGGTATTAAAGGTGGTGGTTATACTGCACCGATTGATGGTTTGCTAGCTGTGAGTGAGCTAGAGTATAAACCCGAAGAGCTAATTTCCCTTGAGACGGGTTTTAAATATGAATGGGATAGAGGCAGGTTGAATGTCAGTGTCTTCCACTACGATTACACTGATTTCCAAACCTTTGAGTTCTCCGGGTTGACCTCGGTTGTGCTTAATAAAGATGCGGAGTTTTACGGTGGTGAAATCGAATTGCAGTTAAATCCAATTGATAATTTGGATGTTAACCTCGGTGTGGCACTTCTAGATACTGAGGTGAAAGATGTTACTGTGGGTGGCGTTAGTCGTACTCAACATCCGCTCAATGCGCCTGAAAGCGAATATAATTGGCTGTTTCGTTATGTAGTGCCCTTGGGTGGCTTGGAGTTATCATTTCAATATGATGGGGCATATAGGGATGAAAGATTTTTCAATATTGTAAACGCACCGAATGTCGCAGCTGAAGCATA
>QNFP01000366.1 GCA_003645535.1 Gammaproteobacteria bacterium | reverse complement strand
TGCATGCTCACTTTCACCCCACATTGCGCTTTGCGAAGCTGAACTGCCCTATGAACTGGTGCTAGTCGATATCCAGCAGGCAACTCTGGAAGATGGCAGCGACTATCATAGCGTTAATCCCTTTGCCTATGTGCCGGCCCTGGCACTGGACGATGGTGAAATATTGTTAGAAGGGCCAGCGATTGTGCAATACATTGCCGACCTGGTACCGGATAAAAATCTGGCACCTGCTGCCGGGAATATGGATCGCTATCGCCTGCAGCAATGGCTGAGCTTTATTTCCACTGAGTTGCACAAAGGCCTTGGTGCATTGTTTAACCCGGCACTGCCGGATGCAGCCCGTGAGTTGTTCAAGGACATTGTCAGCCAACGTCTGGATATCGTTGCACCTCAGCTGGAAAACAGCCCGTTTATTATGGGTGAAACTTTCACCGTCGCCGATGGTTACCTGTTTACCGTGCTCAGCTGGGCCCCACATATCGACTTTGAGCTGACGCGATGGCCAGCACTGCAGGCCTATCTTGGCCGCGTGGCGGCGCGCCCGGCGGTGCAAAAGGCATTGGCGGAAGAAGGCCTGTTGCCTGAATAAGATATGCAAGTCAAACAACCCTGGTCATAAGAAACCTCGACCCCGGGACGATGATCAGGCAACAATGTCGACACGAGCAGTATATTGACACCTGCCTGATCACCTTCGCCACATCGACACTGTTCTGTGGGCCGCTGGCCGACATAAATGCGGGCCAATAAATTAAGCAAAACAGGAGCGGGAGAGCCATGAATTTGGATTACGTTTTTCTACAGCCTCGTTAGCTTCAATTTAATAGAGGATCTCAATGAAACATAATCAAAATCTACTATTTCTATCTCATGGTGGTGGGCCAATGCCACTTCTTGGAGATGAAAGACACAAGGAGATGGTGACTTGTTTGCAAGACAATTAATTTCAGACCATTTTTGTCTGATGAGGAGACCAAAGCACTTGAGCATGCTTCCCGTATTTTAGGCTCGGTAAAAAACAAGATTAAGAAGAAGAGCATTAACAATGGACTGCAAGTCGCAAGACGGATTTTGAATCTCGCAGCTCGATCATGGCGACACAATCTATCCAACGGTAAAAGTATGACCCCGTTAAAGGCAGCCCCCTTGATTACAATATTCAAGGTCAATGACGCGGCCAAGCCCTACCCTCTGTGTAAATCGGCACCGAGAACTGACCCTTACGACGCTTGCCTACAGATGAACGCCTATCGTGCCGCATAGCCCAGCAGAATTTTTTTCAGCCAGGCGTGGCCCTTGTCCCGCTCAAACGCCCGGTGCCATATTATATAGACCGGTACGCTGTCAAATTCGAAGGGCAGCGGGTGAATGGAGATGGGATGAAGCCTGGCGTAGTACTCGGCCATGCCTCTAGGCACCGTGGCTAGGCAATCGCTTTGGGTCACCAGTTCCGGCATAGCGGCATATTGCATCACCTCCGCCATAATTTTACGGCGCACCGGTTGCTCATCCCAAATCCGCTCCATCAATGTCTGGCGATGATTGCGCATGAGCACGATATGGTGGGCATCAAGATAGTCCTGCTGGCTAAGCTTGCGTTTATACATTGGATGGTCTTTTCGCGCGATCACCACCGCCTCCTCATTGCCGAGCAGTGCATGTTCCAGCTGCTCATATTTCGGCGGTTTGTAATCAAAATAAAAATCCACCTGCCCCTGTCGCACCTTGGCGAGACTGTCCGCACTCAGCGCTGGCAAGGTCTCTACGCTGAGATTGCCGCCATAGCGACTGAACAGCTTTAACAAGCGTGGCAGCAGCACCAGCTCACCATAGTCGCCGATGGCCAGTTTGAAGCAGCGGACGGTGTTGGTGGGATCAAAATCGCCAGCGGGGTCGAACACGTTTTGCAGTATGCCCAGAGCCTCGCGCACGGGTTCAGCCAGTGCCTGCGCTCGGGGGGTAGGTGACATACCATAGCGGTTGCGGAGAAACAGCTCATCGGCAAAGGTGATCCGTAGTCGGGACACCGCGTTGCTGACCGCTGGCTGCGTCATACCCAGGGCATCGCCTGCAGCCGAGAGACTCCCCTCCTGCAGGATCGCATCAAAAACGGTAAGTAAATTGAGGTCGACACTGCGGAGATTGGTATTCATGGTGAATGACTCCAAGATATCACTAGCATCAATATTAGACTATACGATATATAAATTACAGTTATATAAAAGGTTCGGTTAGGCTATAAGCCTATATAGTAAATAAAACCAGATGGGGAACACGCATGTTGACGGATTTTCTGACTAACGAGTACCAACAGTCGGCCATTAATTTTGTCGCCTACGCGGCCGGCGGTGCCCTGGTGTTGTTTATCGCCTACGAATGGTTATTTCTGCGCGGCCGGGACGGCAAAAAAACGAAACAGGACTGGGCCATGGCCGGCATCGCCCTCACCTTCCTGAGCATGGTGCAACGGCCGCTGCTATTGCTAGTCATCTTCCTGGCGCTGTCTGCCATCGCGCCAGCTTATAGCGGGGCTTTACAATGGATGGACGCGCAATACTTCTGGCCCTGCCTGGTCGTGTACCTGCTGATTGACGAGTACCTGCACGGGCGCGTTCACTTGTTCGCCCACTCGAGGCGACCCAAAAACCCGTGGCTACAGAAAATTCAGGCGTTCTACAAGGTGGCCCACCGTCCCCACCACCAGACCGGAGGCAACGATGGCCGCGGTGAACTCAGCGTCACGCAAACCTATGTCGAGCACTGGGGCTGGTGGCTGGTACTACCCAATTATTGGTTTGGCCTGATCTGCCTGTACTTCGGTTTCTACCAGGTATTTATCTGGGGCAGTTTGTCTAAAACACTCTGGGGCATGCATGTTCACACGAACTGGGGCTACAGCTATGACCTGTATCTGTTAAACCATCCCAACCCCTGGATTCACAAGCCGTTTCACGCTCTGTGCCACATACTGGTGTTCCCCAATATGCACCACCAGCACCACAGTCGCAGTGCCAACTCGGCGAAGAATATGACAAATTTTATCGCACTTTTTGACTGGCTATTGTGGGACACCCAGGTTATTGAGAAGGAGCGGCCAAAAATCTATGGCTGGCGCCAGACCCCGGAAGAGGAATTCAACCCCTGGTACCGTTATTTCAACACCAACCTAAACCGTGCCGGGCCAGTAAAACTCAACCCCAAGCAGGGTGAAACTGCAGAAAAACCGACTCAGCAATTGCGCGCAACGTGACAGATTTGTTAAGTTGGACTCCTCGTTAAAAGGTAAATTTGAGGCTACAGTAATAACCCCGTTTTTAACCGAGTTATTTTACGGGGGAATTACCGCACGAACGCAATATCTCGGCCCGTTATGCCCGCGGACCCACCACCTCGCGAATCTCCGCCAATGCCTTCTGCACACAACGTTCGCCTTCTTCGATGGCTTCAGCTGCACGGTAGAATTCCAGCATCCCAATATGGGCGACCTTGGGTGAAAGCAATATATCTGCTGGATCCCCAGCGAGTCGGCTACGTGTGATCCTGTCTTGAAAAATATTTACAGAGTTAGCAATCGCATACATCAAACCCGGCGGTTGATC
>QNFP01000365.1 GCA_003645535.1 Gammaproteobacteria bacterium | reverse complement strand
CCCTGCCCACCTCGACCCCAAATAAAGATATCTGCTTATAGTAAAGAACGGGCTCGTACAACACCGGGATAAGATCGTGGATCGCTTCGCGATCACAATCTATCCTTGTTCGTTATGATGAAATATCTTTTGCATCATCAATGGCTTGGGACAAAGCAGTTTCAAATTTGATTCTTTCTTTATCACTGTTGTTATGAACGATTGAACTGGCTTGCTCCCCATTATTATATCGAATAATGGTCCATTTCTTCGGAAGCACATCGCTCCACATGCATACTGTTCTACCCGCACCATAAATGAATAGTGCTGGTGCCAATAATGGGATTGAGTGATTGAAATCTGAAAAATAGACAATTATTGCACCGGCAATAAACGCCCCCGCAATCTGAAATTTCCGAGTAAATCCGTCTGGTCTTCCTTGAGTTAAAGTATGGTGTCGAGACAATTGATTTAGTGGAATTGATGATGTCCCTTCGTCAGGACCATGTCTCCAATTGTTATAGAAAACATGCTTATCGAAAGAGTATCTGTAGAGATACCCAGATTCTTTAACTACCAGTTCCTCGATTACATCAGTCATACCACTGTCTCATTTCATCATAACGCCTCGCATCAGCGGCCCAGCTTTGCTGGGTCCGTCTGCATGTTGTTAGAGCGCTTATTCAATGACAACAAAATTTTCCTCTCTATTGTCCCAGATCAAACCGTGTCCGTGCCCCTCCATGTGGAAGTGCCCTAATTGCTTGTCTCTAGTAGCTATTGCCATATTTTTATACGACGACTCTATAGCGACACTACGATATCCGCTCTCGGATGAAATGAACCCAATTACAAAGCCTTCATTTTGAGTTCGATGAAATAGTATGTAAATGTAGTCTGGTAAGGAATCATCGTTGAAATAGCCCTTTGTCCAATATGGAGCTTTATGGTCTAAATCAGAATCCTTAGTTTTATAGAAAAAAGTGTTCCTATCAGTACCCCAGTATGTCAAGTCCTCTCCTTTCGGTAGCCTGTATGTTTCGAGAACAACTACTCCATTTGATTCAATGAACTCTAGGTACTCTTTGTCATTTGCGCTGTGTGCCTTGCCTATTGGAAGGCAAAAGAGGACTATTCCAATCGCAATATGTTTCAGCATGCTATCTGCGCTCTAACACCTTAGCGTTTATACGCCGTGCGGAGCATGGCGTATAAACGTCTGTTGAACTGAGCCGGGATGGGCACCTTCTTTATATATGGAATTTGTATTGGTTGGTCCATGGCTTTGAGCGGGCGTGCTGCCCGATTCCCTGATGACTATGTTGTACTCAGTCTTTCTTAGCGATTATTTTGCCCCGTTGTCAGTGGCATATGCAGACGATTTCGATTCGTTTTCTGGCTGTCGACCATAATAGTCCGGTCGCCGGTCTCTTGACAAGACCAGTCGGTTGCGATGCGATCACTTCCTTTCAGTTATGGATTCACGGATAGTGCATATCGTCGTCGTTGTCGTGCGGACAGGATTTCACCCACAAAGTGTAGAACCCCTAACCGGCATTTTGGACACGGTTGGTTCACAGGCATTGCATCATCGCAATCGGATTTGGCGCATGATTCACCTCTCGGCTGGACCTCCAGTCGTTGCCGTATATGGTTGAGTTGTTTTACCCGTACCCGATTGGCCAGGTAACCGTAGTGGCGGATACGCATTAACCCTTTCGGCAACACATGTAACAGGAAGCGTCGTAAAAACTCCTCACCCGGCAGGGCCATTGTCTTCGACTGGTTGTCCCGATAGTCCTTCCAACGAAAGCGTACCGAGGTCTGATCTACCGACTCGATGCGTGACAGGCTGATGGCCGTGCGATGCGTGTAGCGCGCAAGATAACGCAACACCGTATCCACCTGGCGCAGGTGCGGTTTGGTATGGATCACCCAGTCCGTTTGCATCAGCTGGTCGAGTACGTCATCGATCTGGCCCGGCGCGATCCGATGCAGTTTTCCTGCTTCATAGTCCTGTCGCAAGGCACTCACCATTTTGCCGCGCAACAGCTTGGCCACTACCCGCTGCGGGTAGAGGAAGTCGCGCCGGGTGGTCGCAAAGTCACCCTGTTCATCGATTGCCCCACCTGGGATCAGGCAGTGCAGGTGGATGTGCTGGCTGAGGGTTTGGCCCCAGGTGTGCAACACCGCGGTCATGCCGAGCTTGCCCTGAAGTTGTCGGTTACATCGGCTGTAGTGATCCAGACTTTCCCAGACACAGCGAAACAATCGGCGGTAGATGACTTCGGGGTGGCACTGCGCCCAGCCGTTGAGCTCATGCGGCAGGGTAAACACCAGATGGTAGTAGGACACTGGCAGCAAATCATTGCAGCGGGCCTCTACCCAGCGACGGCTTGCTGTTTGCTGGCACTGCGGGCAATGGCGATGGCGACAACTGTGGTAGCGGGGATAATGAGATCCGCATTGATTACAGGCATAGTCCAGCCCACCGAGTGCCGGGGTATGGCAGTTGACGATATTCTGGCAAGATGCCGCCTGATCGGGGCTAATCCGTTTTTGCGCTTTCAACTGGGGTAAAAAGCGCTCGATGATCCGAGCAAAAACGTAGTGATCAGTCATGGCGGCTCTCCACCAATGACTCGGCCAGCAGATCGAACTTCACCAGCGGTTTGGGCGGGTACCAGTGCAGGTAACGAGCCGTGGTACTCAAATGTCGATGACCGAGGATGTCCTTGAGTTGCTGGATCGACATCCCTGCCGCTAGTTGGTGGGTCGCGAAGGCATGGCGCAGTCCGTGGATGCCACCGGATCCTGGGATACCAGCCTTGCACCGGGCTCTATGGTAGTACTTTTGCACACTGTCGCTGCACAAGGGCTGTTCAGGGTCTCGTCCAGTAAATAACCAGGACGCCGGCCGAAAGGCATGCCAGTAACCGCGCAGCATCTGTAGCACGGTATCGGGCAGCGGCACCTGGCGGTCCTTTTGTCCCTTTCCCTGAACCACCTGGCAATACCTGGCCTCACCGTGGATGTGCGCGACCTTAAGTGCGACCAGTTCCGAGACGCGTAGTCCACAGGCGTAACACAGGGCCAGCATCATCGCGTACTTAGGGTTGTCGGCGTGATCGATAATGCGTCGAACTTCGCCCGGTGAGAGCAGGTAGGGAATCCGCTGAGGTCGCTTGGGCGTGATCAGCTCCAGCTGGCAATCGGGCCAGTGGAGAACCTGCAGATAAAAGAACCGGATCGCATTCAGGTATAAGCGGCAAGTGGCGGCAGAGAGCCCGCGATCTTTGACCAGGTACAGAATCCAGTTCTGCAAATCGTCGTGGCTCAAGAGATCGGGTGATCGATGATAGTGCCGGGACAGTAAGCTGACCGCGTTCAAATAGCTTTGCTGGGTCCGCGGCGAGTGACCTCGCAAACGCATCTGATCGAGCATGGCTTCGCGTAGTGGGTGCATGGGATGTCTCCTGTGTGGTTGCACGTAGGGACATCCAAGTGTGCGCCTGTTTTAACAGGGGCTGATAGAGCAAATCAGGGTTCTAAAAGCTACCGCGTAGCGGTTGAGTTCAACAGCATTTTTTAAGAGGCCGCTGGCCTCTTAATAATTATTAGTGG
>QNFP01000364.1 GCA_003645535.1 Gammaproteobacteria bacterium | reverse complement strand
CATCTCAATAAGCAGGGTTACCGAAAGTTAGCGGAGCAAGTTGCGGCGCTGCTCGCTCGGTCAGGTGCCGTTGCCCTGGTCAGTGGGGTAGCCGCAGACAATTAACGTGCTGTTCTATATGGTCGCGGCTAATTGACGGCTAGATAAAATTGTAAACGGAGAGAAACATATGTCTGATGAAATCATTGCTTCTGATCAAACGATGTTTGATGGCGCACAAATCGTCGCAGACCTTAATCGTCTATTGCGTTTGCGCACTACACCTATCGGCATGAAGATGTTCAAAACAAGGGCTGAAATGGAAGCGGTGCCGAGGATTCGTCGCCCCAGGGATATCTACACGACAGATCAGATTGTCGGACAGGCCAGCCGAAATGGCTGGACGGTAGGTATTACTGTGGAGGATCTTGTCGGCGCTCAATGTGGCGCAGTGCTCGGGCTTCATCCGCGAGATGAGGAGTGGTTAACTGGCGAAAGGATGGTGGGTGTCTGGTATAGCACAGCGGAGGATTCGGCTGCACATCAGGATGCAATGGATGTAGTAGCGTTTGGGCAGTACGAGGCGATGGCAGTGAGTCCGCTGGCTGCGGGCCGCCTGGATCCACCGGATATTTGTCTGATCTATGCGACGCCTGCGCAGATGATTCTATTTATCAATGGCCTGCAGTGGGCTGGTTACAAAAAACTGGAGTGGGGATGCGTGGGTGAATCGGCCTGTGCTGACTCGTGGGGTAGAGCATTAAAAACTGGTGAACCCAGTCTTTCGATACCCTGTTTTGCTGAACGACGCTACGGCGGAGTGATGGAGGATGAACTATTGATAGCCTTACCACCGAAATTTCTACCGGGCGTTATCACTGGTCTCGAAGCGCTATCTGGAAATGGCTTACGCTATCCGATTCCCCAATATGGGATTACCACTGACGCGAGAGCGGGTTTGGGTTTTAGCTATGCTGATTAAGCGCCTGGCGGTTATTTGCCCAATACGCTAGTCAGGTAAAGTGGTTCTGAGATTGCCTTTTGCTTTGGGTGCCGCCTGGGCTACTATTATTGCGCCTTTACAGCTTACATATCCGGAAGTTCAGGGTCTCACTATATCTTGTTTAGATAAAGGCTATGATAGCGTGACATCACGCGCTTTATGTAGTCACGAGTTTCAGTGAATGGTGGTACACCGCCGTACTTTTTGACATTGCCTTCCCCGGCATTATATGCCGCCAGAGCCAACTCGATTTGATTGTACTTATCCAGTAAATATTTTAGATGTTGAGTGCCTGCCTGTACGTTTTGGCTGGGGTCAAAAGGGTCTGTAACACCGTAAATATCCGCTGTTGCAGGCATTAATTGCATCAAGCCCTGAGCGCCGGGTTTCGAAAGGGCTTGAGGATTAAACCCCGATTCGGTGTGGATCACAGCCTTAACCAGACCTCGGTTAATTTTGTGTTTGTCTGCACTTTGTTTGATAAGCGAGTCAAATGTGTTTCGAAATTTACTATAACTGGGTAACACGGCAGATTCATCTTTGCCCCAATCTCTGTATTTATGAATATTTGAATCGGGATATATGGTGATGTGAACCAGTGTATCGAACTTGTCCAGATCTATACCAGCAGGTTGCTCGCGGGCATTAACAACGTTAGTGAACAGAACGTTACCGGCGCCGTCTTTGAATTTATAGACACTGCCTGCCGTTACGAGCATCGGGCCTAGAGCCAGCGCAGTGATGCAGGCAAGCAGAGTATGGCGTAAGCAGTTGGCATACATATTTATGAGAACCTGTTCGCAGCTAATCTCGGGTTTCAAGTATTCCTGTATCTATAATAATAAAAATACCATAATAAACAAAGTGTTGCTATTTAGTTATGCTAAATTATGTGAACTCGAAATTAAAAACATCCTGGTTGCTACTTTCGTGTTTATATAGGGACAAACTGCGTTTCGCCACATTTTTAGCCGAAATATTCATGGCCTGCCCCTATTACTCTCGTTTGGCGGTTAAACGTCGTATCATCAAAGGTCACACCTTGAGCTTTTTCAGACAAGTTCTTATCAGGACGAATAAATTCCGCCACGTAGACTCAATTTTGTTATTGCTTATCTTTTTACCGCTATCGTTCTCGCTAGCGGGCAGTCTCGATACCTTTAACCACTACAACGCCGCCGGCTTGTTGTATCAGGATGAAGCGGGCAAGGCTATCAACACGAAACGTGCCGAAGACCTGTTCGTACCTGCATCTACCACCAAGCTGGTTACCGCTTACCTGGCGCTCAATCATTGGGGCGAAGATCATCGCTTCAAAACCGAGTTTTATCTGGACGAGGCAACTGCTAACGCTACCCTCTGGATCAAGGGCTTTGGCGACCCCTTTCTGGTTTCAGAAGAACTGCAGATTATTGCCAGCATTATTGCTGCCAGGCTAAAAGCAAAAGGGATATGCAAACTGGCTGGCATTCGTCTTGATACGACTTACTTTGCCAGTAACGTTAAGCTGCCGGGTACAGGGAAGAGCAACAATCCCTACGATGCTATCCCGAGTGCATTGGCGGCTAACTTCAACACCGTCTCTGCCTTGAAAAAGAATGGCGTAATTGTATCCGCCGAAGAACAGACACCTGTCACAAACACAGCCAGGTATATTTACCGGACTATGCATGCCGGTTCGGAGCGTGTTAACACTGGCTCTGATCCGAGAATTGCAGAACGGTACTTCGGGGAACTGGTCGCGGAATTTCTGCGTCGAGAAATGATTGCGGTGGGTAACGAGGTGACCTGGGGCGAGGTGCCTTCGACCATTCCGTTAATGTATCAACACTTAAATAGTCGAACTCTGGCTGATGTCATTAAGCCGATGATGAAATATTCTACTAATTTTATCGCCAATCAACTGGTGCTGAAACTGAGTGCCGAGCAACAGGGCGCTCCCGCCAATTCAGATAAAGTGCGCCAGACACTGAAAGGAATGCTGCCAACAGAGTTTGGCTGGCGAGATTACTTTCTGGAAGATGGCGCGGGACTGTCCCGTAATAACAGACTCAGCCCGGCGCAACTGGTTGATGTTCTGGATCGGTTCAGAAGCTGGAAGCATCTGTTGCCCGAGATCGAACCCGGCATCTATGCCAAGTCTGGAAGTTTGATCGGTGTCAGTGCACTGGCCGGGTATATAAATAAGCACGATGAGTGGCGCCCCTTCGCGGTTATCATCAATCAGCAAACGCCCTACCAGTTCAGAAACAAACTGGCCGTCGAGTTGAGTAAACAAGCGGATCGAGTGCTCCATTAGTCGTAAAGGAATCGCAATGCAGGAAGCGGTGCAGGGCAGGGAAAGCTCTGTTTATCCAGAAAATTATATGTCTCTGGCTTGCTCACTTATGATGCCCACTTAGGAGTGACTGCTGGAATATTTTTCTGGTACATTATCAGCCTATTTTCAATAACTCGGCCCAGCGCCGAAGAGGGAAAACCATGCTCCGCAGCCTCCTGCCTGTACTATTGTTCACGTTCGGCACCATCGGTTCCATTAGTGCGACGGCCGATGGTCTCCGTGTCGGCCTGTCTCCTGATTATCCACCGCTGGTGTACAGGCAGGACGGGAATATCGTGGGTAT
>QNFP01000363.1 GCA_003645535.1 Gammaproteobacteria bacterium | reverse complement strand
TCCCATCAAGCCCCGGTGATAGGCGCTGATATTGTCCTGACCAATATCATCGCCCCAGATCACCACGATATTCGGTTTCTTGGCCGCAAAGGCCGTGCCGGCAGACAACCAAAGCCCGCACAGCAGTAGTGTAAATATTGATCTGGTCCAGCTTCTCATTTTGTCTCTCCTTAATCTATTAATACGAAGGCACATCGATTGCAATTTGCAGTAAAATCTTAAACACCCGTTGACTTAGATCATATAAATCGCAGGTTCAGACTATAAACGAAGTGGTAACGGTGCGGCTCCCCCATAATGGGGGAAATTTGGGACGCGCCGTAACACGGCCAGTGCGTCCTGTAATAAACAGATCACGACTGTTACGGCACCCGCTTTTTCACGACGGGTGCGACATTGGGGCTAAAGGCTGACCTTGTAAACGCTTCCGCTACCTGCACCGCCGATGTATGCCGTCTGGCCCGAAATTGTGATCAAAGAACGGGTCCAGTTCGTGGTATCTGTAAAGCTCAACTTTCCGGTTGAGAACTCCATCCCATGGGCCACTATTTTGCTATCGCCACTCGACAGATGAATGGCCAGCAACTGGCCTTTGCCTGCCTCGACCACATACAAATGACCGTTTGCAATCGCCAGCCCCTGCGGCGAGTTCAGCCCGTCTTTAACAAGCTTGGGATTGATGACTTTGTCATTTTTCATGATCTGCATGATTCTGCCGCCCTGGTCTTCGCTCACGTACAAATTACCGTTGTCATAAGCCAGACCAAATGGCTGTTTGAGACCGTCCGCAAGCGTTGTGGCTTTGTCCGGAGCAGCGGGTGAAAAGCGTTTGATTGCGCCGCCCAGTTCGGAAAATACGATGTCTTTGCCTAACGCAATGGCATTGGTCGGCTGTTTGAACTTCTCGAAGTTAGCCACCATCGAATCCGTTTGCGGATCCCATATCTTGACGAAGTTGCTGGTCCAACTGCTAGTGACCAACTGCTTTCCGTACGGACTCACAGTCATCATCCAGCCGACATCCGTCGCCATGGTGACATCTCTGACGGCGCTGATTTCCTTTCCGGTTTTCGGATCGAATTTGCGGATCGCAAAGATGTCGACGACCACCAGATTGGTTTTTCCCTTGTCCTCGATCAGCGCGATGCCGCCGGGCAGGCCAAGCCCGCCTGGAACTACAACACGATAGGTATCCATACCGGTGATTTCATGCACATAACCATCAGCAGAACTGGTGTTGAACAGGCGGTCATCGGGTGAAAAGAAGAAATTGTCTGTTGCGGGAAAAGGTGTTTTGGCTACCAGCTCAAAGGTGTGTTTTTCACGGTCCACTTTGTAAATGTAGCCCTCTTTGGTGTTCATGACGTGCAGTTCGCCCTTGCTGTTGAACTTCGCTGCGGACAGGATGGCGCCTTTCATCTGGCCAACCATCAAGGTCGCCCCGGTTTCCATATCAATCTGTAACGCCTCGCCTGTTATCCAGGAGGAGCCGTACAACTTGCCATCGGGACCGAAAGACATGGCGTTGGACATCCGCTGACCCTGGTCGGCGATCACCCGTGGCTTGCGACCGTCGTCCGGGTAGACTTCCCACAGATGTGTATCGACAAACAGGCCACTGGTGAACATCCGGCCTTCTTTTGAGATGGCAATGCCGTCATTACCCGAATGTTCCGTTGCATAGACGCTCACCTCTCCGTCGGTATCAAGGAGCCCAATCTGGCCTTTGGTTATCCAGTTGAAGAACAGGCGCCCATCAGGATGAAATGCCAGATCGTCGGTGCCGAAGGTGCCTTCGATCTTTTTCAAATCACCCGTTTCCGGGTCGATAACAAACACAGCATCCGACCAGACACTGCCCTGATAAATTTTGCCGTCCGGACCCCAGACTCCGCCATTAGAACCGCGAAGCGGGCTACCCTCAATCAGCAATTGCACGTTGTCACTCATCTTGTTGTCAGCAACACTGGATGCCGAAAATACAATAAGAACTGTTGTCAATATCGTTTGCAATTTGTTCATTTAATAATTCTCCAATTTATTTCTTTTCTGCAGAGCGCGGAGCACTCACATTAATTCTATAGAGTAAAGTAACCCCATAACTCTTCTGACATAAACGATGCATGGATTAAGCCATCCACCCTTCATTATTAAAACCTCCGCTATGGCAAAAGAAATTACCTGTTTGGTAGGTATTGATGCCATCAAGTAAGGACATGGCAAAATGAGCTGCCTCCTCTACTTCGCCAAGACGCCCGAGTGGTACGACCTTATTTACTTCATCTACCATAGCAGGGTTCTTATCGGCGCCTATCGATTCGAGAAACCCCGGGTAATTTAAAAAATATGTACCAAAGGCATTAACACTAACCCCTTTGGGGGCCGCCGTCGCTGCTGCGCAACGAACGAGCATGTTCGCTCCCGCCCTTGTGGCGCTGTAAGCCGTTCCTGCAATGGCCGGGCGCTGTCCTGATGCACTTGTAATCATCAATACCTGGCCAGACCCGGAATCCATTAAATGCGGCAACACTGCTTGTAAGGCATAAACTACTGCGACAAAATTCTCGTCGATCACCTCTTTCAAAACTTCCGGCGTAGTATTCAAAATGTCGCCAGTACCGTGAGTACCCGAACGGAGATACGCTGCGTCGTAGCCACCGAACTCATCCATTGCGGCTTCTACCAACATTTTAATTGCTTCAGGTTTACTCAGATCAGGGAGCTTATCAACAACCGCTACTTTAGCCCCGAGCTTACGTACTTCATCCGCCAGTCCTTTTGCCGGGGTGCCCAGAACAATATTGTGATTTTTCAGAGCGAAATTCCGCGCTAAAGTTGGCCCGATATGGGTGCTGGTATCGTTCAAAATAATGACCCTTTTCCCGCCCTTTGTTGAGTTTGTTTTTTGCTTTGGCGTAACTGCTGTACTTGCCGAAGCGGAACCTATACCGGCACCAAGCGCACCAAGCGCCGCTAAACCGGCGGTACTTGTCGAAATAAATTTACGGCGGTTGAAACCACTTTCCTGAGCATCTTCTTCTTTGATGCTATCCTTCTTTTCCATGTTGTTCTCCAGGTATTTAGTTTTAAATAATATTTTTCCAGGCTTTTAAAAACTGCCTAAAAGGTAATTTTTATCGCACCTTAATTTGCTTTGCGATCTGGTCCTGCTTCTCATTTTGTCTCTCCTTAATCTATTAATACGAAGGCACAACGATTGCAATTTGCAGTAAAATCTTAAACACCCGTTGACTTACGATTATATAAATCTCAGGTTCAGACTATAAACGAGGTGGTAACGGTGCGGCTCCCCCATAATGGGGGAAATTTGGGACGCGCCGTAACACGGTCAGTGCGTGCGGCCTGGTTTACCCCCTCCCTTTTGGGGTTGTTTTAATTTACTATGCAGGCATTACTTTGATTTCCACTGGGTTTTAGGCCAATTTTCGCCTTTTCGCGTCAGCGCCCAGTGTCTTTATACGAGCGATCCTGACCGCGCCGCTGGAGCCTGGCTATGCCAACGACTGAACAGCACACAACGACGGTGCTTCTCATAGACGATCATCCGCTGATGCGCAGGGGGCTGCGTACGCTGCTCGAAAGCGAAGCGG
>QNFP01000362.1 GCA_003645535.1 Gammaproteobacteria bacterium | reverse complement strand
GGAATCGAAGTGACCGACGAAACCCTGTCTTACGAAGTGATCAAGGAAACAGTCGCCGGGCCCGGCCATTACCTCGGCAGTATGCAGACGATGAAAATGATGCGTACCGAATTCCTCTACCCGGATATTGCGAATCGCGATTCAACCAGCGTCTGGGAAGAGGCCGGTAGTCATGATATTCGAGAGGTAGCCAGGGAGCGTGTTCGGGAAATCTTATCGGCGCACTACCCGAATTATATCAACGCAAGGGCTGACTCCAGGATCCGCGACCGCTTTCCGATCCATATCCCGGCCGCGGCAATGCAGCCAGGTAACGGACGTTGGTAGGTGGCCAGCCACCCTGTAAATTACTCATAGATTCAGGAACAAGACATGCGAGATCAGGCAAAAGTTGTGATTATCGGCGGCGGTATTGTTGGCGTCAGTTTGTTATATGCGTTGGCCAGGGAAGGTTGGAAAGATGTGGTGCTGGTCGAAAAAGGTGAGCTTACCTCTGGTTCCACGTGGCATGCGGCAGGTATTGTGCCGGTATTGACGCCTTCGCTGGGTGTGGCTCATATCTATTGGCACTCGATTAAAACCTACCGACAGAGTCACCACGACCCGGAGATCGATTTCAATGGCTGGCGTGCCTCGGGTGGCGCGCGACTGGCAGTCACGGAGCGCGAGCTGCAATGGTGCCGTCATGTTGCATCGATGGGGGCAAGCGTGGGCTTCGACATTGGCATGGTGAGCAGGGAAGAGGTCGAACAAATGCATCCTCACGCGAACGTTACCGATGCACTTGGGGCCGTGTACAGCCCGCATTGCTGCAGCGTAGATCCGGCAATGGCTTGTCATATGATGGCCAAAAGAGCCCGCCTGGAAGGAGCGGAAATCAGCCTGCGGAACCGTGTGATCGGGCTCACGCAGACGAGCGGCGATGAGTGGTTGGTAGAAACGGAAAAAGGGACAATTCGCGCGCAGCACGTTGTCAACTCGGCGGGATGTTATGCCAAAAAAATCGCCCGCATGGCCGGTACGGATATTCCACTGGTAAGCCTGAAACATCAGTACTTCGTTACGGATGAACTTGCGGAACTTGATGCATCCGGCCCAGAGCTGCCGATTCTGCGAGATAGTATTGTCGGCGGATATTATCGGCAGGAGCAAAAATCGATGCTGATCGGACCCTGGGAATTCGACAATATCGATGCAGCCTGGGGAGGGGCTGCCCCACAGTGGGGATCAGAAAATGAACTCTTCACGGATGATCTGCAGCGTATCGAACACTATGTTCTCAAGTCCATGGAGCGTCTCCCGTTTATTGCAAATGCCGGCGTCAAAACGGTGGTGAATGGCGCAATTCCCTTTACCCCGGACGGCAACCCATTGATGGGACCCGCCTACGGTTTGCGCAATTTCTGGCATTGCTGCGGTTCGAATATCGGCATCGCGCAGGGCCCAGGGATGGGGCATTTCATGGCACAGCAAATGATTTATGGCGATGCGGAAATCAACATGCTCGAATTCGATCCCCGTCGTTTTGGAACCTATGCGACTGAAGACTATGCTTTTAAAAAGGCGGTAGACGTGTATTCCCACTATGCCCGCCCCGCGATGCATGGCGAAAGCCGTCCTGCGGGGCGTCCCGCACGCGTTACACCGATCTATCGGGAGCAGCAAAAACGTGGCGCGATCTTCATGGAAGCCCATGGTTGGGAACGCCCCAGGTGGTTCTCACTCGATGGAAGAACAGAGGATTACTCTTACCATCACAACAACATATTTGACGTTGTCGGTAACGAATGCCGCGCCGTACGCGAACGGGTTGGCATAATGGATATCAGTAGCTTTTCCAAGTTTGAAGTTTCCGGAGTGGATGCAGCCGCCTTTATGGACAGAGTTTGCGCCAACAAATTACCCGCATCGCCGGGGCGTATCGGACTGACGCAAATTCTGAATGAGAGCGGGCGTGTGTTTTCAGAAATGACGATCACCCGCCTGACCGAGTACGCTTTTTATCTCATTTCTGGCGCTCTCGCCGAAGTGCGCGATCAGGCTTATCTGGCCAGACACCGGGGTGATATGGACGTCACCATCAAAAACCTGTCTTCTGATATGGGTGCATTGGTCATAGCAGGCCCGCGTTCGCGCGATTTGCTTGCTCACCTGACCCTGGCCGATCTGACGAACGCCAGTTTCAAATGGCTCACCATGCAGGAAATTGATGTCGCTGGCATACCGGTGCGCGCGTTGCGCGTCAACTATGTGGGCGAACTTGGTTGGGAGTTACACGTCGCTATGGACAGGCTGGCCGATCTTTACGCGGCGGTCCTGGAGGCAGGCGCCGCGTATAGTGTCGCCGATTTCGGAGCTTATGCAATGAACAGCTTGCGCCTGGAAAAAGCCTACCACGGTTGGGGACATGAATTGACCAATGAACTCAATTTGATCCAGGCGGGGATGGAACGCTTTGTTGATACTTCGAAATCATTTATTGGCCTTGATGCGACGTTAAAAGCACAACAGGACGCGTGCGATTCCCGGATTGTTTATTGCGAAGTGGATATCGACGACGCCGACGCGCTCGGCGGAGAGAGTTGCCGGGTTGGGGAAAAAGTGATCGGTTTGATCACTTCCGGCGGCTACGGACACTGCGTCGGCAAGGCGCTTGCTTTTGCGTGGGTGGAAAACGATTACGCCCATCCCGGTGCGCAGTTTGACGTTGATATTCTCGGGCGTGACCAGCGCGCTACCGTGTTAGCCGGGCCCGCCTACGATGCGCTAAATGAAGCAGTCAAGATTTAAACAGGGATCGGCAAATGTAATTAAATCGTGTTAATTCTGCTGCTACCGTAAATGATTCCTGTGGCAGCCGAAAACTCCGCATCAATGCAGGCGGCAGTTGAGTTATCCGCAACCAATTTATACTATTCGTATAATCATACCCTGGGCGTTATTACATGCGGATACAGCTGTATCACCTCAAACCTTTGAATGTCGAAGTTTCAATGTGTCTTTTGAAATAGGACTATTACCCTCCGGGCATCTGCATTGCTTCCCGCCGACAACCGATGGCGATTCAAATGAGAGCGCCGGTAATGCGCGCATTGCCAGGGCGTTTTCGCGACATACGGGCGAGGGCCTGTTTACTTTGGCGGCAAGCAAAGAGGATGCCGATCTAGCCCCGACATTCGTCTATTGGCGCGACTTCGCCGGAAAATATCTGAGCGAACGATGCCTGCTGGCACCAACGGACCCAGGCCGAATCGATCTCCTGGAGCCGCTTTGTGTAGCAGATACGATGCCCTTGCTCCTGAGTGCGCCACCCATGCGGGGCGCCGAGTATCTCTCCGCCCCGGCATTGCAGGAGATCTGGACCCTGTTGGATCGTTGGGTCTGCGAACAGGTTCATGCCTTTGACAGCCTTGCCGGTTTCCTCGCCAGCAAGGCACCACAATGGCATCAGGTGGGTCGTGTCTGCTTCCATCTGGCGGAAAACAAAAACGATCCGGACTATCCCTTCGCATTTATGGCCACCTATGCGCCCGAAATTACCGGGCAGGGCAGGGATAGT
The DNA here is from genome assembly GCA_003645535.1 of Gammaproteobacteria bacterium. Classification (GTDB taxonomy): domain Bacteria; phylum Pseudomonadota; class Gammaproteobacteria; order Pseudomonadales; family Porticoccaceae; genus HB2-32-21. The sequence continues at coordinate 59 of QNFP01000362.1, read as the reverse complement.
CCGGATCGTTTTTGTTTTCCGCCAGATGGAAGCAGACACGACCCACCTGATGCCATTGT
>QNFP01000361.1 GCA_003645535.1 Gammaproteobacteria bacterium | reverse complement strand
GTCGATTACCTGACCAAGCCGGTTGACCGGGAGCTACTGCACCAGGCATTGAGTCGCTACTACAGTGCCGGTAATAACAGTGCGGTGCTACTGATCGAGGACGACACGGAAGCCCGCGAGGTAATGGCGCACACCCTGGAGAAGTCGGGGTGGGTCGTGTCTGAGGCCAGTAATGGCCAGAAAGCCCTCGATATCATGGAGACAACACTACCTCAGCTCATCCTGCTGGATCTGATGATGCCGGTGATGGATGGTTTCGGTTTTCTGGAGGCCATGCGCGCGCGGCCGGAATGGCGACATATACCGGTTATTGTCGTTACCGCCAAGGACCTGACCGAGAACGACCGTGAACGATTAAATGGCAGGGTCGAAGAGGTGCTTGAAAAGAATGCCTACTCCCGTGAAGACTTACTGGAACATGTACGCGAGGCCATCGCCGCGTGCAATATCAGCCGCTAGAAATACTGGGAACACTGAGAACAACGATGAGTAAAATATTGCGCCGCTACGCTCGCAAACGATGCACACTAATAAACCTGTTGTGCCAGCACAATCACTTTATCGGCTTCACCAAGCCGCCATCGGGTATCCCGCGGTGGATTCAGTAACACCTCGCCACCCTCGCGTGCCAGGCGTAGGCCAAGTGCAATTTCCATCTTTTGCTGACTCGCATAGATCAGGTCGCTAAAACTGCAGTCGGTATCGAGCTTCACATAATCACGGGCAGGCCGCAGACTGATCTCTACACCGCCAGCGCTGAGCAGCTCCCGATAGATAGGAGCGAGCACTTCCTGGCGTGCAATCTGCGCCAGCTGGGCGCTGACGATCTCGGAACTGACAACGATATCGTCCACACCGAGACCCGCGAGTAAGCCGCGGTTATTTTCATCCAGAAGTTCGGCAACAGTATGAATATGCGTATCAACCTGTTTGCGCAGGTCTGATAAACGCAGCAATATGCGTAAAGTACGGGTGTCCGCACCTTCCTCCGCATCTTTTCGATCATCAGGTGGATCAGCAAGCACGACAATGCTCTGGAAAGTGGATATGTCGATGTCTTCATAGGCGACCGACACCACCGCATCACCTTCTCGAAAGACCAACGCCAGGTTTTTGAGGTCTCTGGTCTGGTGGCTGGCTACCTGTTGCCTTGCCTTTTCCTCACTGATGTCCGAGAGGATGGTCACTTCGGTACCACGCGACGCATGGGCATCTAGTTCCTGCAGGATGTCGTAAAGAATATCAGTCCAGCCTATCAGCAACACTCGGGCCGGCACCTGGGGGATAGAGCCGCCCTCCTGATATATCAGTGATTCCGGAATGCTGGATCGGATGTCAGTAACCGGGAGGCCACGTGTCAGCAGCACCAGTTGTTCATCTTCGGCAACCTCGTACTCAGGCTCGAGATTGAGGCCGACGGCATGTCGTACTGCGCCATCACGCTGGTCATCCCAGGTAACGCCAATGGGTACGGCATCGCGTAGTCCAAACGCGATCTCGGCAACCGGACGATCTGTGCAGCCGGACATGGACTGTACATAAATACTGTTACCCAGCGAAGAAAAGAGTTCGCTATACACATCCGCCAGCCCCGGATTGCGAACGGTCTGTACGATAACCTTGCTGATGATGCGGCTGGAGGAAATGATATGTAGTCTGTCTCTGGCAGCAATTTTTGCCAGCTCGTAGTTGCGCTCCATGGCAATCTCTGACGTCAGGATCGGGGGCTCGCCGAGCCAGTCCTGACGTGCAGTCAGTAGCACTATAGTTTTGATGGCCTCACTGTCATCCGCATCTGTTGCCAGCACGATAACACTGCTTGCCCGGTTGACGGCCACTCGGTCAAGCTCGCCATGATTGCTGGGTATCCCACTGCGCAGGATGACTTTGACCTGTTCGCGCCGGATGCCCGCGACCCTGAGCTGCTCCTGCATTGTGTCAATTTCCCGTGGTGCAAGTATTACAACTTTGGTACCGGGCTGGAGTCTGGCCAGCTGTTGCAGGATGGAAAACACCTTGTTGTTCCATCCCAACAGCAGCAGGTGATTGCGTTCGAGGACCTGCGTATCACCCTTGCGCAGTGCCTCGATGCGGCTGCGCATAGTGTTGTTGATCAGCGAGATCAACACACTGAAAACCACCAGTCCCATGAGTGACAGGAATAGCGAATAGATCACTACCGGAGCCGTTGCGCCATAGGCCTGCTTAAACCCCGGAAGACGCATGACCTGGTTCACAGACCACCACAACGAATCCAGGATGCCAGCGTCGATGTCGCGCGGGATCGAACTGATACCGGTGTTTTCTTCAGAGAATAGCCCGAAGAACATGGCTGTCATCCCGGTCAGGGTGGCCAGTATTACCAGTGTTAAAAACAGCAGAAACTGCCCGATAAACTTGTGCACAAACGCCTGGTCGACCCGGTAACGGATATTTTCCTGAAGCTTCCTGAATAATGTGAGCATGGATAACCGGGGCAGATAATGGAGGTGTCTCGGTTGGATGTTACCAGCCGTAGGGAAGATTAGCGAAACGTAATCTGGTATGGGAGAATCGAACCCCTTTTTACTCCGCGTTTATTTTTTCTATACTTCGACATTACTATATCTGGAGGCCCACAGCTTGGGACAGCTACTTACCAGGTTCCATCTAGCCAGGTTCCATCTAGCCAGGTTCCGTCTAGCTAAGTTCTATCTAGCATTAGTCATCATGGCTCTGACGAGCCATGCTGTCTCCGCACCTGCCACAACAGAACCTTCCGTCATACTTGACCAGCAGGAACAGGCCTGGCTCAAAACCCATCCTGTCATCCGCATCGCACCCGATCCAGATTTTGCTCCTGTAGGGTGGTTCAATAAAGTGGGTAACTATCAGGGGATGAATTCCAATTACATTGGCTTGCTGGAAAACAAACTGGGGATTGTTTTTGAGGTTGTGCGAGCCAGAGACTGGCAATCCGTACTCGATATGGCCAGGCGCGAGGAAGTGGATATCGTGACGCCTATTGCACGCACCTCGCAGCGCGAAGCGTACCTGTTATTCAGCAACACATATATCAATATGAAGGGTGTCATCGTATCGAATAAAGATTTGCCTCAAGTCCACTCTCTTGCAGACCTGAAAGGTTATAAGGTTGCCGTGGTCGAAGGGTATCTATGGGATGACGAGCTCACGCCCTTTCAAGACGTAATTGACATCAATCGATTCCATGATCTACAGACCGCCCTGATCTCAACGTCACGCGGGGTCACTGATGTTACCGTCAGCGCACTTGACTCGATAAGATTTGAATCACGCAAAGAAGGTATATTGAACCTTAACGTTGTTGCGGAGCTACAGAAAGAGATTAACCTCAATTTCGGTGTACGCAAAGACTGGCCGCAGCTGGTGAGTATTCTCAACAAGAGTCTGGCCAGCATTAGTCCATCAGAAAGAACGGCAATACGCGAACAGTGGGTGGGGTTGAACACCTCAAGGTTTTGGGAGAACCCTGTCTATAAATATACGGCCCTGGCCGTACTGGGATTTTTGCTTCTTTTGGTGGTCGCCGTGACGATCTGGAACCGGATGCTTAATGCTCGAGTCAGGCAGCGGACGCAGGCGCTGAAAAATGCCCAGATG
>QNFP01000360.1 GCA_003645535.1 Gammaproteobacteria bacterium | reverse complement strand
CAGCACCTTCTTCTGCTTCTTGCCAGGCCGTGTGTAGTGACCAGCGAACATCATTAACCGTGCAAAAATCGGGGCTTATAACTGGAGCAGGACCGGCGACGGTACTTGTTTGATATTTAGCAATACTCATTTTATAACCTCCGGGTGGCCAGCTTCTTTATCAAAATGTTTACTTAGTTTCTCTGGCATCTCATCAGCAGGAACTAAATCCAGACAACTGGTTAGACAAACAGTGACACAAGAGGGTTGTAGGCCTTCATCAAGACGATCCATACAGTAATCACATTTAACTGCTTTGAGTGTTTCAGGATTCCACTGACAAGCTCCCCAGGCACAGGCGGTAATACAGCTTTTGCAGCCAATACAAAGCGAAGATTCAATATGTACAATGCCATCTTTTTCACGTCGACGAATCGCCGCTGTTGGGCAGACACTCATACAAGCGGCTTCTTCACAGTGATAACAAGGCATAAAAACATAACCTCGACCTATGGGATCGTTGCCGATTTCAGGTTCTATACGCTGAACACTACATAGGTTAGGACCGATTGAGAGTCCCTTATGCGTTTTACACTGGATTTCGCAGGCCTGACAGTCCACGCAATTCTCGGCGTTATGACTTAGATAATACTGACTCATACGTTTATCTCCTTTTCAACACTCACGACTGTTTCGGTCATAGCGTGACCACCACCAGCAGGATCAAAGCGATCCAGTCCACCGACTTGCAGTCGCTGATCTGCGACGCCTCGTTTATAAGCACGCGTTTGGAGCGGAACGGTATGTCCAAAACCATGCAGCAGAAAAACAGCCTCTGGATGTATTCCTTCAGTGACATAGGCATGGCTACTGACTTTTTCAGTAGGGGAGCAAATTTTTATTTTATCGCCATTAGCAATATTTAATTTCTCGGCAGCCTGAGGGTGAATCCAAAGAGGATTATCAGGCACACGCTCCGAAAGTAATGGGTTATTGGTGGATTGCGCATGGGCTAATTGTGCCGTTCTACCAAAGATTAAGCGAAACTGTCCGTCAGGTAGATATTCAAATGGCTTATACGCAGGTAGGCTTTCCAGTCCTGCCTGTTGCAGCGCAGTACTATTAATCTCAACTTTGCCTGAAGCCGTCTTAAAACGCAGGCCATCTTCACGATCCCATAAAGTGGGTTTATCGGCAGCATGCGCCATCCCGTGTTCTTTGAGTTCTTCAATATCCGTTCCTGTCCCTTGTAACTGAAAGCGCCAGATATCCTCAATATCATCAAAGTCCATATACTGCCCCAGATCCAGGCGACGTAACAGTTCGCGAAAAATCCACCAGGCTGGCTTGCTATCAAAGCGGGGTTCTACCGCTTGCTGTCGAATAAAGAATGACGGCAAGGGTCCATTGGCCTGCGCCAGGATATTAGAACGCTCCAGGTAAGTCGCTTCTGGCAAAATAACATCCGCATGCCAGGCCGTCTCAGAATAATTGACGTCTATGGAAACCAGTAAATCCAGCGATTCCATTAATTTCTTTTGCTCTTCAGGGTCAGGTAATCCAGAAAGTGGATCATGGCGATAGGCGATATAAGCTTTGACTGGGTAGGGCTTACCCGTACGCAAGGTTTCATAGAGTCGGTGCAACAATCCAACAGCTGGATCCCACTGAGGATGTTCAGTCCCCGCACCATCAAGACGCGGTTCAGTGACTTTAGGAATAGCATCTCCTATATGATGCAAATTACCCGCGCCTACATCGGCAGGGGATTTTACAAAAAGCATTCCGCCCGGGGCTTCAATTGTCCCGAACAATGCATTAATAATCAGCGTCGAACGGGCAACATGAAAAGACTGGCTATGACGCGCAGTCATCCATCCTGAATGAAAAATAACATTAGGGGCATCTTTGGCAATTTCCTGTACAAAAGAACGAATTTCTTCAGCAGGAATTCCCGTTTGTTTTTCTGCCCACTCGGGTGTCGTTGTTGCAACGGATTGCTTTAAAGAATCCAGCCCCACAACCCAACGCTCAACAAATGCCTGATCATAGAGTTTATTAGCTAAAATCTCATGGATAATAGCCTGGTTAAGTGCGTAATCAGCCCCTGGACGAATACGCCAAAAGCGATCTGCATGACGAGCAGTAATGGTTGATCGGCAGTCTATATAAGTACATTTAGCGCCATCACCACGTGCGGCCATAAAGGCTCTGACTTCCTTGACCATCATGGACTCCAGTATATTACGCCCGTAGAACACAATATGTTTGGTATGTTTGATGTCGTAGGCCAACCCTGAGCGCCCTACGCCGAATAGGTCGCGAGTGGCATTATGTGTATTAATACCGCACGAACAATCGTGATCAAAATAATTCGGTGAACCTAAAGCTTTGAGAAAGCTTTTAGTCAAGTCTGTGAAAGGTCCGCTTCTATCTGACAAGGCAATAGCACGTCCCCCATGTTCTTTACGTACTTTATTTAAACGTTCAGCGATATAATCAAGTGCTTCATCCCAGCTTACTTTACGCCATAACCCTGATCCACGAGGCCCTGTACGAATCATCGGCTGTTGCGGGCGCTCGTCATCCTGTTCAAATGCAATACCCGCTGCACCCTTAGGACAGAGACTGGTTCCCATAACAGCATCATTGGGGTTACCTTGCAGCCAGACTGGCTTACCATCACGAACATGAACCTCAATGGGGCAGCGCACAGCACACATGCCGCAAGTGGTGGGGATTCGTTTAGTCTCCGATGCTGGAGAGTTATCTGTTTGATTTGTGGTCATTGATATATCTTCCGGTTTGTATTTATAGGCGTGGTTTGTCGGGTGATCAGAGCATTATGAATAGCCGTTGATTTTTGCATTCCAGGTAACGATTGCCGGGGCATCGTGATAGGCACCGAGCACATTGAGAGTGGCGGTGTCCAGGACAAACATATGGCTGTCCTGGACCGGCAGGTTGATCCAGCGTGTGGCAAACACTCGCGACAGATGGCCGTGAGCAAACACGGCGACATCCCCGTCAATTGCCCTAATCCTTTGTATGGCACGGTCGACACGATCGCTAACCATTGCCGGCGAATCGCCTTCAGGACATCCGTGCTCGAACAAGTCCCAGTCGGGCTTCTCTTTTTGAATTTGTACGGTGGTCAGGCCTTCAAAACGACCATAGTTCCATTCGGTGAGATCCGGGTCCAGGGTTACACCATCCGCTAGGCCTGCCAGCTTGCAGGTTTCGCGGGCACGTTCTAGTGGACTGCTGAATACCTGTTTGAACTGCCAGCTCTTCAGGGCATCTTTAAGCAGACCTGCTTCCGCTCTGCCGTTTTCGGTCAACGGCAGGTCAGTATAGGATGTGTGCCTTCCAGCAATTGCCCATTCTGTTTCGCCGTGTCGTATCAATACGACTTTCTGTTTGAGTGTTTTCATGGGAGTAACTATGCTCCTTTATTTCGTAAAGCCTGGAGCCAATCGGCGTACAGATTGGCTCCAGGCTACGTTAGTTTCAACATCAATATCTGATGCTATGTTTCCAATGTTTTCAGCGTATAAAGTACGCAGGGTTTACCCTTTATTTGATCGCCTTTTCGACCAGCATTCCAATCGCTACCAGGATCACAAAGATAGAGAAAATCTTCTG
>QNFP01000359.1 GCA_003645535.1 Gammaproteobacteria bacterium | reverse complement strand
GAGCCAAAGAAACCAGAGATCCATACCCCAACCCGGTTAGCTATGGATGGATCGCTTAAATCTATGCTGTAAGACTCAAAGAAATCACGGAAGTGTTTTTCCAGTTCATTAGTGACCACATATTCTTCAAGCTCTTGATAGACTGTTGCATCATCGTCCTGATCAGCTTTCACCACACCGTTAATTGCGCGATCTAACGGCTTTGCAAATAAATCTCTAATTGTCATTTCGGGCAGTCCTTTTTGTTTGTTGCTGCTATGGCACTAGTTTAAATGCGCGGTAGTAGTTGTTACCTGAAATTTTGCCGAACAGGCTCATGGTTTGACCGTCGTAATAACCGGGGTAAAACAACACCACGGGTTTATGCCCTAGCAATGAGTGCAAACTGCTGAGCAGGTTGTGCGCCCTGAGCAGCGGCCAAACTGAGCCAATACCGGTAATAAAAATAATGTCCCGCTCTTCTGCCCGACTGCTGTTGACGAGATACGGTGCAAATTTGTCCATATGCAAAGGCCCTTTGAGTGCTTTCAGGAGTACTTCATCGCCTTTCTGTACCTGCATCTGCAGTGCTTTTTCGACCATGTTACGGTCACCTAAATAAGCCACCAGGCTTTGTAACAGGTTGATGTTTACGACGTTGAGATGAGCGTGTTTTTTATGGAGCATGCTTTCCAGAAAGGTGACGTACTCCCGCACTTCTAATTCTGCTTCAGGCGCGTAATCGAAAATCCAGAAACCAATTTCATTACCCAGGCCCTGACTTTTTAGAAATTCGTCTGCCAGAATTTTATCGGGGATTTCGTTAAGTCGGTTCTGTAGCTGCTGAGTCATTCTCCCTCCCCCGTGATCGAATTTACTAATGGGTGCCTTTGAAAGACACTTCCATGCACCTTCGGATACGCTGACAATAGTTATCATCAAGCATCGTTTTTATTTCAGGCCGAATAACGACGTGCTGTAACTGTAAGGTGCGGGTGCTTTTAAGGTAGCCCATTTCGGCTAGCATTCTAAAAGCCACCTGGCCCATTTTTTTCTTCGACGATTCTTTCCAGTCATGAATATTAGGATCGCGATGAGCGCATTCTTCCAGAAAATTCGTCCACTGAAAAACTGCCAACTTTTCAGTGTGAGTAACATAGGCATCACGCATCACCCGCTCCATAAACTCGACCAATAGCAGGTTTCTCTCCAGGGCTGCGCAGAACGCCACCTGTGTTGCCAGCTCCTCATCCCCGTCGCGGAGGGCTCTCCAAAACTCAGGTTCAATTCGTTCCAGCCTCCTTCGAATGGCCTGAGCATTGCGTTTTGCAGACGCGGGGGATTTTTTCTGGAGAATATTCTCCACACGAATGGCTTGATCCCACTCTTCAGGAGTAGTTTTGTCCAGCATCAAGCCGGCCACGATACGGCTTTCCCTTACCATCAAAGAACCGCCGGTCAGGTCACTATCATATTCAAAATCAACCATACTTCAACCTACCCCGGTGAGCTCGGCCCAAAAAGGTAAGGGCCCAATTTCTTACGTTCGGACTCTAGCAACTGAACAGGGTAATGGAGCTCGTCATCGGCCTCTTCTGGGGTGATGGCCGCCTGATAGCGCTGAAGGGTGTAGTGAGCTAAAGCCTTTCGCACGGAAAGTTGGAGCCTGCCATCTGGCATACCGAAATCTTTCTCGACCAGGGTTTTTTGCCCTTCGTTCAGTTTTGTGTTGGGTATTAAGGTAAGCATCATCGCTTCCTGCCACTGCGTATCTTCAGACGGCGAAGGCGCCTTATCATCTGTGGGCTTCGGCGTTCTATCTATCCTGGACAAGAGGAAATCCCGGAAATCATGGCGCTCATGGCAATACGCTCTGACATGCCACCGAAAACCGGTGTACACCAGCGTATGTGGAGAAATGACCCTGTCACTCCAGATCGGGTCGGCCATTGATGCATATAGGATCTTGATACTTCCCTTGCCACGGCACGCCTTGACAACTTCCCTGACCACCTCCGGGCGCACTGATCTATCCGGTAGCTGTACTGATGCGAGATTAGTGTCTGTTTCGAGGGTAACGGCCATCGAGTCGCTGACCAATCCCGAAACCATATCCAGATACTCGTTGATATGCTCAGTGGTCAGAACGGGACGAAACCCTGGCCTGGGAACGTAGGCTTTAACGGCCGGGTCGTGCACCAGGGAATCAGGATTATGGTTCGCCAGATACCGCTTAATGTCCGCAGACGCCTGCTGCCTGCTTATACCAAACCAGGCTACCAGCCTGTTGGTAACGAGCCGCCCCTCCCAATAAGCCAGAAGCTCAATGGCTCTTAATCGCAATAAAACCTCGTGCTTTGCAGCGCCCATATACTCTTATCGATTTATATTGCGGACAATTGTGGCAAATGGATGATATTGTGTAAACTCTTATTACAGTAAAATATGTTTACACTAATACAACTTTTCAGTAGCTAAAGATACTGGCGCTCAATAGCTGGAAATTCCGTACTGACATTGGCAATTGAATATGGCCAACAGTATTCCCGCCGACTACTTCCTGATCCTGAAAGATCTGAAAAACAAACACCGGTCTACAGGGTTTTCAAAAAAACCCAGGGTTCCAGGCTACCCCAACATTCTGTTTATATAAGTTGGAGTAAGCGCTATGACAAACCCAGGCCCATACGAGCTATGTGTTGCGGGGCTATGTGTTGCGGGGCACGTCGCTACGCTCCTTGTCCAAAATGCTTGAGCGCATTTTGTCGAACCCACGAGGCTTCTCACCCTCCCTCCATGGTTCAGAGCCGCTTTAGAAATATCGCTTTGACAAGTTTTTGTGGAGTATTTGATTTTGGCGGTGAGGGAGGGATTGATGTTTGCAGCCTTTTGGCTGTAAACACTCCTGCGGGGCTACGTCGCTGCGCTCCTTGTCCAAAATGCTTAAGCGCATTTTGTCGAACCCGCGAGGCTTCTCACCCTCCCTTCATGGTCCATCGTCGCTTCAACAATATCGCTTTGACAAGTTTTTGTGGAGTATTTGATTTTGGCGGTGAGGGAGGGATTCGAACCCTCGATACGTTGCCGTATACACGCTTTCCAGGCGAGCGCCTTCAGCCACTCGGCCACCTCACCGTGTATTCCCAGCCATACCCTTTTGACTAACGCACTAGATGGCGGGGGGCGGCTACTCTACACAAGAAAAATAACCAGCGCAACGAGACGCCTGGGCATTGATTTAGGCCGCTTACAGAGGCGGGAATCCGCTGGAGGTTAATCAACAACCGCGGGTGACTACCGGTTCATCATCATCCAGTGATTCGGCGAGATATTCGAGTTCCTGGCGAACATCCTGCGCACTACGATCAACAAGATATTGAGTTACAACTACCTGGATAATCGCCCTGCCCATAGCGTCTATATCCATATCAGAACGTGATTTGGCCTCGTCAAGCGCCTGCATTACAACGGTTTTAGCATAAGTAGACTCGCCGGACATAGGGACTCCAAATTAAAGAATTGTCAAAAGGAAGCAATTGTAGGGCAATTCCGGTCTGGATGAGTTGACAGGCATCAATCTTGACAGGTTCAACCCATATGCCTTCACCCGAATCAGTTCGGCCAAAAGCCTTCAACACTTGCCATCCCT
>QNFP01000358.1 GCA_003645535.1 Gammaproteobacteria bacterium | reverse complement strand
TAAGGATTTAGAATCCGTGAGGCCGCGGTCGCCAACCGCTGTGGGAATGCCGCCGACGCGGTAAGCCAGCACGGGCACCCGGTTATAGACGGCTTCCTGCAGAGGTATGCCAAAGCCTTCATGGTTACTGAGGGAAACATACAAATCGGCCGCCCGATAATAGCCATAGAGTGCCTGGTCACTGATTGGACCAGTACAGATCACTTCGACCGCACCCTCATGGCGTTGAATCTTGTCGCGCACATGGTGCTCGTATTCGGTATTGGAGGTGGCTCCCGCCAAAATCAGACGCAGGTTGTCAAAGCCTTTGCGTTCTAGCTCGAAGATAAGATCAAGCAGTTCGTGCTGGCATTTGTTGTAGGCAAAACGGCCGACAAAAAGAATATTAAACCGATCCTGGAGGCCACTGGCTATTTCAAGGTCGGGCGTTATTGAGGCAATGCGCTCAAAATCCAGCAGCAAAGGTAAGGTTACCGCCTGGGGATAACCCAGGCGCAGTAATTCTTCGGCGTTGTAGCTGGAATCAGCATAAGCATAAGTAAAGCGACCTGCCCACTGCTGGAGTTGCTGGCGACCGAGACCACACACTGCAGCAAACTGGCTGTCTTTTTCAAAAAAAAAATCAGGCGTAATATTGTGGTAGGCGAGTATTTTTTTGCCGTTGCCACTGAGCACCTGGGCTTCGTAGTCGTTCAAAATGGAATGGTGGACAATCAGGGCTTCGTCGTCGCCCGGCTGATATTCCTTAACTGGCCTCGCCATGCTCGCGAATGACTCATGAATAGCACCCGCATAGATAGTGCTGTTAAAACCCAGCTTGCGCAGCAGGCGCCGAGTGTAAAAAACACTGTGACTGACGCCATCGCCGGGTTGCAGGCTGGGCGTAAATTGATCGATCACTAATGGCTTGCTCATGACGAATCGGGGCCTACTTGCTGGCTAGCACCAGATAATCCTGGGCGCTATAAAGCAGTGAGTTCAGTCGGTTAGCTGTTTCTGATTGTTCTGTTATCCACATTGACTGAGGAAAGGGATGCAGCCGCTCGGTGTAAACCTGCATCGCGCCGTGTCGTTTGAGCAGGTGCTCGACAAGCTCAAATGGCAGGGGCTTTATATGCGTGGGATCCTTATAAAAGGTATAACTGGATACCAGCAAGTTCTCCGGGTTTGGCGTTTCGAGCATCAGCTGTCCGCCAGGCTTTAGTATACGCACCAACTGGCGGAGCAAGGCATCAAGACGATCATGATCAAGATGCTCGATTACATGAAAAGCGGTAACCAAATCAACACTTGATTCCGCCAACATCTCAACGTGGGCGAGGGCATCACCTTTACGGGCATCCAGATGGTGAGATTTTGCTTCGGCTATCATCCCTGCATCGTCATCTATGCCGTAGGCCGCGATACCTGTCTCGCGTAAAACCGCCAGCCACTCGCCGCGACCACAGCCTATATCGAGGGCACATACATCGCTTTTAGTACGAAGCGATTCAATAAAAGGCAGATACTCCCGGTATCTGGCCAGAATTGCATCAAAACTACCGCGAAACTCTTCTTCCAATGTCACATAGGCGGTACTGGTAATAGTGCTTGCGGCAGCGGCTATGCTGTCAACTATACGCTGCTCTTTTGTTAAGGCTTCTGTGCTGGCACTTTGTTGCGCATTTTTTGAGGGAAGCGCTGCAGTAACTGTGTCGCTGCCGTATGACTCTAGCAGTTGCCTGGCTTCAAGCAAAAACAGATCAATTCGGTTCTGCATGCTATTACGATGGACAGCGACATCGCGCATCATGCGTTCACGCTCCGCCTGATAGTCCCGCTTCAACATCTGCACTTGCTGATTCAGGGCTTCTGTTCGATCGGTATGTTCTTCAAAACGCTGGGCCCAACGGCCAATATGAAGGTGTATAGAAAGCCAATGACGGAGTTTGGCCAGAAAAGAGAGCTGAGGCGTATTCATACTGACTCCGATGGTTACCGGCTGGCTGGCAAGGTGCTTAATCTGTTGCACCAGGCCTTCGGCGCTGTGCTGCCAGGTGTAAAGTGTAAGATCCAGAGCGCTATCGATGAGCAAGGCTTCTGGACTAGCTTCAAATTGTTCGACCATGCCCACCAGATCATGGACATCGTCGATTGAAAAATAATGAATGGATGCACCACCGACCTCTCTATGTATAGGGATATCGCTGGCCAGCACGGGCAGGCCGTAATAACTGGCTTCGATGATCGGCAGACCAAAACCTTCTGTATAGGAGGGGAATAAAAGCGCTTTACTATTTTTGTAGCAGTAAGCCAGCTCACCATCATCAAGGTCATGCCACATGAATAAGCGCTTACCGTACTCGGGGTGATCGACGATACGCTCAAGCAGCTGGTCTACTTTCCAGCCGACTCGACCAACAATATGCAAATCGATATCGCAGCCCTGATTCCACAACTCAGTAAACGCGTCGACTGCATACTGATGATTCTTACGTGGCTCCAGTGTGCTAACCATCAAATATGATCGAGTTTTGCAAATACTTGCCTTTAATTGCGGGCGCGCATAGGCACTTTGTTCGGCAGCATCTGCACCAAGATAAAAATAAGCTATACGCTTTGGGTCCACATCAAAACTCGATGCCGAGAAATACGCCGAAAGATCATTTTTTACTGTTTTAGAAATCGCTATATAGCCATCCACCAGCCCTGCGGCCTGCTCAAACCATATTCGAAATACGTGAACAAGGTGTTCATCACAAAACTGCGGGTGGGTGATAGGAATAAGATCATAAATTACGGCGATAATACGAGCATCATTGTTTTTTGCTTCTTCTATCGCAGCCCAGGCCGGCAAATTCCACGATGCATCGAGCAGTAATACCACATCACCAGCCTCGAAACATTGAGGCCTAAATGGCTTTTCCATGCCCGCTCGTTTTACCACTTTGCTGGCTATTTTTCTCAGCAAAGACCACAGCTCTTTGCCTTTACGGAGCAGGGCAACCCCCGGTCTTTTTATTTTCCAGGCTAAAGTCTCAGTGTCAGGCGCCTGATTTCTATCGTTGGATAAACGCAAGTCTGGTAATTCTTTGAGGTGATAGAAGTGGCCACCGTGAATAGTCACCAGACTGACGGCGATACCGTCATATATGTCATCGCCCGCATCATCGCCAAGGTGAGAGATGATTTTTCTCACTACACGCTGTATACCGGTATTAAGTCCAGTTTCAGCTGTGTGGGAACACTCGATAAACAGACGCTTAATCACTACCGGTCATCATCCAGTTAAGGGTTTCCTCGAAAGCGGGGGGCGATGGCATTTCTGGAACCAGCTCAAAAAGGCGATGGTTGTTTCCGCATTGTCTGGCAATATCGGTCTGTCTCATCAGCGCCGGATCGGCCACCACCGATATCGTTGTGCCTGCCACTTTTTGCGCATGCTCAAGAATGTCACTGATGCTCGTTAAACGACCTGAACAGAGATTTACCACACCGCTAATATCCGGCTTTTCCATGAGCCGGATATATGCTTCAACTACCCAACGCACATCAGAAAAATCTCGCCAGATATCGATATTACCCAGGCGGATACTTTGTTTTTTATGCTTTATATGAGCGATGATTTTGGGCACCAGAAATCGCTCGCT
>QNFP01000357.1 GCA_003645535.1 Gammaproteobacteria bacterium | reverse complement strand
TAGATAAAAGCACGTTATCAGCGCGCCAATTCTATGCATAAAGTGGATGGCTACTCGCGCATCGCTGGTCATCAGGCCGCCGAGATAATTAGGTCCTACGCTTTGCAGAATATCGAATCCGGCGGCAAGCTCCATTTGCGGCAACCATTGTCCCCCGCAGCGAGGAAAATCTGCGCAGGCAAACGCTGCGTAGTTAGAGCTCACCCAGCCACCGAGAGCTATTTGTATGAACACAATCACGACAGCGCCCACCAACCAGGCGCGGTATTTTTTAAGCTTCTGCCAGCTGGAGTCAGTCAATACCCAACACACATTGGCAAGACGCATAGTCAATAACCAAAGCAGGGAAAAAATACTGACCCCACCCAGCAAGTGCATGGTAACTACCTGTGGCCATAGCTTCAGTGTTACTGTCCACATGCCAAACATGCCTTGCCAAACGACCAGGAATAACAGTAATAAGGGCAGTCGAAACGGAAAATTCCCTGTTTCTCGATAACGCCAGGCGAGGATTGCCAGACATAAAATAATCAGCCCCAGGGTACTGGCAAAGTAGCGATGAACCATTTCTGGCCAGGTTTTGTCCACCTCCACACTGGCGTCAGGAAACCGCTCATTCGCACGCGCTATTTCATGCGCCTCATTCGGCCACATCAAATGTCCATAGCAACCCGGCCAGTCCGGACAACCCAGTCCGGCATCGACGAGCCGGGTAAATGCACCGAGCACAACAACCGTTGCCGCGACAATAGTAGCAAGTAAAGCCAGACGGTAAGCCAGACCAAACCGTTTCTCTACATCACCAATTTTAGAACCCCTCATGCTCACAATATCACCGTATCAGTGTTCGGGTGAATATTTCAGTAAATGCCGAAGATCAGCCAGCATATCACTGCCCTCATGCTCCGATGTATAAAACATCATCAAATCACCGCGCTGATCAACAAGAAATAGCTGGGGCGTACCAGCATCCCAGTCAGCATTGGTCTGGGATAACAGGTTGGCAAAGGCCTCCTTATTCGCCGAAACTAACTTCAGATAAATATGTTCCCGCTCCACAAAGGCTCGTGTTTCTTCGTCCAGGGGCGCACCGAGGTTGAGCAACACCCGTTGCAGGCGATGGGTTTTTTTATCGAGACGGACATGTACCTGGCGCGACTTATATAGCATATCCCGACATACTTCATCACACCCGTTGACGATAGGTAGCACCAGCCGCCATTTGGGCTTCAGCTCTTCCCACCGCCACGGCTTATCGCCCTGTGTTGACGACAGAGCCTCTATCGAAACCATGGGTATCAGTAAGGTGCCCTTGTTACTGGTACCAAGAATATTCAATAGTCTCGCTTTCTCTTCTTCGCTGCCGGGCATTATAAGAAAGGCTGCCACAAACACGCTGGCGACCATTAAAACAATGAGCCACAATTGAAACCTGTTCCGAGTTTTGTTTGTTTCACTCACTTTTGATCGTCCCCCTTTCGCGTTCTGAGTATTTCGGCCAAATTTGAGTTCGCAAAAACAGTGAGGATTAACAGCGCCAGGGCCATGGCAAACCACTGGAAGGCATAAGCAATGCTTTTCTCGGGCAGCGCGTTGACGACCTGCCATCCAGTTTCTAGCACAGCGCTTTCCTCGCTAGAACGCTCATAATCAATAGCCGAACTTTCTACTACGCGTAATAGATAAGGATAAATATCCACCGCTAAATGAGCTGAAATTTTTTCAATATCAACGGTTTGAATAACCAATGGCCATTCATTTTTTGCCCAGGCCTGGTCTTTAAGAACAATACCTTTACCCTGGCTACGGTATAAATAACCGCTAATCGGTCCAGCTTCCAGAACAGGAACTAGTGGTAAAACACTGCGGTCTGCGCCGCCAGCCAGCCAGCCTCGATTAACCAACAACCACTGCTCGGAACCACCGACACTGTTTTTTAGCGGCATTAATACTTCATAGCCGGGGCGACCATGGCGAACCTTGTTATCCACCAAAAAAACTCGTTCGTCATTGGCAACATCAGTAACCACAACATTTGTAAACTGGTTATCAGCGTCCGCCACAAGGCTTGCAAAATCCACAGCCTCTACACCCATGCGTAGCTTCTGAGCGGTCAGTATGGCCTGTTTTTGCTCAGCCCTGTCCAACTGCCAAAACCCCAGTGAAAGCATGAGAGGGAAAAAAATAAGGGCAAAACCCAGTATTTTTTTATTCCATTGCCAGTGGAATAAAATTGCTTGCTGAGACTGCAGCTCATCGTCCATCTATGGTTAAATCAAAACTCTATTCTAGTTAGGCAAAATGCTATGTTACTCAAGGCTATCATTGTATTTCTCTTCGTAGGTGTTCTTATTAGCCTCAGTAGCGCTCTGGTTTTTTTGATGAAAGATGTCGGCAACCCCAGGAAGCGCACTTTATATGCCCTGGGAATTCGCATTACTTTCGCCACACTATTAATCGCGACCATTTTTTATGGTTTCTACACAGGGCAATTATCTAGTAAAGCGCCCTGGGACAGACAATTACATCCGGCAGCAAGCTATCAACAACCTTCCCAAAACCCTGACAACAACTAAGCTACGCGACGGAGTAACGACAAAAAAGGCCAGGGAAGCCCTGGCCTTGGTAAATAGTCTTTAGCGCTCTGTACCTAAGGGCATATCACCCCGGCACCAACCCCTGTTCTCTAGCCCAGCACATAGACAAATATAAATAAGCCCAGCCATACTACATCAACAAAGTGCCAGTACCAGGACGTCGCTTCAAAACCGAACTGATCATCTGCTGAAAACTGACCTTTGAAACCGCGCATAAGCTGTACAAACAGCATAAAGGTTCCTAATGTCACGTGAAAACCGTGAAAACCGGTGAGCATGAAAAAGGTAGTGCCATAAATACCAGAACTCAAGGTCAGGCCCATTTCTGCGTAAGCTTCATGGTATTCAACATACTGAACCACCAGGAAGATTATGCCCAGAACAACTGTAAAAGCCAGCCAGGCATTAAATTTACTGCGGTTGTTATGCTTTAGTGCATGGTGGGCAAAATGCACGGTGACACTCGAACTCAAAAGAATAATGGTGTTCCACAAAGGCAGCCATTCAAATAGCTTACCCCAGCCCGGGAAGCCCATATTCTCATGGGGTCCGACAAACTTCTCAACACCAACCACCTGGCCAGGGTTGGTCATCAGTGGCCATTCGGCCTGAAAGCCCGGCCACACCAGGTTGATCATGTCGCTTTTGTCACCTTCGCCACCCAGCCATGGTAAGGATAAAGTACGGATATAAAATAGCGCGCCGAAAAATACCGCAAAAAACATCACTTCAGAAAAAATAAACCAGCTCATACCCCATACAAAAGACCTCTTGACCTGGGCATTAGTCATTCCGGCCATGTTTTCTTTAATTACGGTGCCGAACCAGACATACATCACTGTAGCCATGATCAGGAAACCCACGGCCAACACAACAAAACCCTCACCTCTGACCCACATACCGGCACCCAGAGCCATCAGGCCCAGGGCTAATGCCATCGATACCGGCAACCGGCTTGGTTCAGGAACGTAATAATTCGATTCTGCTGACATGGTCTTTCTCCAATATTCCGCCATTTTTGCGGTAACTAACTATTTAAAAGGG
>QNFP01000356.1 GCA_003645535.1 Gammaproteobacteria bacterium | reverse complement strand
TTATATCAAAAATCAAACCGGGTTATATCAAAAATGAAACCGGGTTATATCAAAAATGAAACCGGGAAAGATGAGATTGCCTTGAGCCTGGTCAGCAGTATATTGCAGATGGTTTGATTATAACGAGAGTCAATCAGGGCTTCAGTCAGCCTGAATTGCTATCCGCTACGCTTCACTCCGTCACGGTTTTGTAACTGTTCAAGAAAAGTCATAAGCAGGCTATTGAAAATTTCCGGTTGATCCAGATTGGCGGCATGACCAGCATTGTCAATGAGCACCTTTTCTACAACGGGGATTTTCCTGGCCATATAATCTGCAGCGCCAAGAAATTCCTCGTCCTGGGCGCCAACTAGCACCAAAACCGGCACGTCAATATTGCTGAGATTGTCGATCATCCGGGCATCTTCATGGGTCATGAAGCCGCGGGCGGAATGGATCAGGCCCCATACATCTGAATGCCATTCGGCGTGAACTTCCTCGCTTTTCGACAGCGCCGCCAGACCTTTGCGCGCCAACGATGATGCAGTACGCTCGCAACCTAGATTCCATTTGTCACGAGCCGTGTCGCTGCGAAAGCCAGGCCCACTGTTGAGGATGATCATCGCCAACATTCGCTGTGGGTATTTGAGTTGAAACTGAAAGGTCATTACACCGCCCAGTGAATGGCCGCCAATCACGGCTTTATCGATATGGCAGGCATCCAGAATAGCGGCGATATCGTCAACGGTATGCTCGACGGTATATAGCGCCTGATCTGTGGGGCAGTCGCTACGGCCATGGCCGCGCAGATCCCAGGTGATAATCCGAAACTTCTCCTTTAATGCCTCGACCTGGGCCGCCCACATCTGTGTTGCCGCCGCATGGCCGTGTGATAACAGGAGGGGCAAGGCCCCCTCGGGACCCTGGATATCGTAATAAATTTGTACTCCATCGCGATTAATAAATGCCAATGTAAATATCTTCCTGTTAGTCGATCAGGTTTATTCGCTTAGCTCCAGCGCTGTGATTCGAGTCTTGCCAACCCGCGAGTTTGTAACCTCGATGTAATCAGCGCCCTGTCCAGGTAGGTGGACGCTTCTCAAAGAAAGCGGCCACTCCCTCTTTGGAGTCGTCGGAGGCCATATTCACCTTGCGGGCCTTTGCAGTTAGCTCCCAGCCCTGAGCATCGCTGGCAGACGCCAGGCCATCAATAGCCTGGAGTGATTGCTGTACAGCTATCGGTGCATTGTCGGTCATCATCGCCGCCAACTTAAGTGCCGCCTCCAACGCACGTCCGGGTTCACACAGCTCATTGACCAAACCAAGTCGGTATCCATCGGCGGGTGATAGCTCGGCCCCGGTTAGCATCACCTGCTTGGCGACGTTGAGCGGAAGCACACGGCTGGCACGAAACATCGCGCCACTGGTGGCGACCAGCCCTCGTTTAACTTCGGGAAGACCGAAGCGGGCATTCGTTGCTGCAACGACCATATCGCAAGCCATCACCACTTCGAAACCACCGCCAAAGGCAACACCCTCGACCGCAGCAATCAGTGGCTTGGTGCGGGTCCGACCGACAACGCCGTAGATGCCACCGCGCTCAGTGGGAGTTCCTGATGTGGCGGCCATATCAGTGCCTGCGCAGAACATGTCTGGCCCGCCGGTGATAATAGCAACCCACAGATCGGGCTCGTCTTCCAGGCGATTGAGGGCCACGTCCAGCGCCTGAGTCATCTCGCCATCGATGGCGTTGCGCTTGTTGTGCCGCGTCATGGTGATTATCAGGACATGATCCTGAACTTGAATGGTGGTGCGTTGGTCAGCCATCTTTATCTCCTTTTGCTAGCGCCCCGGATAATACTCACTCAGCTTCAATGCCGAAAGGGGCTAGTGCACTTTGAGTCTTCCGGCTAAAGGATAGGTACCTCGGAAGCCAGACCAAACAGGACACGACCGGCGGCCTCTGTCCATTGTGGCGATACAGTTATGTGCTGCGGAACCACATGGATATCGCGTTGACAGCGTCCCAAAAGGCTATCGGAGTAGATCACGTTTACACCTGATGCTGCGCACATTCGATCTACTGCTTTGCAGGCTGACTGTACACCGCTGGAGCAGGCAAGTTGCAGAAGTGCCCGTGACTCGGCACTGACACTGCGGCCTTCTTCAGTAGCCATCCAGACCTCGGATACAGACTCAAATACAAAAGCACGAGCGGATCGCAAACAGGTTTCGGCTTCAGCGATAGCGCGCTGGGCATCTGTCCGCTCGCATAACAGAGCGCTAGTTGATCGCGGCTTCTTCTCGCAGGCTAGCGTTTTGAAGTGGCCTATGGCTGCGCGCGCGATGCCGGAAGCCACCGCAAACTTGTTGTAGGCGAGCCGACTGTAGGTGGGAATACGGAATAGCGAAGTGTTGGCAAAAGGCTTTTGTTCGGTCACCCTGGTGACTCTATCGTCAGGTATAAATAGATCCGTGATCTTTACGTCGTGGCTGCCCGAGCCGCACATACCCGATGATTTCCATGTGTCCAGTATTTCCACTTCGTAAGTGAGGGCCAGCACCTCGCGCAACTGCACCTGGCCGGCTTTGGCCCGTTTGAATTTACCATCGTCGTCAACCAGGATGCATTGTCCCCAAAAATAGTCGCTATTGTGACAACCGCTCGCCATGGGCCATATGCCATTGACGCGTATACCTCCGTCCTCAATGGTTGCGCGTCCCAAAGGGTTGAGTGCACCTGATATGATGATTTCTGGGTCACCAAATAGCTGTAAGGCGCGCTCTGGCGGCAAAGCCCTGCACTTCCATACCAATCATCAGGTTCCACCCGGTAGAACCATCCGCTTCTGATACCGCTTCTATTACCTTTATCTGGGTGAGCGGATCGCGCTCTGTGCCATTGGCATAGGCAGGCGAAGCCAGTTTATGCAGGCCCGAGCGGGCCATATCACGAGCAAGCTCCCCGGGTAAACGACGCTCTTGCTCAGCTTCTGCTGCATGTTCTCGAATAGCGGGGGCAAGGCCCAGCGCTACGGACAGTGGCTGCTGATTCGCAGCAACTGTTTTAGATTCCTGTTCGCCCATTTCATCCTCCTGGTTAGAAACCAGACTGTTTGTTTTAATTTTTCGATAGTTTAGCAATCCGGACAGACAAATATCACTTACTGTTCGTCTCCCCATCGAACACCTGGGAGTGCTTGCCCCATTTTGACATAGCACCTTATCAGGGTCATTATCGTTGGCTTTTCAGGCCACCTAAACCGCTAAAGCGCAAGCTAACTTCCGACCAATAGCACATAAAAAATAATCCAGAGGATAGACGGCAATGGACATATCAGCACTTGAAAAACGCATTACTCAACTAGAAGATATTGAAGCGATCAAACAGCTCAAGGCTCGCTACTGTGATATTTGCGATGATTTACACAACCCTGATCGTATTGCTTCAGTATTCGCTGAAGACGGTGTCTGGGAAGGCGGTGATTTTGGCAATGCCACGGGTCACGAAGCTATTCGTGAATTATTTAGCGGTTTTCGAGAGCTATTCAGCTTTTCCCAGCACAATATTATGAATCCCATTATTACTGTCGACGGAGATCGGGCCACAGGCTCCTGGTACATCGTGGGTCCCTGGACTTATAAGGAAAACAACAAAGAGATCTGGATGAC
>QNFP01000355.1 GCA_003645535.1 Gammaproteobacteria bacterium | reverse complement strand
CTATTCTTATCACAAAGATATTTCATACACGCAATGTATCCAGACAATGGATATAGGTGCCTCATGTTATAGTTACCATTACTGTCACAATCACCATTGGTCATAATAGCTTCTTGCGCCTCGGTCTTGCCATAGAACGGTATGGATTTGTATGGGTCATCACCGAAATCGATAAGCTTTATATGGCCGTCATCATCCATCTTTATATGCTCCAGCCTACAGATCCAGGGTATACCGTTTTTATACAACTGCCTCAGCGTTATCAAGACATCAGTTGCTACCGCTAACATAATCTCATCGTTAAGTGTTTCCGGTAAATCGTGCAACTTCTCAAGGACCAAGAAAGCACCGATATCGCTTGAGCCTACATCGAGGCACTTGACAATCCCCTTGATATCTGACGATAAAACCTTCAGTTCCCTTTTCATACATTCCTTGGTATTTGGAACCTTCAATACAACAGGGTTGTTCGCGGCCCCTAGCCCTGCTGAATAACACCTGCTTCCATATCCCTGTACCCCTAAAGGCTCCACTGAGTTGAATGCCATAAGCCCATCTGTGATTCTGTCCATGTCGTTTTTTATGAGCTCCAATCTACAGGCCATGTCGTTACCATTCGTCAGTACTCTCCCTGATCTGTCATCCGGAAACCTTGCCAGTCCCGCATAATGAATAACATGGGAATTAAACCTACTTGCGTTGTTATTCCAATCTTCTGAGAACATACTCATGTGATTGAATTGATACGATAGTTCACACACTTCATGTCCGAACTTATGGATGTTGTATCCAATAAGAGCATCGTCATAACCAAAACCAGTCCATACCTCCGTATTTCCATTATACTGGCTTACTAGCCTTTGGAATATGTTTGAATGACGCTGAGATACAACAAAGAATCCTGTATTGATATATCCCTCACTCCAGTTAACATCACCAAACCTTTCCTGAATTGACATAATAACACCTTGCCTCATGGCTTCCCTGCTACCCTTGTCTTCATAGATGCTGCCTATTTTGTCCACAGGGACTACATCGAAAGGATTAGGACATGTAGGCGTTATCACAATATCGGAGTCGATCACAAGGACCCTCTCGTATATCTCAAGTAATTCCCTTACCTTAAGAATCCGGTAATGAGCCAACTCATAATCTACCATCCAGTCTTCCTTCTTGTCTAGCGTTATGAAGTCACATCCCCATTGTTCAGCATAATCCCTTAAAATAGGATGAGTAACCTTTGTCAGTTCCTCAACATTCTCATCACATCGTGTCACCATTGCGAATTTATTTTTAGTCAACCTGCACCTCCACTGGCAGTTCCATGTTGTTCATGTTTAACTGAACATGAGCCTCTCTGTCTATAGCGTCTAAATCATCCACTGGCAAACCACCCTCCAGCCTCCTTGCGTCCCTTACTTCATAATCAACGCCCTGTGTATCTAGCTCCACATAACGTGCTTCGCATTTTGGGCAATTAGGCTTACTGTACAAATATATCATGTTGTCTCCTTGGAAAAATGGAAGGGAAATCCTGAGTTGCACAGGAACTTTTAGGCTCAAAACCTAACGTCCTTCGATTGGACCATTTCCCCAAAAATCTATGCTTGTCGTTCACATAACAAGCGTTTAAACCTCTCCACAAGATAAGCTTGTGTATCTTTCAAATCCTGATTACTAAAATTAGCCGTGGACCATATGTCGTTGGAGTATTCATCAACCTCACTCCAATCTACATGTTCATGGAATTGTGGCTCGTAAAAGTCACTACCTGGATACGGTGCTAAAATTGTAAAACCAACGACATCCGGCTCTATTGTATCGATCAGTTCAATCGTGTAGTCGATATCTTCATCCGTTTCATCAGGCATGCCTAGCAGGAAAAACGCACGTCTCCCTATGCCACATTCCTTTGCCCACCTAAAGACATTTTTGACTTGCTGTATAGTTGAACCTTTCCCTACATCGTTCAAGATATAAGGACTTCCTGACTCCACTCCCACATTGATCTGCTGGCAATTTGCTTTAGCAAGCCATTCGAACACATCTTTTCGCTGTACAAACGAAGGGTGGATATTTGCTTCCCACGGCAACGTATTACCAAAGCCAATCTTTGCCTTGCAGAAATCAATAACAGTGTGAGCATCTCTGTCAAATGTTGCATCTACAAACTTGAAATAGTCTATATTGTATGTAGATTTTGCGTATTGGATTTCGGTCAACAAGTCTGTGAAGTCTCTGGTGCGAATCGGATTATTCTTACCGTTATGCCTGCCGGTCATCTTTACTTCTGAGCAGAATTTACAGTGGACCTTGCAACCCCTATTTAATTGGAACGAGGCAGTGCGCTTACCGTTCATTTTCTCACAGAGGTCGATGGTTCTTCCATTCTTTATAGCTACGCGATCTGGCCACTCTAATTCATCTGGTGACAATTTGACACCTTTCAATATCGGCTGTCGGCTTCCCAGAATGCATCGAACCATTGCCAACTCACCTTCACCTACAATTACTTGATCCACGCTTTCTTCTTTGATAACTTCTTCCGGCAGTGCTGTTGGATGCCACCCACCAAACACTACATGAATATCAGGGTTAATGCTTTTAATATCCCTTGCAATCTGGAGGGCATTTCCATACGTAGGACTGGTACACGAAATTGCGACAATATCCGAAGTAGAAGCCTGAGTGCAAATATTTTTGTCAAAGTTTCCATGAAGGAAGTTAATATCCGTATCAAATCCGACCTCCTTAAGAGATTTCTTGACATAAGCTATTATATAGCCTATACCTAGAGCTTCCCATACGTTTTCATAATAAGGCTGTATAAATGTAATTTTCATTATGCTATTGGACACCAATGCGGTATCCCCTTTCCCTTGATTAAATGTTCATACGGCTCTTTGAACCATCCACACTCGTTTGGCTCTGCCATAAACCCTGGTGAAAAGTGGGAGCATTCTCCGCAATTAAAAATTTCAACAGTCTGTGTTATTTTCATTTTATATCCTTGTATAATTTTTCGATTTCCTGATAAGAGAACAGCTTGGCTTTTAGCCTAACGATTTCATCCATCAGGTTTGTAACGTCAAGCCTTTCTGCTTTAGACTCTAGCTCAACCCAGTAAGAAAAGTTCCTTCCTAGAAAAACGCCACCTTCCAGATCAAGTACCGTGAACCCGCAGTTCGTACATTTATTGCACTTCATCTTGACAAAAATTCCTTCCCTGGAGTTTTAGCCCCACGACCTGCCGTATTGATTATTTCAATAATATCATCTTGATGAGCATAGGCATCGGTATGAGTCGGAATAGACAGAATAGTGCTATACAGCTTCTCGGTCTCCGGATGCCCCTTTTGAAGCGGATCATGATACACTTTGGTCTCGTAACCCTCCTTCTCAAGTGCGATTCTGATAGCATCTCTAACGGCTGTAGATTCAAACCTAAGACTGTAAACACTGTTAGAGGTGTCATTGGGTACTGCCTGACACTTATGTGGAACTGTTATGTGCTTGTTGTAGTAATTAACCACAAGCCGTGTAGTAGATGGGGAATAATCCTCTATAGATTTTAAAGCAACTAATGCATTAATTTCACCCATTCTACCAGATAACCTGCGTAGCTCAGTCGCTGTCTCTGCCAATTCATCATCAT
>QNFP01000354.1 GCA_003645535.1 Gammaproteobacteria bacterium | reverse complement strand
CCTTCGGCTGCTGGCCTCTGTTGCGGTTCTGGGTATTCGCCACCCGTGCGCTATTGGACGGGCGAGCGTAGATATTGTTGTTCGGTCGTGTATGTCCGGCATTCGGCGGTCGTGAACCTCCATGATGACGTCCACTGTTGTAGCCGTGGCGGTAGCCGTGACGATATCCAGCCCGGTAACCGGCGCCATAACCGTAACGCGGATAGGGCCGGTAGGGCATCGGCCCCCAGAAACCGCCGCGATGGAAGCCTCCATAACCTCCCCATCCAACTGTGATCCGGAAAGGTCCATTCGAATAACTGAGACCGCAGCTCCAGCCGTACCATGGGTTCCAGCGCACGTGAAAACCCCAGGTCGAGTGGTAGGGGTAATAGCGGGTGGGACTCCAGTACGGGCGGTAATAATAGCCGGTGCCATAGACGACGCAGCCGTTGGAAACATAACTTCCCGTGTAGCCGGGAGTGTAACCAACGTAGACCACCTCGGGCGTCGAATCGTAGATCTTGACATAGGTGATGTTGTAGTGAGGATTTGACGGCGGAATCGTATAGATCTCGTCGGGAACCTTCTTACATACGGTCCACGCCCCTGTTGGTGAGGCTGATTCATACCAGATACCCTGATCGCAGCAGTAGTAGCGGCCGCCGGAGAGAATGACCGCAGCACCGGTATTGACCGCATACTTCATCGCGGTGCCCTCGACAGCGGCGAAGTTAGGGCTACCGTCGTATTCAACCTTGAACGAGGCGCCGGCCGTTGGTTTGACCGCTGCGGTCTGAGGAACAGCCTGTTCGAGAAGCGCCTCACGCGCCTCTTCGGTACCAGCAACACTGGAGCGCACATATCCAACTTCGGAATCGGCTGGAATGTCCTCAAACGGAGTGGGCACCTCATCGCTGGGCACAAAGGTCCACGGTCCCTTATCAATATCTTTTGAGCTGAACCAACGCCCGGAGAGCAGCACATAGTAGTTCTGGCTGGCAATGTCGAACATGACATCGGAGTCTGTATTGGAAACCAACAGGATGTCGGTACCTTTGACCGGGGCCAGTTCAGGCTCACCGTCGATGAAGATCAACTCGGCCGGCACCTTTGTGACAACAAGCGTCGGCTCTCGTGAGTCAGGTTTTTCCTCGCTCGCCTCGGCTGCTGGTTTTTCTTCCTCTGCGCGCTGTTTCTTGAGAGCCTCGTCGATCTTGTCGACATCCTTGGGAAGCCTGGTTGTTGTTTTCCACGGCCCCATGATGTCAGAAGCCTTGTACCACAACGTATCGGCAGCGAGATAGAAGGTTTTTTCTTTGTATTTGACGATCACGTTCGGAGTATTAACGACGCGCTCGAGCTTGGAGTCATCAATATCCTGGAGCTTTGGTTCACCGTCGATGATGATGAGCACTGCGGGTTCGTGCTTGACGATGATCTCGGGCGGCGTGTTCTTGAGTTTCACTTCAGAACTCTCGTCGAGCTCTGCTGTTTCGAGCATCGGAAGCACACGATCAAGAGAAATCGAAAGATTCCACTTGGGAAACTCACTTTCAAGGTAGGTCTTGAGTTCCTGTTGATCTTCCTCGCTCGCTTCGGGAAAAGCCACGGTGGGCACCTTGATATCTGAAAAATGAACCATGCGTGTATCACGATCAACTTCAAAACGTCCGCTGATAAAGACCGCTCCGAAAACGGGGGCGCCTTCACCTTCTTTGACCGATACCGCTGCCCTCGATTCGAAGGCGCTGTCTTTCCAGGTATCAAGCTGAGGCTGGTACATCGTAATCGTATGGGTCTCCCCCTTCAATACACGCGGCCACTGTTGCTCCGCGTCCTCGGCGGAAGCCGGAGACACCAACAGCATCAACATCGTCATCAAACCAAGCAAACAAATTGCGTATCTTTTCATCATCATTCCCTTCGGCAGTCGCCTCACATCCGGATGGTTGCGATGGCTGAGACTAGCATAACAATATTCTATCGATGGTGATGGGAAAGAGCGCCTTTCCGAAATTGTGGTAGCGGGCTTCCAGCCTGCGGTCGGAAAATCTGGTCCATGAACTATGCCCCCATGATCTGACCAATAGTTATTGCCCTTCAACAATGCCCACGTGAAGGTAGGATGGTCAAAGTGATTCCTTCCCGGACCGCAGGCTGGAAGCCCGCTACCACAATGGTGCGTCTCTTCGAATGTGCTTCATTTGAGGTTTGCAGGAGGCTCAACCATTCACGCCGTGAATAATTATCATTCACACCTTAAATAGACCGCTCTTGCGCAGCATCGTATAGTGGTCCGCAGCAGATAGTTGGTGAGAAGGACACGCTAAAGTTCGAGTTCCATGAGTTCTTCAAAAGTGTCTGGAGTGACGTAGATTGCTTCCCCTGCGTGGGGGAATGTTTCGTAGAACTCTCGCAGGCCTTTCTCGTGCCTCTCTCGCGGCTTCCCGAAAGTTACCTGAAACGGTGTGACTCCGTTTTTGGTATTCACTACGAAGTCGACCTCCGCTTTGCCCCTCCAATAGAAGACTTCGGTCGATTTCTTACGCAAGGTGAGGTAAACGAGATTTTCAAAATCTTTTCCAAGATCGGCCCCGAACTTGGTCGTGACCGCCCTGCGCAGTGCCGTATCGATCGCATAGTACTTCTTGTTTCGGCGGATTCTCTTCGCCTCCGAATACGCAAAGTATGGGCAACTGAAAATCAGATACGCATCCTCACAGGCCTGCAAATAACCGCTCACCGTCTCCGGACTCAACTGCAATGCTCCGGCAATCCTTCTCAGGCTCGTTTCGCTCCCGACCGATTCGAAGACCATTTGAGCCACCGCCATGAGAGGACGGCTGGACTTGGCGGATACCCGTTCGCGAACATCTCTTTCGATGATGTCGTGGAAATACTGCTGGAGCAGCCGCTCGGACTCCTTGATCTTCAAAGCAGCGGGGAATCCTCCCCTTTTCAAGAAGCTCCTCAATGTCCCTTTGGGATGAAGCCTTCGAAATTCGTCAAGGTCAAAGGGAAAAACTTCGGTCGAAAGATGGCGTCCAGTCAGCGACGTGGCAAGCTCACCGCTGAGCAAACGGCCATTCGATCCCGTGACGACAAAAGTGTGTTCCGGGCGTCTTTCCAAGTTGGAGTTGATCCATTTCTGCCAGTTTGCCACGTGCTGTATCTCGTCGAAGAAGAAGGTGAAAGGTCGTTTTTCGTCTTCTTCGGCCAATTCGCAGATCTGCTCCAGCAAGGTATGGTCCAGGTACTGGGTCAAACGAGGGTCTTCGAAGTTGACGAAGATCGCATTTTCCGGCTGGATTTTGTTCGTCTTCATAAGCTGTTGAAGCAGTGTTGATTTTCCACAGCGCCGCACACCGGTAATGACGTTCACAACCTCTGGGTACAATACGCATGTTGCCGCTGTCTTTCGCGGCACACTCTTTGGAGAGGTTTTTTTCCAGAAGGACCAACTCTCCAAGATTCTGCGAAGCTCATCTTTGTTCAACATCATCCGTCCAGTTCACTGGTTCAATTCTACTTTGTCCAACATACTGGGCACATCATATATTGTCCAGCGTACTAGGCACGTGGATCTCTGGGCGCGGCATCCAGCGGTTCGCAAAATCTGTACGCTGTCTCACATTCCGAGGCGCCACAATGCTACAACGCAAAAACAGTTCTGAGTGCCTCAT
>QNFP01000353.1 GCA_003645535.1 Gammaproteobacteria bacterium | reverse complement strand
CTACCCATATTGGCCTGAAGAAAACGAAGGGTGATAAAGCGCCATCGTATCGGAATCCCGAGCACGTTTGGGCTGAAGTCGAGGTTGGCGATGATGTTGACTGGCAGACCGAGGCAAACAAGCGGGCGGAGCGGTACAAGAACGGACCGCGCAAGGGGAAGATCAAGCCAGTTACGGCGCACATCACTGACCAGGTGCCCGAGGACGGCTATTACCGCTATAAAACAAATCACTCGATGTTGGGCAACTGGATCATAGCCGGGACCCTGAAGGTTAAGCGGCTCCTGACTGATGCTGAAGTGAGCAAGATCAATGATGAACGCGGCTTCAAGGATCTGCCGCGCAAAGGTGCCTTTAATTTCGAGGAGTGGGGATTTAACGCTGACGGCACTCTGCCTGGCGCCACAAAGCCAGAGAAAAAGGCGGACCGGGATCTGTGGGATCAGAACGATACGCAGCAGGGCTCATTGTTTAAATTAGAGAACGACAACGGACCAGAGTCTCCAGAGTGGAAGGCTGCCAAGGCGAAGGGCTTGGATATGTCCAAGAAAGCCAGGACGGAGCGGGCGGAGGATATGGGCTTTGATACAAAAAAGACTTGGTATCACGCCAACACGGGCGGAATCCTCGGTGAAGGTTTTGACAACAACAGGCTGCCAGCCAGAGACCCTGACGCGCCATTCAATGCACACTGGTTTAGTGGTGAGCCAAGCGAGTTTGCTGCATACCCTGTAACCGGCAACACTATTACCCCTGTGTTTTTGCAGCGCGGCAAAGAAGGCTCTATTGCTGATGTGGCTAGCGTTGCAAGTGAAACCTACGAAAAGTTTGGTACTTCATCTGATGTACGAGAGCGACTCGTAAGCGAGGGGTTTGATCTTGTTCTGTGGGACGGTAGGGGTGAGGTTGATTTAAATGAGTTGAGAGAAACAGGTGAAACAACCTATAAAACAACTAAAGGCTCAGAAAGGACTTTGCGCTTTGATGAATATAACGGTCTTGATATGTTTTATGATGGCGACCAGCATATCACTGGTTATTATGAGTTTGGTACACCAAAGGATTCCACTCAGGACGAAAAGCGCGAAGGCAGTATTCGTGATTTCTTATCTCAAAACCCAAAAGAAGACACGATTGCTGTTCTTAATCCGAAAATAATCAGATCAGTAAACGCAGTTTTTGATCCAGATCAAGCAGATAGCCCAAACATCATGTTCCGCGTATCAGACAGCGATGTAGAAAAGAAAATGTACGAGTTTGAGGCCGATATTACCGAAAGGCTGGGCCTGGATTCGTTTTTCCTTTCGCTGCGAAACAATGGCGCCATCCAGCTTTCAAACTTTATTGTTCCAACTGGTGATAGAAAATCTGGCACTGGCTCCAAGGCCATGCAGGAATTAACCAATTTCGCGGACCAGCACGACAGGCCTATATTCCTTGAGCCTGCCAGTAAAGATGACCAGATGGGAACAACGTCCCGGTCCCGGCTGGTGAAGTTCTATAAGCGGTTTGGATTTGTGGAGAACAAGGGCCGCAATAAAAACTTTACCTATTTTGGCGGAATGTATCGCAATCCTAACCCTGGTGGAATGTTCCGGGTTGAGGAAGAGGGATTTGATGCCCCGGTAGAAAAGCTGACCGATACCGTATTGCGGCACTGGCAAGACAAAATGCGCCCGCTACTGAAAACCGAAAAGGCCATTGGTGGTGTTGAGATTGAGGAAAGTGCCTATCGAGCAGAAGAGGCTTTCCATGGTAAGACTGAAAATGACCTCCGGTTACTGAAGGAAACATACTTGGAGCCTTTGTCCGATGCCATGGGCCGCCACAATATCAAGCGTGAAGAGCTCGATCTTTACCTGGTTGCCAAACATGCGAGGGAGCGGAACAAGCAAATAGCCAAAATTAACCCCAAAATGCCTGATGGCGGCTCCGGTATGACGAATCAGGAGGCAAGTGACATACTGGCCCGGTTTGACGCGGAGGGGCGCACAGCGGCTCTGAGGGACACTGCTGCGCACGTTTACGGCCTGCTGGAGCACCAGCGCGGCTTAATGCGTTCCGGATTGCAGGATGACAGCATTACCGACACATGGGAGCGGACCTACAGTAATTATGTGCCACTGAAGGGATACGCCGATGATGAAAACTTTTCACGCATTGGCCGCGGCTTTGATATTCGCGGGAAAGAGTCCATGCGGGCCCTGGGGCGCCGGACTATGGCGGAATCCCCCGTACTACATGCGATCAAGGACACTACGGACGCGGCGATCCGGAAGCGTAAGAACGAGGTAGGCAACGTATTCCTTGATATGGTGGAAGCTAATCCAAATCCGGGATATTGGGACGTTTTCACTGAGGGCCGGCCGGACAAGGATCGTCGTGTGGTTAAGATAGAAACCGAAGAGAGCAAGGATGCTCGCGCGCTGGCCAGAACAAACAAAACGAGAATACCGAGCAAGGTTTATCGAGAGGAAGTAAAAGAAATGCCGGTGCCTATGCACATGTTGAAAGACAGGTATTTCGCTACGAAGAGGGACGGTAAAACCTATTATATCAAGCTGGCCGATAAGCGATTGATCCGGGCGATGCAGAATATGGGCCCGGAGTCCATGAACAAGGTTTTACAGGTGATGAACGCTATAACCAGGTGGTTAAGCGCCATGTCGACCAGCTACAACCCGGAATTTATGATCTCTAATATGTCTCGGGACATTCAGACCGCAATAATAAACCTGCTGGGAGAGCAGGATCTACACGATGGCCGGGCCAAAGGGACCAAGCTGGTTGGCAAGATGGTGAAGTCTGTCCCGATGGCGGTCCGGGTAATACATGCTTCCCTGTATAACAAGGCCTTGACTGGTGAGGCGCTGGAGTGGCAAAAGGATTTCGACCAGTTCCGTGAAGATGGCGCGAAAACTGGCTGGTTTGATATGAAGGATGTAGACGGCCAGGCTAAAGAGCTGGAGCGCATGATTGATGTGGCCCAGGGTGGCGCAAAAGGCCAGGTGTTGAAGTTTGTCACAAAGGTTAAGGATCTCGTTGAACATGCCAACTCAGCTATTGAGAACGGGGTGCGCCTATCTGTATATAAACATGCCATAGATGCCATGGAAGCCCAGGGAATGGACAATCTCACGGCCCGCAAAAAGGCCGCGTCTTTGGCTAAAAACCTGACGGTAAACTTTAATCGAAAGGGTGAGTATGGCCAGGTGTTGAATAGCGCGTACATGTTCGCTAATGCCTCCATTCAGGGTACAGCCACGTTTGCCCGGGCCATGGGGACCATGAAGGTCAACGCTGACGGAACGAAATCGTTTAATATGGCGCAGAAGTTTGCCGGTGGCCTTGTGGCTGGATCATTTGCCCTGGCAATGCTGAATCGGTTTATGGCTGGCGATGACGATGACGGCGAAAACTGGTATGACAAAGTGCCCCAGCATGTTCGGGAGCGGAATATAGTGCTTATGAAGTCCGTTGTTGGTGGTGCAGAGGGCGAGTATTACACGATCCCGCTGCCGTATGGCTACAATATCTTCTACAACCTGGGTGATTCGGCCGAGGCTATGATTAATTCTGATTCCCGGGGCATTGGTGAGCTCGCGGTGGGTGTGTCGATGGCTATGCTGGGATCTTTCTCTCCCATTGGGTTTGAATCGTCCAAGCG
>QNFP01000352.1 GCA_003645535.1 Gammaproteobacteria bacterium | reverse complement strand
TACGTCGTGGCGAATCTATCAGCTGTAAGGTATGTAGATCTACCACAAGAACTACCCATGGATTAACAAAATCTAGAACTTACAAATCGTGGCAGGCCATGAAAGATCGCTGCTACAACCCTAAGAATATTGGTTATGATCGATATGGTGAGCGGGGGATCATTGTCTGCGATCGGTGGAAGAATTCTTTTGAAGCGTTCCTACAAGATATGGGTGAGAGACCGGAAGACACCACAATAGACAGAATAGATAATAATAAAATTTATGAACCCTCGAATTGTCGTTGGGCTTCACCCAAACAACAGTCACAGAATCAGACAATTACCAAACTTACTGTGGATGATGTGCGAGAAATTCTGGCTTCTGATGAATCACTAAAAACTCTGACGGAGAAATATGGGGTATCTAGATCCAGTATTCGTAATGTCTGCGATGGTAAAACTTGGTCTGATGTTCACGAGGAGTTTCATGCTAGGCAAAAATAAATTGTTGGTGGTGGAGTGTAGTTTACCGTTGGCGCGGGATTGATGATGGGGCGGGGTGGGGGATTGTCGAGTCCTCCACCCCGTTTTTGTTTAAACAGTGACACATGGAGACAGTGATATGGCGACGACATTCAAAGACACCGAAGACAGAACATGGTCCCTCGATCTTACTATCGGCGATATTAAGCGTGTCAAAACCATGCTTGATATTGATTTGTTAACTATTTCTGATGGCTCGTTTCTTATCGAGCTTTCCCGCGATCCGTGGCGATTGGTGGATCTGCTATATGTGATCGCTAAGCCTCAAGCTGATAAACTTGAGGTTTCTGATGAGGATTTTGGTTCGGCGATGGGTGGGGCTGCTCTGCATGATGCTTCCGATGCTTTCTTGGAGGGCATCACAAATTTTTTCCTATGTTGGCAACCAAACGTGGGGGCGACGCTGGAGAAGCTGCACGGCAAGATACGGGAACTGGAATCCAAAGCGACGGACATGACCAAGGAAAAATTGGAGGATCAACGG
This sequence comes from Gammaproteobacteria bacterium, assembly GCA_003645535.1. Classification (GTDB taxonomy): domain Bacteria; phylum Pseudomonadota; class Gammaproteobacteria; order Pseudomonadales; family Porticoccaceae; genus HB2-32-21. The sequence goes on along the minus strand of QNFP01000352.1, from coordinate 2,659 downwards.
ATAGACACGGCTCTGGAAGTGGGATTCAGCAAGGTGGAAGCCCAGATGGAGGAAGCCCTAGAGAACCTTTCGATGGATGGCGATTCATCGCAGAGTCAGCAGGAATCATAGGAATTAATCCAGATTCTTGGACGCTCCGTGATCTTTTGTGGGCAATTAAAGCTCGCAAATCAGATGCTTGGGACCACACATCCGCTATAATGGCTTTGCACGCCAATATTAATTCCAAGCGGCGAAGGTTCCGCCCACAAGATTTTCACCCGTACAGCAAAAATACTGGTGGAGGCGGAATACCAATTAAAAAGTCCAGTATTTCTATGTTGCGGGTGTTAGTCGATGATAACCATGAAATTAGTCGATGTAGCAATGACGCCGCACAAAGTGCTACAGGCGGCGGATAGAGTTAAGCGACGCAATTTGTTTCGCATTGGTGGGATAGTCCGCAAAATTGCTCGCCAATCTATCCGCCGAACCAAGAAATCCGCTAGACATGGTGCTCCGCCTCGTCAACATACTAATCCTGGTCTGAAGTTGATTAAGTTCGAGGTGACCGACGAGAATAACGTCTATGTCTTCACTCAGCCATTTGGTATCACCAAGGGCATAGATACTCCATCGGTACTTGAAGAAGGTGGCTATCAGAAAGTTCGCAGGATAGGGAAAAGTAGAAAACGCGTCCACCATCCCTTCCTTGCTCCTGCTGAAGCTAAGGCACGCACCAATTATCCTCAAATTTGGCAGGACTCTTTCTAATGCCAGCAGCCGTAAAAGCAGGCCAAGCATATGTGGCCTTAGGCGTTAAAGATGGTTTGAAGAAGGGCTTTGCGACCGCACGTAAGAAGCTCGAGCGTTTTGGCCGAGCGGTCGCTAGTATCGGTAAGAAACTATTCTTTATTGGCAGCACTATTACTACTGCTTTTTTGGCTGCTGCCCGTGCATTTGCTACCTTTGGTGATAGTATCGGTAAGACCGCCTCTCGGCTGGGGATTAGTATCAAGGCTCTGCAAGAATTGCATTTTGCGGCGGGCCTTGGTAGTATCGCTACTGAGACGCTGAATAATTCATTGCGGAGAATGATTCGTCGTATGGCGGAGGCGGCTAAAGGTACTGGTGCTGCTGTCAAAGCATTTAAAGAGCTGAAGTTAGACCCTAAACAATTGAAGCTTCTCCCGGTCGAGCAGCAATTGGGGATGATTGGCGATGCGTTGAATAAAGTTGGCAATCATAGTGACAAATTGCGTCTGGCTTTTCAGATTTTTGATACTGAGGGTGCTCAGATGCTGTCTATGTTGTCAAAAGGCAGTGCTGGTTTGGCGGAGATGGCTGCTGAGGCACAGAAACTTGGGGTAGTGCTTAGTGATGACGCGGTGCGTGATGCGGAGCTGTTTAGCGATGCTTGGGGCGTGTTGAAGTTGCAGCTTGCTGGTGTTGTTAATCAGATAGGTGCTACTGTTGTTCCTATTCTTGTCAGCATTATTGACGCTATTAAGCCTATTATCACCAGCATTATTGATTGGGTTAAGGCTAATAAGGAGTTGGTTCAGAATGTGATGTTGTGGGGTGCTGCTTTTGCTGCTGCGGGTGCTGTGTTTATTGCTGTTGGGGCGATTATTGGTGCTTTTATTTTAGCGTTTATTGCTTTGAAGGTGGCGATTGTTGCTCCGCTTGCTCTTCTGGCTAAGTTTGTTTTTGCTAAGGTGATATTCAAACAGGTTAAGAAAGCGGTGTGGGGGCTTGCAGAGACATTATGGGGTTTAAAGAAGTCTTTAGCTGTTGTGGGGCGGTCATTTGGTGGGAAATTTTTGGGGAGGATGCTATCCCCGTTTAAAAAATTAGGGAGTTTTCTTAAAGGTTTCTTTACTAAAAAGTTGTTCTCTGGTCTATCCGCTGCGGCAGAGGGTGCTAAAAATTTATTCTATGCGTTTTTTGGTAACATAGTTAAGTTTTCTTCTGGTGCGGGCAAGCATTTCAAAAACATGTGGGAATTATTGGTTGTCACCGGTACGACCAGGATGACTGCTTTTTTCAAGACGCTTTATGGTATGGTGGGGGGCACTGCTCTTTCTTGGTCTAAATCGTTTTTAATGGCTTTAGGTGTGTCATTAGCAGGTGCGGAGGCAATTCTAGCTGGATTTGCTGGGTATATCACGGCGGGTTTTAAGGGTGTATGGGCTGTGATTAAGTTTGTGGCTGGCGGGGTTGGTTATTTAGCTAAGGCTTTATTTGATGTTGGTGCTGCTATTGTTTCGTTTGGTAAGGGGATGGCGGATCTTATTGGGATAACATTTATTATCAAGAGTATTGGTAGTCTTATTTATAATGCTTTTGCTTATATTGGTAAGTCTTTCGCTTCTGTCTTTTCGCAGGCTGGTCCCATCATTGTTTCTGTGTTTAGCTCTGTTTTTACTAAAGTAAGCGGGGTGGTGTCAACATTCATTGGCGGTTCTATTAGTGCTCTCAAGTCATTTGGTGGCTTCATTTCCACCGCTTTTATTGGATTTTTCAATATAGTCAAAGACGGGTTTATGGGTTTGGCTAATGGCTGGCATAACTTGCTGTCTAATATGGGCTCCAATCTTGGCACTCTTTTCTCCAACATTGGTGCTAACTTTGCGACCATGTTTGGCGGCATCACCGACGCTATTATGTCGGGTGAGTT
>QNFP01000351.1 GCA_003645535.1 Gammaproteobacteria bacterium | reverse complement strand
TACGAGGGTGACGACACCGACCCTTCACCGGCGTCAAAGCCTCAACCAGAAACATCAAATACCAATATCTATGAATCCACATTCCTTCAAACCATCCCGACAAGTCATTGTAGCTACTTGTACAAGCGTAGCTTCGTCAATAATTTCAAAATACGCTACCGAACCGACTTAATTGTTGGCTTGGATCTGGTTATGCTAACAACAGCCTTGATACAGGCTAGGAAAGTATCCCTTATTCCCGATATCATCTATCACTACCACCAGAGCCAGGATTCCGCGACACGGGGTGTGCTTTCCCCAAAAGTGGTCCTGGATGGTATCAGGATCAAAGAAATCATATACAAACTGCTCACAGACGCTCAGTTGCCCGAAGCGGCCCAAAATATCATACGCCACTGGACATATCAGATACCCGCATTCTGGGTCAATATGGCGCAGAACCAGACACCCGATGTATGCATTAACGCATTTTCAAAATTCAGGGCACTGGTTTCTCGGCGAGTCGTCCCCTGGCAGGACAATGTAGCGCATCAGTTTCGCTATTTCATGGCGCTGGTTTTGGCAGAAAAAGACGAGGAAGCCATAGAGTTTCTCCGCAGCAAAGACCTTGTGGAAGGTTTCTCCAGCCCGGAAAAGCTCAAAGACGCGCTCGAATTTGTTTTGACGCAAGCTCCGAATGATAGCGGTGCTTTGTATGGTCTGGATAGTATTTTGTAACCCGCCTCGCATTCGTTTTACCACAAGTCCACGGTGAAATAGGCACACTCGGGGAGCCTAACACTACCCTTTCGTATATTTGGCGTCTGTTTTCAAAATGACACGAAGGAGAATGACTTCCCCAAACTGTGTTTCAGCCGAAGTGCTATGTTATGCTGCAACTTATATCATCGATATGTGATGTCATCTAAATCATGCAACGATATCTCTTCAGCTTGCTCCTCCTGATCACATTTCATGTCGACCTTCTCGCAGCTGTCACAACCGGGAAACCAAATATAGTTCTGCTCTACGCAGATGATGCAGGCTACGCAGATTTCAACTTTCAACCGAATGCGGCCGATGACATAAGAAATCTAACACCAAATATTGATCGTATCGCCAGCCAGGGCGCCCGGTTTACCAATGCTTACATGAGTGGGACCGTATGCGCGCCTTCGCGCGCCGGGCTATTAACGGGTCGCTATCAGCAGCGCTTCGGTTTTGACAACAACCTGCGCCCAGCTAACCAGACAGGGCTTCCTTTGACAGAAACCCTTGGCACCAAATATCTACAAGATCTGGGATACCGTACCGCCTTGATTGGCAAATGGCACCTCGGCTATGCAGCGGCCTTTCATCCCAACCAGCGTGGTTTTGACTGGTTTTATGGCCTGCTTGGAGGATCACGACCGTACTTCCCGGCAAAGGAGGCCAGATCAGATCAAGTGCTACAGAGCAATGGAAAGCCCACCCCCGAGAAAGGCTATGTCACCGATCGCCTGGGTGATGCTGCCTGTCGCTTCATACTAAGGAGCGGCAATCAGCCGTACTTCCTGCTCGTTTCCTTTACCGCTCCACACGGACCGCTTCAAGCCAAGCCACAAATTCTTAAACAGCTTTCTTCGATAAAGAGTGCGGGCCGCCGCAAGTATGTAGGGCTCATCGTTTCCCTAGACGAAAATGTTGGAAAAATTCTCACATGCCTCCAACAGGCAAACCAAGAAGAAAGAACCCTTGTGGTTTTTACAAATGACAACGGTGGCCAGACATTGAAAGGAGCAAATAATTACCCGCTTCACGGCAAAAAACGTGATGTGTGGGAAGGTGGTATTCGCGTTCCTTGGGTAATGCGCTGGCCCGGTAAAATCAACAGCAGAAGCGTTATTGATGATCCAGTCATAGCTCTGGATCTTTTGCCTACATTTATCAATGCCGCTGGCGGCACCATCGATCCAGACTGGCAACTGGACGGCGTAAGCCTGTTAAGCAGGATCACAAAACCGAACACTACCCTGTCTGAGCGTGCATTATTCTGGCGCCACTGTGGTTCCGAGGGCAAGCGAGCGATGCGTCGCGGGCATTGGAAAGTAGTGCATAATCGCCATCAAGGAGTGTCACCTATGCTTTTTAACCTACACACCGATATTGGTGAAGAAAATAACCTGGCTAATAATGAGGTAGAGATGCTACATACGATGCTTGATCTTCTGGACACATGGGAGAGTGAGTTAACCGAGCCTCTATGGGGGCGAAGTAGAGAATGTAAACTTGGTATCTAAGGAAAATAAGAACTTGGAAAAAGTAACTGTCATCGTACCGTTTTACAATGTGGAAGCCTATATCGAACAGTGCCTTGAAAGTTTGGTTAACCAAACACACCATAATCTTGAGATACTTTGTATCGACAATTGCTCTCCCGATGGCACACTCAACATAGTCAACTCCTACGCGGTGAAAGATAGCCGGATCAGAGTTATCGGACATGACAAAAACAAGGGCCTGGGCGGCGCCAGAAACACAGGTATCGCATCCGCATCAGCAGATTATGTGTGTTTCGTCGACAGCGATGACTATGTATCCGCTAACTTTGTGGAATTGTTGTACCAAGCAATAAAAGAAGAGGGGGCTGATATCGCTGTGTGTGGCTTCCGTGGTTTTATGGATGACGACAGACAAGTATTTCAAACAAAATATGACGACGACACAATTATTATAGGCAAGAAAAAGGACAATGTGTTTGACTGCGCGCTCCAAATTCGTGGTACATCGTGGATAAAGATGTACCGACTAGCTCTTCTTCACCAGAATGGTATGTCGCAACCAGAGCGTCGCTACTATGAAGGCGTAGTTTTCTGGCTAAAGTCCATTTATTACAGTTCAAAAATATCAACTATTTCAGATGTGCTATATCATTACAGGCAGCGCGATGGCTCTATCATGAATTCCTTCAGTCACAAACATATCGAGGACCGGTTCGATTTTATCGAACAAATAGATGTTTTTTTTAGGAAGGACATTTTATCCACGCCAAATATTGATGTTTACAAGGCCACAGATGACGTACTAACTTGCATCATGGGTCACTTATACTATGGCGAAAGTTTGATAGAAGATTTTGGGGGCGAATCCAAAAATGATTATGCAGTGCATTTTGCTAGTAAACTATCCAGATTTTCGAGCACACATAGTTGGCCGATATTACCTTCCAAATACAAGAAATATGTAAAGAAGAGGGACTTGGAGTCCAGTCCCATTCACAAAAAGATGGAGGGCGCGATAAGCCTCGATGAACTACAGTCAAAATTGGCTGCCACTCAACAAAGCCTGGCAATAGTGCAGGAAAAATTGGACAATTTGTATTCGTCTTATTTATGGCGCGTAACATCACCTCTTCGAAAAATACGCAATACTTTTAGAAAATGACAGCTAAAAATAGAAAAAAGTGCTTATCTGATTTTTTCCCGGCCAAATCAAACTATGTAAACTACCTCATAAATTGGTCGCAGCAACTGAAAATCATCTACGTTGAAACACCAAAAGTCGGTTGTACTACTATAAAGCAGATATTACAGTACGCCGAATATGGCTTTGATATTTCTAAGGTGCCCACTGAAGACCATGACCATTTACACGATCGAGCGCGCTCCCCTCTAAAATCACCTGGATATAACGAGGAGCAGTTTCTAATCTGTCT
>QNFP01000350.1 GCA_003645535.1 Gammaproteobacteria bacterium | reverse complement strand
TGCTCATGCCAACCGCCAGCCCAGGTACCAAACATCCACAGATAAGGCAAAGAACCGAAGTGGTCCACATGCAGGTGAGTGATAAAAACATGATTAATTTCATTCAATGAGACTCGTGCAGCCACGTAATTTGCTACCGAGCCCTCACCCATATCAAAGACAAATTTATCACCATTACCCAGCTCGACAAAAATAGAGGTATTCATCTGCCCCGGACGAATCGAAGGTGAGCTACCCATAAAGGTAACGCGCATTTCTTCTGGCTGAACATCTTCGGTACCCGGAAACCAGTTGGCTGCACTTTTCAGCCATGGCATGGGTTTTACACCTTCGAACAGCAAGCCTTCTTTCCAGCGGCCACCGGGAACACCGCCGCTGAGTGCAGCCTGTATGTCTGCTTTGCTGGAGGGCTCTTGAATGGGTGGCGGCGCTGCCGTAGCAGTTGCGGCCATAAGCAGGCTCGCCAGTAATGCCGAGCCGAAAGTTGTAATTTTTTTCATTTAGACTTCCTCATATTTAATATCCTGATAACTACCTTGAGTGAGACGGCAACCGCGAACATTAGTATTTTTGGCTCGATTTCGCCAGCGGGTGAGGCTATAATCATTGTGGATATCAAAATTGCGAAAAATAAGCGTGCTTTGGCAACAATTGGAGTACTGCCCGGAGAATTGGCATCATGCCCGTTGACGGATCAACCCCTGTCAGTTGTTTCAAGCGATCGTTCGAGCTCTACGAGCAACTTTCTGAGGCAGTTCACGGCTGGGACCTGGATTTTCGCCAATTGGGGCGAAGCAACCGTCCATTCGAGCTGGAGCAGCTTGTCTCCCCACGAATGTTCTATGGTAGAGCACACTTTGACTGTCCCTTTTACCAAATGGGTGGTCCACTTGCGGGGTATCGTACCTTTGCGCTGCAAACAGGCAGTTGTACTGGCTTTAACTGGTGTGGTCAGTCCATCACCCGGCAAAGCTTGATCATTTTTCCCGCCGGGAGTGATTTCGAGAGTAATACCCGCCAGGGCTTTGAAGTCTTTATGCTATCAATCAAAGAGGCGTTACTGGAGCGTACGGCGCATTTACATTATCAGCGCCCTCTATCTGATTTTTTGGGAACAGGTCGCGAGGTATGCAATGGTTCCCCGGATACTGTATCGAAGATTCGGTCAATGCTTTGTGCGCTGTCTGCAGGGATTGGCCGTTGGAGTGCTTCGGACAGTTGTGCACCCTGTGGAGCCCAGATTTCGGCGTTGGAAGAAAGCCTGGCTGAACTTATTCTCCAGTGTCTGGATCGGGGACAGGTCAAATCTACGGCCGTAAAACGTAGCAAGCGCATGGCCGCCCTGGGTACGGCTTTGGATGTTATTGAGAATACCCCGATGGATTTAATTCACCTTCCCTATGTGTTAGAGCGGGTGGACGTATCCCGTCGAACTCTTGAGCATGCTTTTCAGGATCGCTTTGATATTTCCCCCGCTGCTTATATCAAAGCCTTGCAGCTCAAGGCGTTGAACAAGGCTTTACTGTACGGGGACAAGCGGGAGTTCACCGTAAAGGAGCTTTGCCAGCAGCACGGTTTTCATCATCTGGGGCAGCTGGCAAATGATTATGACAATTTGTTTGGAGAGCTGCCCTCGGTGACTTTGCGCAGGCAGGCTGTGTAAGGGGGGGGCGGGTCTCACATTTCACATCCAAAACGAATGGACTAGGCTTCACCAAGGCTATTTTTCTCGCGATAGTAATAGGGCAAGTTTTCCCACAAGGTGTTTTTGCCTCGGATTGGCCCGAGTACGGCGGAGATGAAGGTGGCAGCCGGCTTTGTTGATGAAGACCGTTTAAGCTTTCAGACAACCTTTGTTTTTTGGGGAGGGAAGCTTTTTAACTAGCGCCATGGGTCATGTATTCGCCGTGGACGTCGCCATCGGAGAAGAATTCTGGCGTTTTAATCCTGTCATTCCCAAAGATGTGCGCTACGCCGAATTTGCCTCCAGGGGTGTGAGTATCTGGCATGCGCCCGGGGATATGTTGGTGGCTTTTGTGTTGCCGGAGTAAGTAAGTTTCGGGATGGATATTCTTTGAATATTAATGACAATAACATGACCAGTTATTGACCAGGAGCGACGATTCTAATAGGATGGATCAATGGAGATAAAATATACCCCCCATGCCGTAGAAAGAATGATGCAGAGGAATATCTCCCCAAAGGAAGTTGAACTTCTTCTGAGCAAGCCGGATGGAACGATTCAGCAGTCAATGGATAAGTTTATCTACTTTAAGAAAATCAAAGGCCGGGTGGATAATGCACTAGCTGCTGTAACAGTAAAAGTCGAGAGTAACTGCTTTGAAGTGATTACGGTCATGGTTAATTTTGAGGTGCCACAATGAAAATACACCACAATTCAGAAATAGACTACCTATCGATTGATTTCAGCGATGAGATTGAAGCCAGATCAAAATACGAAGACGGTATAATTGTCCGCTATAACAAGAAAGGAAATGTGATTGGAATTGATATCACCGATTCGATGAAATTATTTTCGAGTTCAGACTTGATGACTCTTCGAGAAGCCTGTGATTTCCTGGGAATCTCAGAATCGACTATGAGACGAAGAATTCGAGCTAATAAAATAAAGTTCACCAAAAGTGGGAAAGACTACCGTTTTAAGAAGTCGGAGGTTATCAAGGTTGCTGCTTGAGCTGCTGAAGGAGGCGGCCTTTTGCCGATCCCGCCCGTATGTATAAGGCAAGACTTGGCCTTTAACCCTCTGTAGTTTTCACAATTGTCATACCCTCGCCTGTGCTAGAATGCGCGCCCTGTTTTTCATGAAAGCCCCAATTCAGCGAGTCCTCCCATGTTTGAACTACACCCCAGCAAAGTAGCCTCCGTCAAGAACGATGTATTGTCGGGGCTGACCGTGGCTCTGGCGCTGGTGCCAGAGGCGGTTGCCTTTGCCTTCGTTGCAGGTGTTGAGCCGTTAGTAGGCCTGTATGCCGCTTTTATGGTGGGTTTGATTACAGCCTGCATAGGCGGCCGCCCCGGTATGATTTCCGGTGCTACCGGGGCCTTGGCCGTAGTGATGGTGGCTCTGGTAGCCGATCACGGCGTGGAGTATTTGTTTGCAACGGTTGTGTTGATGGGTTTTATCCAGGTAACTGCGGGTGTATTAAGGCTGGGTAAGTTTATCCGCATGGTGCCTCACCCGGTGATGCTGGGCTTTGTTAACGGCCTGGCAATTGTAATCTTCCTCGCCCAATTGGGACAATTTGGCGAGGCGGGTGAGGCGGGGTGGCTGACCGGCACGTTTATGGAAGGGTCTATTGTCGATGTGGCGTGGATGCACGGCGATCAACTGTATATGTTGGTGGGCCTGGTGTTCCTGACCATGGCTATTATCAATTACTTGCCTAAGCTCACTACGGCGATCCCTTCCTCCCTGGTGGCTATTGTTGTTGTTACGCTGTTAGTTATTGGCCTTAATCTGGATACCAAAGTGGTGGGCGACGTCGCATCCATTAAGGGCGGCTGGCCTACATTCCATGTGCCCTCTGTGCCTTTTTCGATGGAGACGTTGTGGATTATTCTTCCTTATTCTTTCATTCTGGCCTCCATTGGCCTGATTGAATCGCTGTTAACCCTGCGCCTGGTAGATGAACTGACCGAAACCCGGGGCAGGGG
>QNFP01000349.1 GCA_003645535.1 Gammaproteobacteria bacterium | reverse complement strand
GGAATAAAGCATGTGACTATGTTGTGAACATAACGCTCCACGAGGCGGGCATAGGTACGATGCCTATTGATGCACTGAGTCACCCAGCCGTTACGGTAGATAGTCAGGTTGATGATGTGTATGCAATGTTACCGGAAGACCCAGAAAATGAGGAAAATGATGACCAAGTAGGTGATGACCAACACCAGAAACCACAACCGGGACAAGTGCCTAGTCAGGCTAAGGTTGACCGTGCGTTGAACCAAGCAAAAGATGCGGCGAAGGCGCAGGGTAGTGGCAATGGTGTGCTTGATAGATTGGTTGAGGAAATTACTAATCCTAAGGTCGACTGGAAAGAGGTAATGCGTGAGTTCATGGTTGATACTATGGGGCGTGACGAAACTACTTGGGCGCGCTGTAATAGACGGCGACTAGCACTGCCGCCGCACATACCGTTCCCGGGTACTAAGGGAAGTCGGTCAGGTAACATAGCTATTGTTGTCGATGCGTCAGGTTCAATTAGTGACACTGAGATTGCTGAGTTCATGGGCGAAGTGCAGGGTATCTTGCAGGAAGCTCCACCAGAACTATGCAAGCTGTATTGGACACACACCAATGTGTTCAAAGTTGACGAAGTTGACGAGGACACTGACTTATCTGAGTTGAAACCTAGTGAGTCAGGTGGTACTGATATGGAAGCTGGTCTTACTGTGGCAGAGGAAGATATGCCAGACCTTGATGCCATCATTGTGCTGACCGATGGGTACACTAACTTCCAAGAGATAGCACCTGTTAATGTTCCTGTGATGTGGGTTATGACCACTGACCAACGAGCACCATATGGTAATAACATTCAATTGGAGGAATGATATGAAACTTGCAGCTGGAATGGTAGATGAATGTGAATGTGACACGCCTGAGCACCACCGTAGTGACGTACACCACGTATATGGCAATGGGCTTATGTACACCAAGCTTGGTGGTAGTGGCAAGGCTAAGGAAATACTTGGTGAGGATATTAATTACAAGATGCACCGATGCCAGTGCCTAGGCATTTACAAACGCACAATTACATCTAGCAAGATGCTTAGGCTACTCACGCTGTTAGATGGTTATCCAGAGGCGCAGATAGCCGCCAGTGCAGTGTTCACAGTGGAGGAATATTAATCATGGGATACAGGAGTGAGTTAAAACTAATAGCATTAGGGGACACGGCAATTAAGTTCCTTATGCTATTAGATGGGGAGTCACGCAAGACATTAGAGGAAGGTGCTGAGTTTACCCTTACGGATACGGAGCTATACATACACATTAGAGACTGGAAATGGTATGACGGCTACACCGTAGTGGATGATGTAAACCACACGATTTGGGAAATAACACATGATAATCCCGATGCAGAAATAGGGATGATTAGAGTAGGCGAGGAAACCACTGACGTTGAGGAATATGGCAATGTTGGGTTGGTGAACTTATACACAGAAACTAGTATAGCGAGGTATTAACAATGATAGGTGAATACGCAGTACCAAAAAGGATGGCACCATATATAACAGCTACGATACGTGAGACATTGGACTTGTCCAAGGTTAAGCCACGTAGCCACAAAGTTATTGTGGATAACATACGCAGGGGTAAATGTAATACATACTCAGGCATACAGGCATACATAACCAGTGCAATTTGTACGCAGTTAGGCGTTGTTTATACAAGTAAAGGCACACATGATTGGGCTGTTATGCACAACATTGCTCCCGAAGTTGTTGAAGAAGTCCGCGCTGTGATAATGATGTCACGCACTAACACTAGTGGCGGTAGAAGTAGGTATAACCAACAGGTACATTCCAGAGAGCACAACGGCAAGATTAGGTTGTCCTTTTGGGTTACCGATAAAGACTTGGACAACATGCTACCGATACTAAGTAACTTTACTGGCGTAACTAATGAGCAAATTGAGCAAGCAGTTGAGCTATTGGAAAGTGGTAGCAAAATAACCTACACGACATCGGCAGGGGAGTAATTTATGAAAAGGATAGTAGGGACAGTAACAATTACTGCAAGTTCTCATGGCGGTCACGAGTACATCTGGCGAGTACCTGTTAAGGGATACTTGTATACATATGATGGGTGGGATGTACTTATTCATAGCGACGTAAAAACAAGGGGAGGAGGTAAAAGGATATTCCTAGATAAGAAACGTTGGGTAGCTACTGAGATGCGTAGTGGTATTAGGTTAATAACTACCAAGGGCACACGAGGCGCGTTATTAACTGCTATTAGGGGTGCTATTGATGAACACGGTGGCAAAGATGACGTAGCTGGTAAGCTACTAAAAGCAGCTGCACAATATGGCAATGTAGACCCACACTGTGCCACGTTTAATGCTATAGGCGGCGAACATGGTGATGAAGTAATTATTGACAAAGGAGCAACAAAGGTATGACAACAAGACTTACACAATCCGACAAAGACATGTGGATAAGCACTAAGTACAATTACTTATCACGCTGGCATGGCTTGCTACCATGCCCATTGGAATTAACTGATGCAAACATTAAAGAGTTATACACACGGCAGATACCTAAGGAACACCTTGAAGCTTTTGAGATGTTGCAAAACGCTGGGTATTACAATGCTGGGGACACAACACGTAAGATACAGCTTTCTGTGGCTGATGAAAGAGAAAACATTATTTACATGGCTACCTTTACTTTAGAAAGTGAAATCGCAGTTCCATATCACAGATACCGTTGGACTAGAAAGGAATACATATCCTTGGACAAATACGACAAGGAGTATCTCGCGCTGTTAGCATGGGCTAAGAAAGTTGTGACTGTTGGTAATGAAATAGGTGGGCTGCGCCAAGATGTGGATAATATTGTAAGGGCATGTAACACACTTGGTCAGGTACACACCCACTTCCCGGAGTTGGTAGCCTTTATGCCACTGCGCATGCGTGAAGAAATAAGTAAAATCAAGCGGCGTAGTCCGGCTGTTGGTAGAACAGCCATGTCTATTGACTCATCTAATTTGGCTACACGGCTTACACAGTTGGCACTTATTGATAGGGGTATTAATGTTAACAAATTTAGTGTTGATACACTTTAAGTATGGGTATACCATACACACAACATACATAAGGAGAGGCTGTGGTTAATATCAAACTAGTTGAGTACGAAGGCACGACACAATCAATAGCGGCATGGAGTAGGGATACTGGCATTACTTCTACAACTATAAGTGCTAGACTCCTTAAAGGATGGAGTGTTAAAGATGCACTTACAACACCTTCAAGGAATAAGATGGCTACCGTTATGCACAAGGGTAAGTATAGGACTGTTGGAGAGATGGCAGTTATATTAGGACTGTCACCAAGCACGCTATACTTGCGACTTCAACGAGGTCAGGACATCACTGTTGGACACGACTTGAGGAAGTTACGTGTCAGGAAAGTTAAGATAAAGAAACGAAAGCTTATGGAACTGTATGCCTTTGGGGAGTACAAGCCATTAGTTGATTGGGCTAAGGAATATTGCATTGACCAAAATACATTACGACAACGCATCATAGCTGGCAAAACGCCAGAAGAAGCACTTACAAAGTCTGTTGTAAAAAAGGAACTGCGACATAACAAGCCAACAAACGGAGCACACGGAGGAACTTGGGACAACGAAGTTCCTGTAGTCACTGAGGATTATGGGTATGAG
>QNFP01000348.1 GCA_003645535.1 Gammaproteobacteria bacterium | reverse complement strand
GTCCCGTTGTCCAATATCCTGTTTCAATCCACTTTTTGCCAGGGCGGGAAATCCGGTATTCATAAGCGACACCTGACTGGACCTGGTTATCCAGATAGACCCTGGCGACTCTTCTGACCGCGGCAATGTTTCGCCATGAATCCTTGCCTGTTTGACCCATGATTCGTCGTTGAATACTGACACGGCCGCCTTTCGAACGAGAAGCCTTGGGCCAGTTAATCTCAACGCGGGTTCCATCTTCAGCAATCTTCCCGTCAAGCGGCAGAAACCGTTCCGGTAAGGGCTCGGCAGCGGGCAGGCCCCTCGGAAAAAGAAAAGCGAAGAAACAAAAGCACAAGATTCCCTGTAACTGCCGGTAAGAACGCAATGTCTAAGCCTCAAACGAAAACTTCAGTCTAGTTTGATCGTACCGCTTGAGTCCATTTTTAAAGCTGAGTGTTACTTGTTAAATAGCGGTGTGCTTTAGGCAATCATTGGTGCTTTTTCAGTAATAATACTTTGAGACATCCATCGCAGATTAGGAAATCTCGATTTAAACCAGGATGAAATTCCTATACATTCTTTAAGCTATGAACTCCGAATCTGAAATTACAGTCACTCGCAGCCTGCTGCGCTCCTTTGGCAGGCAGGTCTCAGGCCAACCTGCTCCTGTTGAGTTCGACAACGCCTTAGCAGCGTCTCCTGGCGTCTGGCGCAAGGTGTTGAGTAAACTTGACTCCGACTGCGTCACCGGAATGATGGGTGCCGCGTTGTCCGCCGAGGACGCTCTGGAAAGCCTGCCAGAGAATGTTGCCACCCACTTTAGCGAGGCCACCGAGGCAGCCTACGAAAGGAACGTGCTTCGCCTCGAGTCCTTTTTCAGGATCCTGCACGAACTTCGTGCCGAGGATGTTGAGCCTACGCTGCTCAAGAGCGCAGGAATGGCGGCGCGTTACCCGCGCCTGCTCGCCCACAACCAGATGGGTGATGTCGACCTCTACATATCTCCCGATCGGCTCCCTGGTATGGAGGTTGTCCTGAAACGGAATGGATTCGTCAAAACAGGAGAGGTCACACGGGATGCGGTCTATTACAACCACGAGCCCAGTGGGCTTCTCCTCGACATCCATCATCGCTTCCGACTCTTCGAACACCTGGATTTCGAGTCGATCACACGGGTGGTTCCAATGTCCCTGCCTGCGGGTGAAACTGCAAAGTTATTGACGATGGAAGCCGAACTCGTCCATCTTGTCTACCACATGAACGAACACCGTGCCCCGCACGGTTACCAACTGCGCTGGTTCATCGAGATCCTGGTACTGCTGGAGGAGGAAGGTAGACTCATGGACCTCGAAAAGCTGGCTATCGCTGCTCCCGATGAGAAGCTTGGATTCTGGACAGCCCGGCTATTGGGATTCATCAGAGAAGATTTCGACGTAGATTTCCGCCTGGCGGCTTTTCCCCGGCACATCCAGGGATTCGGGCTGACGGAAGTGTTTGCGAGCCGGCGCCACGCGAGTTTTCCATTGAACAGGTTACACGCCTGGAAGCGCCTGGTTGGTTGTCTGGCCGGATTGCGAGATCTGGATCAACGAGTCTATCCTGCTCCTCTGGATTACTTTCACATCCGCGACTATGCGCGTGAAGAAGCCAAAGCGAAGCTGGACTGGCAAGCGGCTTGTAGCTAAGTCACATGCAACCGCCACAGTTCGACCCCTTTTCGATTATCAATAAGACCACAGCTTAGGTTGCCCTTTTCAGAGTCTATATTGGAGAATGCTGTGTTGGGTAGTAAACCTTGGTGGGGAAGTTCTGATTTTATGGGGGCCAGCTGAACCATAACTTTGCATCAAACAAGTCTGCTTTAGGATTGAATACTGTAAAGATTCGTTACAGTACTGTTGTCACAAGTGTAAAAGTTTTTTACACAAAATGCTTTGCAAGCCTTTTGAGCATTTAGAGCTGACCTGATAAGAGCGTTCTTATCGATCTGAACGTGCTTTTTAGGAGAACTGCGTCACATGTTTTTAAGCCAAATTGTTAATATTGACGTTCTGCAAAGTTTTGGCATAGAGCCTGCATTACTTAGTTCATGAAATGAAAAATCTGTTTTTCATAGAATTAACTGGAAATTATTTATCATGAAAAAACTATTCTCGATCCTGGTCCTCATGGCTACCTCCGTCGGTCTCACACCGCAAGCATCGGCTTCATTGATACTTGAGACCTATAGCACAGGTGCCGCGACACCCGGAACAATTGCTGGTTATACGATGACGGATTTTGCTTTCACCGCGTCCCCCAGCGGCACATCTACCCAGGTTGCAGCGCCGGGAGACGGCTTTGTCGAATTTTCAGATTACTCGAATAACTCGATTGCCTTGAGCAATAATACTGCCGATAGTACAACCTGGTGGAATAACGGCGAGGCCAGCGATTACAACATTTACACCACGGAAGAGCACCTGATCAAGCTGACGTTGCCGACCGATACGTTCGCATTCTCGTTCAACGTGGGCGCCGACCTGGGCTCGACTGGAAATAACGCCTGGCTGCTCGCGACCGAAACCAATGGATCAGGTATCGATAGTCAACAATGGTTCAATGTCAATCGCTCCAATACACCTGGATTTGGAATCTACGCAGACAACAGCAACGGCAGCTGTTCGACAATTACTTCGATTACGATTGAACCGGATTACTGGGGTGTCGGTAACTTTTCAATTAGCCGCGGAAGCTGCAACAATGTACCTGAACCCTCAATCATTGCCCTGTTCGCAGCAGGACTCTTTGGCATAGGTTTTGCTCGCCGGAGAATGCGTAGCTAACAATAAAGACAAAAAATAATAACCAATTAAGCCACCTCATTTGAGGTGGTTTTTCTTGAATGCCTCAGATAGGCCCACCAGTTCAGATCGTAATATTTCCGTGGAAGCCACCTTGGGGATCGTCGCCTGGACAGCTGAGGAAGCGGCTTACAATGAGAGTGATCTAGCCTTTGGGAAGACTGCCCTGTCATCCCATATTCGCTAGCGCGCTTCAACGCTTCCTGTTTTACTCTGCACTGTATCGCTTATATCCTCTTCTTCCTGTCCATTGCTCACCCCCTGACCCCGTATTCTAAGTCAACTCAGGTGGTCCACTAAACAAGGACAAGTCCTAACAACGGACTGTAAAGAATCTTTACAGTCTTGCCTTAAGGTTGTATTAAATATTTACAAGTTACTCCCGAGCGCTTTTCATACCCTAATGGTTGATATCAAAAAAAAGATATGGGCATGCAAATTGCATTACTTACTGTAATCAAACATAGTGATTTGAAAATGAAAAACAAAATTACAAGAATGTCAGCGGCACTACTATTATTTTTCGGCTTCGCGACATCAAGTCAGGCCATACCCATAACTATCAATATGACCGGGGACAATCTTGTTAGTAATGGTGGATTGTGTTTCGATATGAGTTGTATCCTTAGCACAGATTGGGCGACTTTGAATTCAGGAGTGCCATTGGCCAATGCTAACAATTGGCAGCAATCCGATTCGGTAACAATCGATCTGGGTGTCGGCACACACTATTTTGCCTGGCAAATAGGGAATAGAGGTAGCGCAGACAGCGGTAATCCTGCTGCATTGCTTGCAGAAATTCTTTGGGATGGTAACGCCAACTATTCTTCCTCGGGCTGGGAAATCTACGATCAACCGAGCGGCAACTT
>QNFP01000347.1 GCA_003645535.1 Gammaproteobacteria bacterium | reverse complement strand
GCGTGTAGATCTGCGTCGTCGAGATGTCGGCGTGGCCGAGCATCGCCTGGATGAATCGTGTATCAGCGCCGCCTTCGAGCATCAGCGTTGCCATCGTATGCCGGAAAAGGTGACACGAGCCCCGTTTGCCGATGTCGGCGGCTTCGACGTGTTGCCGCACAATCAACGACATTCGTACCGGCGACATCGGCTTTCGGTGCGTGGTCAAAAACAAAGCGCCGTCATCCTGTCCCATGGCAAACGTTGGCCGCACTTCTTCGATGTACTTCTCCACCCAGGCTAAGGCACGTTCGCCGATCGGAATCATGCGGTCCTTCTTGCCTTTGCCCTGGCGCACGGTCAGCGTGCCGCCGTCGATGTCGATCGAGTACACGTCGAGATCGACGATCTCCTGCCGGCGAATGCCGGTGGAGTACAAGACTTCGAGGATTGCACGGTCTCTGATGCCTCTCGGTGTTTTGATGTTGGGTTGAGCGATGACCTTTTCGGCTTCTTCGAGCGAAAGCACGGCTTTCGGTAATCGTCGTTCGATGCGAGGGAGTTCGATCGTATCTGCCGGGCTCCACTCGATCACGCGCTGTTTCACCAGGTAGCGAAAGAAGCGCTTCACTACGCCCAGCCGCGCGTTTTGCGAGCGGAATGTGAGACGTTTGTCCTTCTCGGTGCGGTAGTTGTAGAGCGAGCGCTGGTAGCGCTCGAGTACGGCTGGTGTGATCTGTTCCGGGTACTTCAGATCACGATCATCAAGCCAGATAAGGAAGTTGCGAAGGGCGAAGCCATTCGCGCGGATGTAGTGCGGCGAGTAGTTTCGGGTCTTCTGGTCTCGAAGAAAATTCAGCGTATAACCGCCGAGAGTGCCTTCATCGGTCGGCACGAGGTCTTCGATGAGCTTGGCGCGATCGTGGCGGCGATCGGCCATCACTACTCCCGGGGAGCTGCGGATACGACGGCTGTCTGTGGGTATGACTGTGGTGTTTTTTTACGCCCTATAAGTGCGTTTTTGGACGGTTTCGACGAAATCGCCTGAAAGTCATTGTCATTACAAACACTTCCGGCATTTTCGGCGATGCTCGTTGGATGCTCGTTGGGGGCTCGTTGGGGGCTCGATTCATACTCGTTAGTGGTTTCTCGATGCTCGGGGTTGGTTGCGGAATACTCGTTCTTTTCGTCGTAGAGCTGATTTACATCGAGAAGCCGCATCATAAAAGCACACCCGTCCTGGCCTTTGCCGTCATACAGCAGCTCGTAGATGAAGCTCTGGCCTCGGCCGCCATGATGTACGAGCACGTACTCGAGATCAGCGAGCTTTGCGAGATGAGTCCTTACCTGAAAGTCGGTCCAGCCGGTGTGGTGTCTGACTTCTTTTCTTGTGAAGCGGAAGTCGTCTTGATCCATCTCGAGTTCGGTACAGCGCTCCGTCACCAAACAATGCACCATCTCGAGCAGGCGCCGCGTTTGCGGCGACAGCTCGTCGAGCGTCCTGCCAAGCACTTCATGTGCAAGTTGATTGGCGGCAGCAATGTCTGAGGGTTGCACTTCGATGTACTCGACTGTCTTGCCACGGTGTTTGGTGTTTTTGACCGGTCGTTGATGCTGGTGCAGGAGAGCGATGGTGCGAATGAGGGTCAAATACTTCATGTGGTCCCTCCGTGTACGCGTTCGATCGTCCAAAAAGGTCAGATTCTTGGCGTAAGGGTTGGCGACGAGCAGCGGGCGGAGCAAGCGTTGGGCGTTGCGGTGCAGGTTGATGAGGGTCTCGCTATCGCGCCGCGCGAGTAGACCCTCAAGCGTCTCAGCCTTGCGTTGCAAGTCGTGGATGGCTTGGGTTTGCTGGCGGTCTTCGTCGACGGTGAGCACGACGCAGCGATTGAGCAGCTCTTCGTCGATGTCGATCGCCGTAGTGGTGAGAAAAATCATCACCGGACCTTCGACGCGGTACTCGTGAGTCACCAAGCGCCCGGTGCTGGGATCCTTGCCCGTCGAGGCGATGGTGAGCTCGCCTTCGGATTGCAGGAGTTTCAAGGCGTAGGAAGCGCGCTCAGCGCCTTCTTCTTCGGCGATCGCGAGAATCTTATGCTTCAGGTCGGACTCACCCATGTAGAAAAGTGACTGTCCAGTCATGGCTGAGTACTTCACACGCTCTTCAGGCGGCACGAAGGTGAGGATGGCGTCCATCAATGCGGACTTTCCAGCCGCCGAAGATGACTGAATGATCACCGCGAGCGGCCGTTCGAGCTTACGCGAGACGGCTGCGAGGTAGCCGGTGAGCTTGTTCGTATGCTCACCCACGACGCCGCAGGCGTCGAAGTCCCCCACTATGCGGCTCAAGAGTTTCGGGTCTGAGAGCAAACCAAGCGCCTCTTTTCGCTCGGCTTCGGAGATCGGCGGCAGTGCGTTTTTCTTCTCCGGTTCGAGAGTCGCTTTGATCTGTCGGTCTTGCAGCTCCTCGAGCTTCATGAAGATCTTGGCGAGGTCTTTCTTGATGACCTGTTCTTTCGTCTCGAGTTCGGAAGCGGCCTGTCTGATGAAGGTGGCTCGAGCCTTGGCCGAGATGAGGTCGACCGTGTCGAGGTAGAAGCGATCACCACGCGTCACCCGCAGCACGACTTTGAGCTGCTCGTAGCTGAGGTTTTTCTGAAGGCCGCGCACCCGATAGCAGCGGTCTCCGAGCGTGATGATGATCTGGTCGCCGCGAATGGTGGCGGTGACGCTGGCAGGCGTCGGCGGTGCGGAGTCAGGTGGCGCCTGGGTTTCGGCGGCATCAGATAGCTCAGGGGAAGCGACTAAAGGAAGAGAAGGCTCAGGCGGCCCCGAAACCGAGGTATTCATTGCTTCTTTAGTTGCTGCGGCTGCCGGGCGTTTGGTCGGCCCTGCCAGCCATTCCGCTTTCTTGATCAGCAATCCGAGGCTTTTTGATGCTGGTTGCACCTTAACGGCGTAGTCGTTGGCGTCCATGTCTTTCGGGAAGAGCACGCGAAAGCAGCCGATACCATCGGCTGCGAGCCGATTGGCGAGCTTTTTGGCGGCTGCGTCGCCAGCGTCGTCCCGGTCGTAAGCGATCAGTACACGGTCGATGGCGTTGGCTCTGAAGGCCTCGAGAAGCTCATCGGTGAAGCCGTTGGTACCGTAGGAGCTCGTGACGTTTTTAAATCCTGCTACCCAGAAAGATATGGCGTCGATGAAGGATTCACAGAGGATGACCTCCTTCGAGTCGTCCAAGGCTTCGAAATTCCAGATGCCTTTGTGCGGTCCTGGCAGGTAGAGGTGGTAAGCAGTGCCTTTGCGCAGGCTTGAGGTGATTTTGCGGCCGTAAGTTTCAGAAACGTGACCGTATTTGTCGAAGACTGGAATAGTGATCGATCCGGCGAGATGTTCGTGTCCACTCTCGCGAAAGATGCCGATCTCCTGCAGCCGGCCGCGCAGCTCGGCACCGAGCTGCCGGTTCTTCTCAGGCAAACGGAGGCCAAGGGTGCGATTGGCGTAGCCAAGGCGAAAGCGGCGGATTGTCTTTTCGTCGGTGATACCGCGCTTTTCGAGATACCCCAAAGCCTCAGGGCTCACCAGCAAGGTCTCGTGGTAGTAATCGACGACCTGGTCAAGAAGAGCCGCGTTTGATAGCTCCGGATCAAGAGGACATGGAAGCTTTCGCACGGTCGATGTCTTTACTACGCGATCGGAGGAAGCGGCTAAAGAAGATGAGCCGTT
>QNFP01000346.1 GCA_003645535.1 Gammaproteobacteria bacterium | reverse complement strand
TACTACGTCGGTGGCTAATATTCCCCCTGGTGAGTCTATTAAAGTCACCATCGAATATCAGCACGAAGCGGCACGTAACGGCGAACAGTACAGTTTGCGCTTCCCAATGACGATTACACCTCGCTATACACCCGGTGCGAGATTGCCAGCACTGAGTGAACGAGTCGAAGCCATTTCTGATAGAGTACCGGATAGAGTACCGGATAGAGTACCGGATGGAGGGTCTGATTCAGCATCTGGTATAGAGTCAAGAGCAGAGTTAAGGGAAGAGCCCGCTAGCATGGTGTTTGATAGCAGAGTGCTTGCAAGTAGAGTGCTTGAAAGTAGGAAGCCCAGGGATGGATTTGTATCCTCAGATACTTCTCGCATCACTCCACCCTGGGGCTTGAGCCACGAAAACCACAATCCCACGGTGATCAACGTCAGTGTACAGCCGGGCTTTGAAATTGCTGATGTTCAGAGCCGTTATCATCAAATCACCAAATCACAGGTAGACCCCAGACACTGGAGGGTAAGTCTGCCAGCGGAGCAACACCATGCCAATGCAGATTTTGTGCTGGAGTGGACGGGTCGAGATTTAACGATTCCTCAGGTGCAATTATTTGCCGAAAGCTATAAAGGCAGTGAATACGGTTTGTTAATGATCTCGCCGCCAATAGATGATGTAGACGTGTCACCTATGCCTCGTGATATCACTTATGTGATTGATACCTCCGGTTCTATGGGCGGTGAATCCATTCGTCAGGCAAGACAGGCCTTGTTATGGGCAGTAGGGCGGTTAGACGCACAGGATCGATTTAATATTATCGAATTTAATTCCGATGCCTGGAGCCTGTTTGACTCGGTCCGAGCGGCAGACGACAACAGCAAGGCCAAAGCCCTGATCTTTATCAAAGGGCTCCAGGCACGTGGAGGCACCGAGATGAAACGCGCCCTTGATCTGGCGCTGTGTGAGAGCTGCCAATCGCCGGAACGTTTACGTCAGGTGGTATTTCTTACTGATGGTGCAGTGGGCAATGAACAACAACTGTTTACGACCATCAATAATAAACTCAGCAACACCCGGTTATTTACAGTGGGTATAGGCTCCGCGCCCAATAGTTATTTTATGCGCCGCGCCGCTGAGATTGGTCGAGGTACATTTACCTATATCGGCAAGCTCGATGAAGTAAACGAAAAGATGCAGGCATTGTTTGCGAGTATTGAAGCGCCAGTATTGACTAACCTCAGCTTACAGCTGTCCGGCGAAGGTCATGAGATCACGCCATCGCCCATACCTGATCTTTACGTTGGTTCACCGCTTGTATTAGCCATCAGGAGCAAGCACCTTCCCAAACAGATAACGTTAGTGGGTTCTCTCAATGGCAGGCCATGGCAGACTGATCTGGACGTGCCTAACCATACGCTTTCTAAAAACGTTGAAACTGAGTCAAACACGCAGAGCGGTATTCACGTGCAGTGGGCAAGAAAGCGAATTGCTTCACTGCTCACCCGGCGATCCCTGAGTCGAGATATAAAGGTAAAAGATCAGTTAAAGGGTGATGTGCTAAGGCTGGCCTTGCAGCATCATCTGGTCTCGCCTTTTACTAGTCTGGTCGCGGTCGATACCACACCTGTAAGACCGCTGAACAAGCAGGCACTTACCCATAAGCTAAAAACCAATGCCCCTAAAGGCACCACCTTCGGCCTGCCGAAAACCGCAACGTCCTTACGCCTGTATAACTGGCTGGGGTTGCTTTGTGTAGCTTTGGCAGCACTGATGACTGTCCTTCAGCGCAGACGCAATCTGGCCGGCGCCGTCATAAGAATCTAAAGCCGAATAATTAATTTTGGGAAGGGGCTTTATGGAGCGCTTAGTGAGGTTTTTTGTGAGGAAAGATTTTCATGGTGGGCCCTTCTGGACTATTTATACAGCGCTAGTCCTGGCGGGCCTAATTTTGTGGGGGCATAGCGCCTACATACTTGCTAAAGCCTGGTTGGGACAATACTTGATTGCTGATGCCTGGCTGCAGACACTGCAATCCGGGCAAAACGAGAAACCCTGGCCCTGGGCTGATACCTGGCCCGTGGCTCGTCTCAAGATACCGCATAACGATATCGATCAATTTGTGCTGGCCGGTG
This sequence comes from Gammaproteobacteria bacterium, assembly GCA_003645535.1. GTDB lineage: Bacteria > Pseudomonadota > Gammaproteobacteria > Pseudomonadales > Porticoccaceae > HB2-32-21. The sequence goes on along the minus strand of QNFP01000346.1, from coordinate 1,593 downwards.
ACAGCGGTCAGGCCCTGGCTTTTGGTCCCGGTCATACCTCACGCAGTGCTTTGCCGGGCGAAAGTGGCACGGTGCTGATCTCAGGCCATAGAGATACCCACTTTAGTTTTCTGAAAAACCTGCTTGTGGGTGACGCTATCTCCCTGGAGAACCCAGGTGGTCAAAGCTATCAATACACAGTTAATGCTATCCACGTGGTGCCAGAAGACTTATTGATTGCTGCCGACAATGAACATAGCCGACTATTGCTAGTGACCTGCTGGCCCTTTGATGGTATCGCGAGTGGAGCAAAGTTTCGTTATGTGGTGGAGGCCGAGCAGGATGGTCAGTTGCCTGTTCAGGCTATGGTGGGTTGGTTTTGGTAGGGGCGGTGTGAGCTGTAGTGTGCCGTTACGGGGCAGTAGACGCCAGCTCGTCAAAGGGACTCTTAACCCCTTTGCCGCCGCGATTAACAACATGCGTATAAATTTCCGTGGTGGCAACGTCCGAGTGCCCCAGCAACTCTTGAATGGTACGTATGTCGTACCCGTCTTCAAGTAAGTGGGTGGCAAAACTGTGCCGAAAGCTGTGGGAACGAGCTGGCTTTCTCACATCCGCAGCTCTTACAGCTCGCCTAAGCTGTTTGGCCAGACTCGTTGGGTGCATGTGATGACGGCGTAATATCCCGCTACGGGGATCACGACCTACCTTCTTTGAAGGAAACAAATACTGCCAGCCAATTTCCCTCGCAGCACCAGGATACTTTCGTTGCAATGCGTCGGGCAAATATACCTCACCGTAACCTTCGCGAACATCGTCATCATGCAAGCGTTCAACGGCCTTTATTTGATCTTGTAACGAAGCAATTAGCTTTAATGGCAACATGATGCTGCGATCCTTATTACCTTTACCGCCGCGCACGAAAATATTATTGCTGCCGAAATCGATGTCCTTAATCCGTAAAGATAGCAATTCAGCCTTACGTAGACCGGTGCCATACATGAGTTCAACCTGCAGCCGGTAGACTCCACGTAAGTGAGTAAGAATAGCTATAATCTCTTCTCGGCTATAAACCACTGGCAAACGGCGATGGCTACGCGCCAAAGTAAATTCAAGCTTGCCAACTTCTACACCCAGAAAGCGCCGGTATAAATACACCAGGGCATTTAGCGTCGTCCTTTGGGTATTAACTGAACAGGAGCGATCGACAGACAGATACCCCAGAAAATCTTCGACCTCACCCATACTCATATCTTTTGGGTGGCGCTTGTTATGATAGATGATAAAACGCTTGACCCAATGAACGTAGGTCTGCTCGGTTTTATATGCCAGGCCGTTTTTGCGAATATGTACCCGCAGTTGATCCAAAAAGCGCGGAGAACGGGAATCCACTACCAACTTAATATCATCCATGACGAGCATCCGTATGCTGTTATTATATACAGTATTGTGCAATATCAAACCTACGTCAACCCTCCAGGATCGCCCTCCAGGATCAGTAGTCACCTTCGCCTAATCACCCTGGCATTACCCTAAGTAATTGATAAATAAGGGATGCCTAGTTATGATCACGAGACCAATAAATAGCGGCGCCAGGGGCTGTGGCGTGCTATC
>QNFP01000345.1 GCA_003645535.1 Gammaproteobacteria bacterium | reverse complement strand
TTACAAATCGAGTCTTATAGATAGTGATTGCTACTTGTTTATTTGCATGCGCTATATCGAGCTAAACCCCATCCGTGCTGGGATGGTGAATTATCCTGGTGAATACAAGTGGTCGAGTTATCGTGCGAATGCACAGGGAGATGTTGATTTTTTGCTTGATGCGCATCCTGTATATCTTGAGCTAGGAACGACTTGCATAGAAAGGCAGGAAGCTTATCGTGATTTATTTCGGCACTATGTAGATAATGATACTCTGCATGAGATTCGTCAGTCATTGAATCATGAGCTGGTGTTAGGACGTTCTTATTTTAAAGACAAAATCGAGGAAGTAACTAAAAGAAAGACGCGTCTGGGAATGCCAGGAAGGCCGAGAATAGAAGAAGAGCAGGGTGTATATTGGGTTGAGTATTAGTATATTAGGGAATATTGCTCTCTGACCCGGTTTTTTCTCTGACCCGGTTTTTTTCGCGGTTTTTCCCTGTGCGGACCCGTATGTGGGGTGCTGTGGGGGCTGGGAGTAAGAGACCCCCGGCTACCCGATTCGTTATGTGGATTCTGATGCATTTAACCTACCTAACGCTGCTCAAAAGCCAATTTAATCCCGAGCCCGATTAATACAGCGCCACTAATCCTATTAATGAGCTTGATGACTATAGGCCTGGACTGGATCCATAGAGATGCAATGCCGGCAAAATACCCTATGGGGGCCTTTATCAGAAAGGTCATAGCGGCAAAGCTAAAACCGAGCATCATCAACAGGAGGGCAGGGTTTCCTGCTTCTTTCGAAATAAACTGCGGTAGAAATGCAAAGTAAAAAATAGTGATTTTAGGATTAGAAATATTAGATAGCGCACCTATGATAAATAATTTTCCAAGCGACATAGAATTCGCGGTTTCGAACTTGAATTCCTGAACAGGACTGAGGATAAGCTTTAGCCCAAGATAACTCAGATACGCTGCGCCGATGTATTTGAGAAGTGTAAAGAAAATCTCGGACGACATGAGTAATGCACCAAGCCCTACAGCCGCCAGGATAGTGTGGCCAAGAAGACCTGTGCTGACACCAGCAGCGGTAACTATTCCAGCCCTGGCTCCCTGAGTCATTCCTCTTGACATAACTAGTACCAAATCTTGTCCTGGTATTAAGATGACGAATAATGAGGTTAAGACAAAAAAAACTATTTGTGATTCGTTCATATTAATTCACTCAAAATATTATGATTCCACATAACAATGTGTTCTGTAATCGTGAGGGTTAGCCTCCTTCTGCTGTCACTTTATCCTACAATGTTTAGTGGATCTAGTTACCGGATGCGAGTATCGGGTCGTAAGTCGTGTCAATGTGTACAATCGCCTCCCGCGGTTTCCTTATCCACGGACACGAAACATGAGTGCCAGCGGAATGCCGGCAAGTGCAATGATTGCCGATGACAGGAAGGCGTCGCTATAGGCTATCATTTCTGCCTGGTGCATCACTTCGTGCTCAAGTGCTATCAGCCCCTGTGTTTCACCTGGATCCCAAATCTCTGGAATCGGTAGCAATCGAAAACGTTCATTGAATGGATTTATATGGGCTCCTACGACTGAGTGGGCTACCTGGGTCATACGGGTCAGCACCGCAACAATAGCTGCGATTCCGATGGTGGCGCCACTGAACAATACCGTGTAATAGAGCGCGAGGCCCTCTGTTCGGAGATGAACAGGCAATGTCGAGAAGGTTAAAGTATTGATGGCAATAAAAATTGCACCTGATGCAAATCCCTGAATCAGGTTTGCCCAGACCACTTCTTCAGCGCTAACGTCCGCAGTCCACAGCGCCATCATGTATCCTGAAATCAGCGCCAGTACGAAAGAAACTACCAGTACATTCTTTGGAGGCAGATACTGATCAAAGCGGGCCAACATGATCGAAGCGATCATCAGTCCCACCCCCCGGGAGAGCAGAAAAATGCCGGTATCGAGCGCTGGATACCCGGCCACTTGTTCCAGCATCAGCGGTAATATTACCAGAGGTAAGGTCGCAATGGCCCCATTGGCAAGCGCGGCCACCAGGCCAAGACTGTAGTTAAAATCCCGGAACAGGGCTGGCCGAAAAAATGGATGATCCGTAGTCAAGGAATGGACGACAAAGCAGTAGAACGCCAGAGCTCCAACGGTAAATTCGATAATGACCTCGTAAGAGTCGAACCAGTCCAGACGCTCACCCCGGCTGAAGGCGATCTGGAAGGCAGTCACGCAGATGATGATGCTAAGCAGGCCCAAGCCGTCGAGTCGATTGTCCGGATCTGGCTCGGTTGAGGGTAATGCAGCCACCGCCACAATGAACACTAGCACCGTTAATGGGATGTTAAGGTAGAAAACCCAGGGCCAGGTCATAAATTCGACGATAGCGCCGCCGGCCGCCGGGCCGAGTATACCGCCACCGATGATACCGAAAGACCAGATAGCGGTGGCAAAACCATGACGTTCCGGTGGAAACTCATCAACCGTGATGGCTTGACTGAGGGGCAGCATAGGTGCGCCGAACATCCCCTGCAGCAGGCGCCATGCCACTTCTTCCTCGATAGAGGTAGCCGCACCACACATTAACAGGCTAACGCCAAAACCAAACAACGCCAGCAGAAATATCTGCTTGCGCCCGAACCGACCGGCAAGCCAGCCGGTACAAGCGATGGTTATTACGGAACCCATGATAAAGGCCGTCATAACCCAGGAGATCTGATCAGGGGTCGCCGAGAATGTGCCCTGCATGTGGGCCAGTGAAACACCTGCGATGGACCAGATGAACTCGAAAACCCATCCACCACCGATGGCAGTCAGGACAATGATGGCTCGCTGCAATCCGCTAACATGAATAGCCGCCTCACGGATCATGGCGCATGTCATTACCTGCCAGTGCCTGTTTAATAATGCCCATAAGAGGACGTTCGTATCCAGTATCAATTTCCACGGACGCGGTCAAGCCAGCTCTCAGAGCTGGCATACCAGGTGACAATTTCAGGCGTAGTTTAACGGGTACCCGTTGAACTACTTTCACCCAGTTACCGGTGGCGTTTTGCGCCGGTAACAGGGAAAACTCAGCACCGGTGGCCGGACTGATGCTCTCTACCGTGCCTTCAAACAAATAGTTGGGGTAGCTGTCCACTGTTACCTGGGCGGTTTGGCCTACCTTGACATGAGTCAGATGTACTTCTTTCAGGTTGGCCACTATCCAGTGCTTACCCGATAAGACCAATGGAAACACCGTGTCGCCAATCTCCACCTGCTCGCCAGGCTCCAAAGTGATGTTACCGAGATAACCCGACACTGGTGCTCGAATTTTAGTGCGTTTCAGATCCAGGGTCGCACGTTTACGCATGGATACCGCGCGAAGATATCTAGGATGTTGTTCAATCGGTAGATTGACGGCACCCCCAAGCTCCACAATTAGTTTTAATTTACGCTGATGAAGGCTGGTGGTCCTTTGACGTGCTGTTACCAGGTCATGTTCCGCCGCCGCCAGGCTGGCCTGTGAGCTAAGACCGGATGAAGAGAGCGTGCTCTGGCGATTGCGCTCTGATTTCAGGTACCGGACAAGTTCTGTAGCCACTCTAATTTCTGACTCAATTTCACGATATTGGGCACGCAGAGAGTCAATCTCCTGGCGTACCATACCGAGTTCGGCATCGCTAGCCTCGAGTTCAATTCGAAATGGACTGGCATCGATAGTAAACAATATCTGCCCTGCTTCCACTTGCTGAT
>QNFP01000344.1 GCA_003645535.1 Gammaproteobacteria bacterium | reverse complement strand
TCACCGCAATCCGTGTACTTAATGCCCATATGGCTAGCTGCGCCGTTAGGAAAACTATCATTCAGCGAGTCCAGGGTGATTTCATTGTGCCAAATGCTCATAACTTGCTTACTCTTTAGCTAATGGATGTTTCTATTTAGAGGTTCCTGTTGAGGACTTTCTATTCAGGGCCTTTTTATTCAGGGCTTTTTACTCAGGCTTTTTTACCCAGGGCTTTTTATTCAGGGCTTTTTATTCAGGGTATAGCGGCAGCAGTTCCTGTGTCTTTTGTTTTTTGCCGCTGTGGTTATTACCGGCAAGAGGATCATCGGGGAAGGTAGTTTTGTGTATTTTTTCCAGTTGATCGACTAGTGTAACCAGGTCAGGTGGCGTGATTGCACCATTATGTTTGTCATAAAGGCAGGCATCGAGTTGTTGGAACTGGGGCTTTAAATCGATACCGTTGACCTGTGAGGCGATCTGTTCAAGCGTATGGATATGTTGGTCGCGCCAGTGGCTCCGCGCCCACTGAATAATGGCTTCGCGCAGGGCAGAATAATTAGTGCTGGCAGCGGCAACGCGAATCTCCTTGAATAATTTATTACCAGTCAGCGCCTGTTTATTAGCGGTTTCAGCGCCGTAATCGTTCAGCTGTCTGCCACGCCACCAAAGCACAGCAAAGACTGCAGTGATAAGAATTAATATCCCATTGGTCACGGCAAGTATGATCACTAGCCAGCTATTTTCCGCGGGTGCGATTGATCCGCTCAGGGGTGTTGTTGCCGGGTTTTCCTGTGTCAGGGCTGCTGCTGGTAGCCCTGGCTGGCTGGCGGTGATATCTGCGCTGGGTAGCACTTCAAAACTGGTGCTGGCGAGTACCGTTTCACGGAGCTGATCATTGACAGTATCCCACCATTGCACCCGAATTTCTGGCAGCGTCAGTGTGCCTGCCTGTGTCGGTACGATGGCCATGGATTCGACACGAGTACCGGTAATACCCTGTACACCGATTTTGTCTTCTAGCTGTGGTTGATCGTCGTAGACCTTGAAGCCTTCGCTCCGATCAACTGATTCGTTGGAGGAAAATGGCGGCAACTGAGCGCCGGTCAGGCCTGCGGCGCTCAAGGCAATGGTGCGAGTTACTGGCTCGCCGACCGTTAAGGTTGGTTTGCCTTCACTCCAGCGGTCGTACAACTTGACCTCACGGGCTGGCAGCCAGTCGTTCATGGTTGCGTGGGCGGGCCGAGGTTTAACAGACAAAACCTTCTCTTCGGTGTTAACGGTGAGTCTTTTGCCGTTCCGCCTGGACCATATATTGTCGTAGGGATTACTCCGCTCGCTAACAATTCCACTGTAGCGCACCGAGGGAATTGACACCTCGCCGCTGTTGTCTACAAAAATAGCTAGTCGTGTTTCGACAACGATGTAATCTATTCCAGCAATCTGTTTTTGATACTGCTCTTCTGCCAACTTGACGACCTGTGCGTTGGGGATACTTATTTCACTCATGGAAAAATTGCTGAGTGACAGGGTGGTATAAAGGCGCAGGGTTAGCAGTGCCTGCTCCTGTACATAAACGCTGTTTTTTTCCAGAATTGATTCGGTGAATACTGCTGCGCCGGGATCAGTTGTCGCGGTTGGTTTGCGTACTTTTATTTCCAGTGCATCACTGACTTCCCCTTTGAAATTAAAGCTGGGAATAACGAGTGTGCCCGCGCGTTTTGGACTCAGGGTCAATATCCACTGGGTATAGGATTGTTTTTCGCCGTTGACAAAGGAGATGCGGCTGCGACGATTTCGGCCGACTATGTCGAAGTTTTTTTCGACACTGCTGAAATCCGGCTCACCAAACAATACTTGTTTGTCCAGCGAAACAGTCAGCTCAATGGTTTCGCCGCTGCCCATTTGCTGCCGATCCACTCTAGATTGAAGGTTTGCGGCCAGGGCCGGAATCATTACAAAAAACAGGATGATGGCCGTCAAAGGCCGTGTGATGAACGTTACCACCGTTGAACCTCCGGGTCGTTTCTATCTTCCTGGCCACGCTGCTCCCGCAGCCAGGCTTCGTAAGCAAATTTGCGGCGCAACAGGCCACCTGGATCGTCAGGAACCCTGCGCAGCCATTGTTCCAGGGACTGGCGTTGTTCATCGGATATATCCGCTTCCTTATTTAAGGCCGTAGCCTGTTGATCTGACTCTTTATTGTCCTTTTCAGCTGACTGTGGCGCTGGTTGTTGTTCAGTCGGTGCATCCTGAGAGTCGCCGTTTTGTTGCTGCTCATCTCGCTGTGGGTCTGGGTCTTTATCTTCGTTTGAATCTGTTTCCGAATCTGAATCTGAAGGTGAAGATGATTGCTGTTTGTCACCAGTATCCTTATTGGAGCTTTGCTGGTTCTGGTTTTGCTCCTGCTCTGAGTTATCGTCCGGGGGTTGCTGTGCGGAATTATCTTCCGAGGATTGTTGATTCTGCTGCTGTTTTTCCTGTTGCTTTAGCAACTCCTCGATCAACTCCCTGTTGAAAGCGGCGTCTTCGTAGTCGGGATTAATAGCCAGTGCCTGATCATAGGTTTTTATAGCTTCTTCAAGCTGACCCGCTCTGGCCTGGCTGTTAGCCAGGTTATATTTGCCCACTGCGCCGGTGTCTTGCCCGAATGCTTCCTGTGCAGCATCAAAGTGCTCGTTGCGGTAAGCGGCGGCACCCTTCCAGTGCGGATTTTTAAAACGCTCTTCAGCAGTGTCTGTATCGCCGGCAGTAAAGGCCTGCTGTCCCTGTTGATCCGCTGTCTGCCACAGATCAGCCCACTCGAAAGCATGGTTATTTTCGCTGTAAAGTAGCACCGGTGCCAGAACCAGCATAGTGATGAGATTGCGTCGAAAGGCCATTAATACAAGCGGTAGCATCACTAGTGCTAACCAGAATCCGTTATCCTGCCAGGTGTCAAAGGTGCGTTCCAGGCGCTGAGCAGTTGTATCCGGCAAGTTGCCAATTGTAGTAGCCAAATAATCCAGATCCCTGTCACTATCGCTAAGCTCTATATATCTGCCGTTGTTGTACTGGGCTAATTGGCGCAGCGGTTTTGTATCGAGGCGCGCAACGATAATCTCTCCCTGCCGGTTTTTCAAAAATCCGCCGCCATCGGTCGGTATTGGTGCACCTGCGTGGCTGCCAGGAGCAAGCACGGAAAGGTTGAATGGACCTGTATTTTGTATCAGTTTAGTCATCGCTTCGACATCATCATTGCTAATCCCGTCAGTGATCAATAATAATTCGCCATTCTGGTGGCCCGCCTGCATGATGATTTCCAGACCTTTTTGCAGGGCCGATAGAGGACGGCTACCGGCAACAGGCATGATGTTTGGGTGTAGTGCCGGGATGAGGGAGATGATTGTCGCGTTATCATCGGTAAGTGGTGTGACCACGTGAGCGTTATGAGCATAAGCAATTAACGCTGTAGTGCCTTCTCGGCGTTTGTTTAAAAGGTCGATCAGTTTCAGGCGGGCGCGGGTTAGCCGATTTGGTTTGCTATCTTCCGCCAGCATTGACGGTGACAGGTCAAGCATAATGACTAGCGGTTGCTGTTGCTTATGGATTGGCAGAGGTATTTTTGTCCAGGTTGGCCCGGCGAGGGCAATGGTGGCCAGTGCCCAGAACAATAGAGCCCACAGAAAGTGTCGTTGCTGTAGCTGGATTTGTTTGCCGTCGAGTAAAAATGGTAGCAGTTCGGCACTAATCACGGTTTGCCAACGGCCCGCCTGCTCTCGGTGGTG
>QNFP01000343.1 GCA_003645535.1 Gammaproteobacteria bacterium | reverse complement strand
TGGCCAATGAAGTTCTGGCCAACGGCGTCTTCGACGCTACGGTTGTCAGGCCGGAAGTCGCATGCCATATTCGCGGCTGGATAGTCAACGGAACAAACCTTATCTCCACCCTGCCCAACCGTCAGGAGACACTAAAACTGATCGACGGGCTGGATTTTATGGTGGTCATCGATACCATGCCGGCCGAAATCACCGGATACGCGGATGTGGTTTTACCGGAATGTACTTACCTGGAACGCTATGATGATCTCCGAATCTCCCAGGGTAAAGAACCCACTGTAGCACTGCGCATGCCGGCAGTCGAGCCCAAGTACGATACAAAACCGGGCTGGTGGATGGCCAAAACGCTGGCAACAAAAATGGGGCTCGGAGACTATTTTCCATGGAAAAATATAGAAGAGTATCTGGACTACCGCCTAAAAGGCATTGGTTCGAGTTTAAAAGAGATGCAAAAAATAGGCGTCAAGAAACTTCCTGCAGATGCGAGTATCTATTTTGCCGATGACCTGTCTGACTTCAGTGTTGATACAGACTCGGGCCTGATCGAACTCTACAGCGAGCAACTGGCTGAATTGAATTTTGATGCCATGCCGGTTTACACCGAACACGAAAAACCGGAAGCGGGATTTTACAGATTGATCTACGGACGCGCACCGACCCATACCTTTGGCCGGACGGCGAACAACCCTATACTGTACGAGACAATGAAAGAAAATGATGTGTGGGTGCACCCCTCGGTGGCAAAACTTTGGGGACTCAAAACCGGACAATACGTACGCCTGGAAAATCAGGACGGCGTGGTCAGTGGCAAGATAAAAGTCCTGGTGACGGAGCGTATCCGTCATGATTCTGTTTACATGGTCCATGGTTTTGGCCATGTTGATAAACGGCTGACCAGAGCTCACAACAAGGGAGCCAGTGACTCTCAATTGATCACAAAATATAAAGTGGATCCCATCATGGGGGGCACGGGAATGCGTGTCAATTTTGTGACTTTTAAACTGGAGGATGCGGCATGACCAGATATGCAATGGTAATAGATACAATACGCTGTGTGGGTTGCGCCGATTGTGTGATCGCCTGTCAGACCGAAAATGATGTTCCCCTGGGTTTTGCCCGGGACTGGATCGTTCAGATCACCAATGGTGTCTACGGCGATCTGCGCCTGGAGATCCAATCTCAGCGCTGTAATCACTGTACTGATACGCCATGCGTGAGGACCTGTCCCACGGGTGCCAGTCATGTAGCGGAAGGCGGCATTGTTTTAGTAAACCACGACGAATGCATCGGCTGTCAGGCATGCATTACATCCTGCCCTTACGACGCGCGATATGTGCATCCGGAAGGATACGTTGATAAATGTACATTTTGTCATCACCGGACGACCAAAGGTGAAAACCCCGCCTGTGTGGATGTTTGTCCCACATACGCCATGACCTTCGGTGATCTGGACGATAAAAACAGTGAAGTTAACAAGCTTCTCACTACCCGCCGGAACAAAACCATCATTCCTGAAGCGGGTACCGAACCAAACGTCTTTTTTCTGGACTAGGGAGATAGAGTATGGAACAAGTAATAATTACCAGCGGGCGAATGAACCACGGCATCGATCCTCATCTACATGCCTGGGGTTGGGAAATATCCCTCTACCTCTATCTCGGTGGTTTGGTAGCAGGCATTCTCTTTTTCGCCACTTTTTACTATATCCGGGGCAAAGCGGATCTGTATCCCACAGCGGTTAAATTGGCGCCGTTTTTTACGCCGCTTCTACTCGCTATCGGTTTGGGTGCCCTTTTTGTGGATCTAACACACAAAGCATATTTTTGGAGATTGTATACCACGATCCGCATGGAATCGCCCATGAGCTGGGGTGCATGGACACTGTTGTTTATGTTCCCATTGAGTATTCTGTGGCCGGCCATGTACATCAAAGAGCTCTTCCCGGAAATAAAATGGCCGCACCCGGCATTCGATAAAATAATAGATTTTTTTCGGCCTTACCAGCTATGGATGGCCTGGGCCATAATCGTTCTGTCGGTGGTGCTTGGCGTCTATACGGGTATACTGCTCAGCGCATTCAACGCAAGACCGATCTGGAACAATTCAATCCTGGGACCATTTTTCCTGGTATCGGGACTTTCCACCGGCGTCGCGTTTACCATGATGCTGAGTAAAGACAAGGCGGAAAAACTAAAATTCAGCCGCATCGATATCCTGTTGATCGCCATTGAGATCACCATCGTGGTGCATTTGATCATGGGATATCTGGCTTCCACGGCGCAGCAAATCTATTGGTCAAAACTCTTTCTGGGGGGAGAATTCACCTTCAGTTTCTGGATTCTTTTCTTCCTCTTCGGGCTGATCGTTCCGCTGGTACTGGAAGTACTTGAATTGCGTGGAAGACCCATCAATATGAAAGTGGCCGCTACATTTGTTCTGTTTGGCGGACTGGTATTGAGATTCGTTATGGTTCAGTCCGGACAGGTTTCAACCTGGCTGAGCTATTTTTAACATGTGAGATGACCCTGAAGGTATTCTGGATTGATTATATTTGAAAGAAAATTGCAAATGACAAATATCAAAAGACAAAACTCGTTATTTAGTTCGAAATTTATTTTTAATGGAGATATATAATGGAATCAAAAAGTAAGGGATATTGGAATCCCTACATGGGCGGTATCGCCCTCGGAATCGTACTGTTCCTCTCTTTCTTCATTCTCGGCAACGGCCTGGGTGCATCCGGTGCCCTGCAGCGGCTTGTGGCCTGGATGGTTGACGTAGTCTCCCCTGTTTATGCGGAAGGCAACAACTATTGGGGACACTATTTTGCCGATGGCAGAAGTGTATTTGATCACTGGTTGATCTATGAAGTACTCGGTGTTTTCGTGGGCGGTTTTTTGAGCGGTTTGCTGGCCGGCCGGTTAAAGATAGGCACCGATATGGGTCCGCGTTGGACCAAACACAAAAGATGGGCTTTCGCTTTTGCCGGTGGTATTATCATGGGTTATGGCGCGAGACTTGCCAGAGGCTGCACATCCGGCCAGGCACTCAGCGGCGGCTCTGTTCTTGCGGCTGGTAGCTGGGCATTTATGTTAATGATCTTCGTAACGGCATACGCGACCGCGTATTTCGTTCGGAAGCAATGGATATAGGGAGGAAAAAATGGCACCATTTCTCGTAAACGGATACTTCGGCGACCAGACATCATACATTATTGAATTTATCATCGGAATCGCGTTTGGATTTATTCTGGAAAGATCCGGTTTTGGTAAAAGCACCAAACTGGCTGCACAATTCTATTTTAAAGATCTGACAGTATTTAAAGTTATGTTCACAACCATCATCGTGGCGATGATGCTGGTCTTCTTCACCACCGGTTTTGGCTGGTTGAACTTCGAATGGGTGGGGGTTAACGAAACCTATCTCTGGTCACAGATACTCGGCGGCGCTCTGATGGGCGTGGGTTTTGTGGTTGGTGGATTTTGCCCCGGTACTTCTATTGTGGCTGCGGCAACCGGTAGAATAGACGCAGTGTTCTTTCTACTCGGCACACTTGTGGCCATGTTCGGCTGGGGTGAGACCGTGGAATTATGGGGTGATTTCTATACAAAAGCCGGCTATTACGGTAGGCTGACGCTTGACCAGGTCTTCGGATTGCCAACCGGTGTGGTTATATTTTTCATTGTCATCGGCGCACTTGCCCTCTTTTACGGAGCGGAAAAAGTCGAGAAGCTGGTAAACGAAGGGAGTAAATCATGATG
>QNFP01000342.1 GCA_003645535.1 Gammaproteobacteria bacterium | reverse complement strand
TTCGTCCTGAGCAATCGGCTCTAGCTCATCTAATACCGAGTATATGCGTGCGAGATCTTCGGGATTACGGGCGCGGAAATATTGGCCACCGGTAAGTTTTGCAATATCGGTAAGGGCTTCCTCATCGAGGTCTGCTGAGGGATTAACCCTGCGGGTACCGAATAAACTGCGGCGCAGCACTTCATCCGCACCAATGCCAATAGTGTAAATTTTCACACCATATGCCGCTGCCAGTTGAGCTGCCTTGTGGGGGTCGACCTCGCCAGAGTTGTTGACGCCGTCGGTCAGTAAAATAATCACCCGGGCATTTTCCGGACGGTCTTTGAGCCTTTTTACACCGAGGCCTATGGCATCGCCAATAGCAGTGCCTTTGCCGGCAAAACCGATGAGTGCTTCCTGCAGCAGCGTATTGAGGGTCTTGCGATCAAAGGTCAGGGGCGTCTGCAAATAAGCGGAACTGCCGAATAATATAAGACCGAGACGATCACCATTGCGGCGTGCCACAAAATCACCGACAACAGTTTTGACGACTGCGAGACGGTCGACCATGGCATTGCCGACCTGCATGTCTTCTTCCTCCATGCTCGGAGAAATATCCACCGCCAGCAACAGGTCTCGCCCGCTGGCAGGTAATGTAATCGGATCACCAATCCATTGTGGACGAGTGGCAGCCAGGACTACGGAGAACCACATGAATATGAGCAATAGCCACGATAACCAGTGCTTAATGCCTGCTGTACGGTTTGTTCCCTGGTCGACTAGCTCCGTGTAGACAGGTGCGATTAACGCTGCAGTCTGGCTGGCCAGGGGTTTGCGCAACCAGCGGTACAGCCAGGGCAGGGGTAACAGGGCCAATAGCCAGGGCCAGATTAATGTCAGCATAGTTGGGTGCTACGTTTTAACCAGTTAGTAGCGGTATCGTAAAGCTGTTTAGCCTGTTCTTCGCGCAGCGGATTGGGCTGGCGATGGTATAACAGGTTATCGATATCAGTCAGCGAAACGTGTGCCGACAGATTTCCGAGTGAGAACACTTCCAGCATATTAAACAGTTGTGCTGCGGTCATGGCTTCTACGTTATTCCCTAATATGTTGTTCTCCGGTAGATGGCTCTCTAATGCATCGTTCTCTATCGCATGGTTCTCTATCGCATGGTTCTCTATCGAATGGTTCTCTATCGCATGGCCCCTTATTAGTTGGTTTTCTGTTTTGTGCTTCGCTAGACCACTTGTTTTGCCAGCGCGCCGGAGGATGGTAAACAAGGTTTCAATAAATAGCCGATCATCATGTTCGCCCTGGTAAGTTGCCCAACACTGAGAGAGTAACTGTTTTGCCTGGCGGCGAAATTGCAGACGTCGTCGGCGAGCGACTAAATATCTGATGGCAAAAGCGGTAGATAAAATTAACACTAAGGCCAATACCCACCAGCCGGGAGCCGGAGGCCACCAACCAACGGCTTCGGGTAGTTGGATGTCACGGAGCTGCGCCAGCGGGTCCTGGTTGGGTGGACTCTGGTTTAAGGGGCTCTGGTTTAAGGGACTCTGGTTTAAGGGACCCAGGTTCAAAGGACTCAGGTTTAAGGGACTCAGGTTCAAAGGACTTTGATTCATAGGACTTTGGTTTAAGGAGATCTGGCTCAACGGGATCTCCGCCGGGCCTTCTTGTTGCCGTAGATGGATTGCAAAAAGGGTATCACCGCCTGGCCGTTGTTGACCTGCAGATACGTAGCACGCAAACGTCCAGCGGCATTTTGTAATAGTGTGAACTGCTGTTGTCGGCGTTGCTCAAAGGCTTTTCGCATTGCCATATCGTGGGTGTTTAACGTAAACCGGCGGTTGCCATCACTGACCGAATAATTACCCGCAGGGGGTAAACGACTGTCGAGATCGTCCCGTATATGGCATAAAGTGACGTCGCAATGGCGGCTGAGTTCAAAAAGATGCCGCTCGCCATCGCGATTGAAGTCATAAAAATCACTGATAATGACAACAGCAGAACCAGGCAGAGCGATACGGCGGGTATCTTCCAGAATTTGCGGTAGTGAAAAACAATCCTGTTGCCTGTTAACCAAAGCTGCGCTGCTGTCGCTGAGCACCTTGATCAATTGCAGTACGGCATGATGACTGCGCCTGGCGCGGATATCCTGTTGATGGCTGGCCGAAAACACCAGTCCGCCCACCCGGTCGCCGGCATTTAAACCGGCCCATGCTAATGCCGCTGCCACTTCACAGGCGGTCACCGACTTGCTTTGGCGAGTGCCAAAAAACATGCTTTGGCGTAGGTCGGCAACGATCATTACCGGGCGTTCACGTTCTTCCCGAAACACTTTGGTATAAGTTTGCGTGGTGCGAGCAGTGACACGCCAGTCGATCGTACGGCCATCATCCCCCGGTTGATAGGGCCGCACTTCATCGAAGTCCATGCCGCGACCACGAAACCGCGAATGGTGGCCACCTGCCATATTGGCACGGGGTGGCAGGCGGGGAAATAATGTCAGTTCTTTGGCCGCATAGCGCAGCCGCACGAGATCTGCAGTGGATGCTGCGACCGAAGCTGGTAAATTCATTGGTGACTGAGGATCAGGCATTAGCTACAAAAGTGCTATCTGCAAGGTAAGGCCTACCATGTATGCTGCTGAGCATCTTGTAAGGTTTTAGTATCACTTCGACTGGGGGCCTGCTTCAAGCTGACGGTACGCTTGCGATGAGGCTGTCGATAACTTTGTCGGCGGTCACACCATTGGCTTCAGCTTCAAAACTGAGTATGAGGCGGTGGCGTAAAATATCCGGGCTTACTTCCCGTATATCGTCCGGGGTTACAAAATCCCGGCCATCGAGCCAGGCGTTGGTACGGCTACAGCGATCGATGGCAATGGTCGCGCGTGGGCTGGCTCCGTATTCAAGCCAGCTACCGAGCTCCTCGCCGTAAGTTCCCGGGTTGCGTGTCGCCTGAATGAGCTGAACCAGATATTCTTCTACGTTGTCGGCCATATAGACCTGGAGTACAGCCTTGCGTGCGGCCAGGATAGTTGCGGCACTGATATTAGGTGCTTGTGGTAGTTTATTGCCCGCTGCTTCATCGCGCGCCAGTTGCAGGATCTGGCGCTCTGCATCAAGTGCTGGATAATCAATTTTGACATGCATGAGAAAACGATCGAGCTGTGCCTCAGGGAGAGGGTAGGTGCCTTCCTGTTCGATAGGGTTTTGCGTGGCCATCACCAGAAATAACTCCGGCAGAGGATAGGTGTTACTGCCCACGCTGACCTGTCTTTCGGCCATGGCTTCAAGCAGGGCGGACTGGACTTTCGCTGGAGCTCGATTGATTTCATCGGCGAGTATCAGGTTGTGAAAAATGGGCCCGGCCTGAAATTCGAAACCACCGTGTTCAGGCCGGTAGATGTCGCTGCCCGTTATATCAGCCGGTAACAGGTCAGGCGTAAACTGGATGCGGTGAAAATCGCCTTCTATACCTCTGGCCAGAGTATTGATCGATTTGGTTTTGGCAAGACCGGGAGCACCTTCCACCAGCAGATGACCATCGGCAAGCAGGGCCATGACCAGTCGCTGGGACAGTTTTTTCTGGCCGATGATACAGTCATCGAGGAAGTGGAGGAGTGATTGTATTTGCTCTGCTTCATTCAATTCATTCATATCCTGCTTTGACATCCTGATAGGTGGCGGTTTATTAGCCCACATTGCGGGTGCTGCGATTGTAATGACTTTGTCTGTTAGCTCAAGGGCAACCACTACTTTTCGCGAAATTATTACTCCATACATTAT
>QNFP01000341.1 GCA_003645535.1 Gammaproteobacteria bacterium | reverse complement strand
GATCGGAATCCCGCACTTTATAAATCGTCTTTTACAGACAAACTGAAATTCAAGTGGATTTCCCTTCCAATCATGAACTTAGGGGTTTTGCGATTTGTCTTGCATTCATAGTACCCCTCCCCCTGCGCCCTTTTCACTTAAATCCTCATATGGCCTATCGAAATTTGCTGATCTTCTATGTGGAAAATATGCTCATGGTGACGGGCTCCGGGACCTCCCCTAGCCGGGCGCCCCTACAAGCAGGGGAGGAAATAAAACCCAAACCTGTTTTACATAATGAAATCGATAATTATTTTACGTGCACAACAATGATTATTTATTAAATATTAAATCAAAAATACCTTTGCGCTCTTAGCGGCTTTGCGAGAGACAAAATTTTGAGGTTAAGAATAGAGCAGAAATTCTTCTCTGAATTCTCGCCACTCTCGTTCATCATCCCGCCACAGTTCAGACCACTTATAAGCCGGACGAATTCCGGAGCTGAGCTCTGAACGCCAACGGTCCGATCCCATCAGAATATCAAAAGGCATTTTTTCATATTCGTACTCATAGGGGGGTGCTTTAAATTCAAACTTTTCAGGGTATGTATTAAACAAATATGACAATATCGTCATCGTTGTCGCAACTGATTGATACAATAAACGATCCGTCACATGGATAAAAGCACCGCGGCATAGTGTTCTCTCGAACTTGTGAAATGTGGGTTCAAAAAACCAGGGTTGAAAAGTGGCTCCGGGACAATTGATGTTAAGGAAATCACACATCTTCTCATTGTCTATCCAAGGTGCGCCGAATATCTCAAAAGGACGCGTAGTGCCTCTGCCCTCTGAAATATTGGTCGCTTCCAAAAGACACTGCCCGGGATAAACGGTGGCTGTTGACAGAGCCGGCATATTCGGAGACGGCATGATCCATTTCAATCCGCTTTGATCGTACCAATCTGAGCGCTGCCATCCTTTCATGGGAATAACTTCCAGGTCCACTTCTTGAATGTGATATTTCTGCAGCCATCTGGCAACTTCGCCAATTGTCAGTCCATGCCGGTTGATAAGCGGATACAATCCCACAAAAGAGCTGAACTCAGTATCGAGCATAGGTCCCTCAATAGACTCGCCGCCGAGGGGATTCGGGCGGTCGAGCACCACAATTTTTTTATGGTGTTCGGCGGCAGCTTCCATCAGCAGCGCCAGGGTCCAGATAAATGTGTAATAACGGGCACCCACATCCGGAACATCAAAAACGATCACATCTGTCTCGCTCAGCATCTCCGGGGTCGGTTTCCGGTGTTCGCCGTAAAGACTGTGAATCCGGACATTTTTCTTCTCGTATTCATCTCCCTGCCATTCAATCATATTGTCCTGCGTATGGCCGAATAGTCCATGCTGTGGACCAAATAGGGTGGTGACCTGGAATCCGGCTTGTACAAAGACAGAGTAGGTATCTAATAATGAACTGTTGAGGCTGGCCTGGTTCACTACAATTGCCAGCCGCTTTTTTTCGAACAAATGCGAAAATTCAGATATTCTATCTGTGCCAAGGGTTACCATAAAAGGAATTGTACGAAAGGATTGAGATAAAGAAAAGCGAAAGTTAATATACTTGAGTCAAGTGTATTGACTTGACTCAAGTATAAGAATTTAGAATACTATTTCACCAAGGTCATTTTTCTGGATTCGGTTTTTGATCCGGTTGTCAGACGATAGACATAAGTACCACTTGGCACCGCTTGTCCCGAGTTGTTCTTCCCGTTCCAAGAGACGGTGTGAAGACCAGCAGCTTGATTTCCCCGCACCAGATCCACAATTTTCTTGCCGCTGATATCAAAAACGGTAAGCGTTACGGCCTCTGATTTATTCAGAGTATAGCGTATGGTGGTAGTCGGGTTAAAGGGATTGGGATAATTTTGTTCCAGTGAAAATTCCTGTGGAACCAGTTGATCTTCATCTTCAATAGCTGTAAAGACACCCGAAGCCGAATAGACACCGTTGGCATGTGTAGCAACCACAACCGTATTATCTGTGGTTCTGGAATCGATCATATCAACAACCACATTGCCAATATTTGAGGCACTTTCCTGGGCCCATACAGTGCTCGTTCCGTTGATGGTGCTCGTGGAATAGAGACCGGTACTGGTACCCACCATATATAGAGCTTCGGAAACACTGTTGGGAACTATTTCCACCCAGCGTACCGATGGGCCGTTGCCTGAGCCATCGGAGTTCTCCTCAAGATTTCCGCTCACATCGGACCAACTGCTGCCGCCATTATCGCTGTACCAAACGCTCTTTACTTCATAGTTGGAAAAGACAACCATTACTTCGTCCGCGTTTAGAGGATTGGCGTTGATACTGCTGACATACGCACCTGAGGGAAAACTTATGCTGCCTATATCCTCGGGTATGGCATCTCCCGTATCGGCATTGGCAATTTTAAAAAGAGATCCTTCTGCTGTGCCGTAATAAACAGTGTTAGCGGGTGATTTTGAAACTTCGACAGCACTTATGGTCTCTCCCGAAATAAATGAGTTGACCAGTTTATACCAGTTTTTAGATGCGGGACTTTGAACAAATGAGGGGATTTGTGTCAGGTCATCATTCCGCCACAGGTAACTGCCGCCGGCGAGATACATCTTTTTCGTATCATTGGGATCCAGCACAAATGGGTTGATAAAGAGATAACCTGAGCCACCGGCGGGATCTACTTCCGTCCAATCACCATTAGACGTATTGAAGCGAAAAACGCCGCCGTTTTGCCAGGAAACATAATAAAAGTCAGAAGGATCATCAGCCTTGGCGCAAAATGCACCGTCACCGCTAAGATCCTCATTCCAGGGAGTGGTAACACTTGATGAAGATGTACTCCATGAACCGTTGTCCTGCATACCACCGACTATATAATTGCCGGTGCTGTTATGATCGATGGCGACAGTATAAAATTGCGTGGTGTAATAACCCGTATTCAATGCGGACCAGGCGACTGTTGCAGCCGTAATATTTGCTGTTCTTGATATTCCTCCATCATGTCCGGATAATACAACATTAGCACCTGTTGGATGGAAGCTTATTGAGTGCTGGTCGGGATGGTGATTGGCATATCTGGCATAGGAATCATTGGCGGATGTGTAACCGCCGATCCAATTGGTATTTGTGGTGGTTGCAAAACCATCGCTGGAGGTGTAAAGATTAGTACCTCCGATTATAACGAAATTCTCATCATCCGGTTTTACATTGAGGATGAGATCATATGAGCCCTGGGAATCAAAGTTGCCGGTCTGTCCTCCCTCATTGGGGATATTTGCGGTGTGATCAACCCAGGTACCGCCCGCACCGGTACCGTCACCGCTCACATAGGTATATTTCCACAAATTATGGCCGGAGGTTCCCGTGCCGGGTGTCTCAGCCAGAAAATAGACAACTTTTTCATTGGAAGCTGAGATATCCAGTACCACGCGGTTATAACTTGCCGGCCAACCGCCCGGAGTGATCTCAACAAATGTGATGCCATCTGTGGAGCGATAAATACCTTTATTTGTTGCGTCACCGGAACTGTAGGTGGCGTATACTACACCGGCAGAGGTGACCGCCACATCCGTCCAGTTTGACCAATCGGTAACCACAATTGCGCTCCAACTTGTACCACCATCAGTGGAACGGTAAAGAGCCCCGGCGACGGCAGCATAAACCTCGTCATTTGTAGTATTGGAATTGTCAACAACAATATTCCATACGTAATCGAAGTAATTATCATATGATTGCGGTTTATGGGTTGCAGTACTGG
>QNFP01000340.1 GCA_003645535.1 Gammaproteobacteria bacterium | reverse complement strand
CTGGCGAATGCTACCGCATTAGCAGGGCATGTCATCGTTGATGATCATGCAATCCTCGGTGGTTATAC
The DNA here is from genome assembly GCA_003645535.1 of Gammaproteobacteria bacterium. Classification (GTDB taxonomy): domain Bacteria; phylum Pseudomonadota; class Gammaproteobacteria; order Pseudomonadales; family Porticoccaceae; genus HB2-32-21. Next base: position 3,711 of record QNFP01000340.1, on the reverse strand, counting down.
GACAGTCCACCAATTTACGCGTATTGGCGCTCATGCCTTTACAGGTTTTTCTACAGCTATCGACCGCGATGTTCTACCCTTTTTTACCGTTGCAGGTAATCGAGCACGTGCCATTGGCATCAATAAAGAAGGCTTAAAGCGTCGAGGTTTTTCTGCTGAAACAATCCGTGCGCTTCAAGATGCCTTTAAGCAGCTGATTAAATCAAGCTGCTCTCATAAGGTGGCGTTAGAGAAAGTCGAAGAGATTGCTAAGCAAGATGAAAATGTACGGATGATGTTGGATTTTCTTGATGCCAGTGAACGTGGCTGGATTAGATAGTAAACATAATTGACAGCTAGAGTAAGAAATCTACTTATTCAGTGCTTGCATAAATAGTATTGCTATAAAACTTGTATTGAAGGCCAACTTGTCACTAGTTTCCTCCTAAGTTAAGTGTGTTCGCTATTTACCGTTGGTCAGGTATGTCTCTGCATGTTTGCGCACGTCAATAGCGAGTGATATATTCAGATAGCTTGTTTTAGTTATAGGGGTATTTATACCTTCTAGTTTATACCTCATAGAACTGATAAAGGCTTTGTCCTTTATCTTATGTTGCAAAGGAAATCCTTGTTATGTCATCCCAAAAAACTGCATTACCTATTTTCTTTGTTTTATTGTTTTCACTGTTTATTACCTCTTGTGGCGGTGGTGGAGGTGAGGTAGAAGTAGCAGCACCAAAAATTATTATTGAAACAGGTGTGTTTATAGACAGTCCTGTCGTCGGTATTAATTACCGTACTGAAACACGTAGCGGTATCACTGGAGCAATGGGCGAGTATTCTTATCTGCCTGGTGAAACGGTTACTTTTTCAATAGGTGATATTGATTTTCCTGCCATCGTAGCAAGAGGTGTCATCACGCCTGTAGATTTAGCCGGTAGCACGGATATAACTGATCCTGCTGTTATCAATATGGTTCGTTTATTGTTGTCTCTGGATGTCGATGATGATCCCGATAATGGTTTGCAAATAAGTGCTGATGCAGACACTGCTGCTATCGGTATGCTGTTGTCATTTACTAGCCCTACATTCGATATGGATGTCGAGGGTTTAGTAATTAATGGTGGCGGTACTGGTGTTCTTGTTAGTGTAAATGATGCCTTTGTTCATTTTCAATCTTCTCTAGATGAGCTTGTTGGCTATAACGAATTCACTTCACAATATTTAAACAATAGATCTTTCTCTGGGCCAGATAATTCAAATATCCAGACTTTAAAATTGTTTCGTAATGGTCTTGGTACAATTAAATATAAACCATCAGCTGCTAATAATTTTCACACGGAAGATATTAGGCCTCTATCTTGGGGCTTAACAAGCAATGGCTTACTTGAGTTCAATGTGTCTTCATTGACGAATGGTAGTTATTCATATGATTATGTTATTACACCAGAAATTGTTTCACCTATTGATTCGTCCTATTTATTTATTCTCACTGGTACAGAAGCTGGTGTTCCAATAAATGAGGCTGGTAGTGGTGTACTAACATTACTCGACGATGGTCTTTGTATAAAAAATGAGATTATCAATGAAGATGACTGTAGAGATCGTAATGGCAAGGGGATGGTGTTTACGTATCATCCCGGTGGTCAAGTTGCATCAAGAAAATTTTATACTGCAAAATCACTTGCTGGCGGTGGCTTTCAATCAGTGGCGACTGGTGTTGAGCTAAGGTATTACGAAACAGGAAAAATTAGTACAGTAATTCCTCATGTTGTAAAAATGCTTGCTGATGGTAGTTATCAGTCTTTATTTGAAGGTGTTGAGAAAAGTTTTTATGAAGATGGCACGCTAAATCGTGAATCGCCTTACGTCGTTAGGATGATTGCAGATGGCAGTTATCAGGCAGTGATAGAGGGCGTTGAAAAGCAGTATTACGAAAATGGTTCGCTCTTTAATGAAATTACTTATGTTGCGAAACAATTGGCAGATGGTAATTACCGTTCAGAGGCGGAAGGTTTATATAAGTTCTACCATGAGAATGGTCAATTATCTGTTGAGCAGGTTTATGTAGCGAAATTGATACCGGATGGTACTCATCAGACGCTGATTGTTGGTATTCGAAAAGAATATTATCCAAGTGGGGATTTGTTTACTGAAATCACTTATGTCGAGAAAGCATTGGCAAACGGCACTTTTCAGTCGTTGATAGAAGGCGTTCAAGAATCTTATACGGAAAGTGGCGCTCTGCTAAATACGCTGTCTCATGTTATAAAAACACTTGCTGATGGCAGTTTTCAATCAGTTGTAGAGGGTGATTTAGTTCATTATTTTGCAGATGGAACAGTACGTGAGGTAGCGCCTTTTGTGGCGAAGTTACTTGCAGATGGAAGGTATCAATCGTTAGTCGAGGGTGTTCAGTCGACTTATTTTGAAAACGGTAGATTGCAAAGAGAAGAGCCTTTTGTAACAACACTACTTGCAGATGGGCGATATCAGTCTCTGGTAGAAGGGGTTGTGAATACTTATTACTTTACTGATAGTGGCGCAGATCAACTGCTTAATGGGGACCCCTATGTGGCGAAATTATTACAGACTGGCCGTTATCAGTCTGTGGGTGTTGGGCAATACAAACATTACAGCATAACTGGACAGTTGGAGTATGAGCGACCTCATCAAGCGAAGTTGCAAGATGATGGTACCTATACAACGATTATACACGGCACATATAGAGCATATCGTGAGGATAATGGTTTATTGTATTGGGAAGTACCGTACAGGCTTGGGGTTGTAGAAGGAGAAGTATTTGAGTATTTTCATGATGTGCATCTATTTTTAAAAGCAGATGCGGTAAACGATCACCTTGTTACTTGTTTGGTTTATGATGATGATACTCAACCGGCACATGTTCATACGATTGATGACTTTTTACATGAAGTTGGTGGCTGTGTTTTAGTGAATTCATTCACGGTGACAGAAAGTTGGCCTTACTAAATAGTCTTCTAGTTATGTAACTGGAGAAAAAAAACACTTACTAATGAGGGGAAGACAGAGCATTCTATTTTCTAAATCTCCGCTAACGGCCAAACATCAAAAGCCGGTTCTTCATAAGGGTGGTTATCCCTTAGTGCTTGAATTGCTGCTTTTATTAATGCATCCGCACAGACCATCTCTATTTTCACTTCTGAAACCTGTTCAATTTGATTGTATGAGCCGATAGCAGGGTTACTATCCTCTAGTGGTCTAAATTGTCCAACGCCGCTAGTCTGCCAGCAGCAACTATCATAATTACCAATCCGACCTGCGCCTACATCAAACAGTGCCTGTTTTACTTTTTCCACAGAGTTTTCAGGGACATAAATACAGAGTTTGTACATAATGATTCCTGTTCGGTTACCTTGAAATAGCTTAGAATATCACCATTGTAAAGAGAGTGTTTATTTAAGGAAATAAAGATTATGAGTGGTGGTATTCAACTATCGTCTGAGATGATTTCAGACATCAAAAGCGTGATAACAAAGCACGATCCTGCGGCTGACAACGATTTATATTTTATGCAATATTTATCAGCAGTGACTGGTTATGTACTAGCACATCAAGACCAGCCTGGTGTGGATAAAAAGTCATTACTTGGTGATTTAAATCACTTCACTGGACAATTTCTGGAGCAAGTCGAGCAAGATATGAAACCTGCTGAAGATGCCTTCGGAGTCTGGAAGCCGGGCGATAGCTAAT
>QNFP01000339.1 GCA_003645535.1 Gammaproteobacteria bacterium | reverse complement strand
TAAATCAGATCCAGATAGGGGTATAGCAGTTGCATAAATTTGTCATAGGGAAACAGGCCACAAGTTTGCAGCAAGGTATGTACTCCTTGTGCCTTTAGCTTTTGTAATAGCTGAGAGACAAATTCCATATGCATAGTGGGTTCACCGCCTGACAAGGTAACGCCGCCGCCGGAGGTGTCATAGAAAGGCTTATACTTCATCAGCTTGTTAAAGATAGCATCGACACTGGTTTCTTCCCCTACTCTCGCTAACGCTGTCGACGGGCAGGTATCGACACACTTAAAACACAGAGTACATTTGTCGCGATCGATAAACTGCAGGTTTGATTTTGATAATGCATCCTCTGGACAAACCTGAACGCACTCCTGTGCGCCCACACATTGGCTTTTGTCGTAGGAAATTTCTACCTCTTTGGGAATACTCTCGGGATTATGACACCAAATGCAAGAAAGCGGGCAGCCCTTAAAGAAGACCACAGATCGAATGCCTGGTCCGTCATCAAGGGCGTTGCCCTTTATTTCCAGTAGCAGCGGCGCTGCACTCACAGACCAAACTCAGTGCGTTCGATCAATTCGGTTTGTATCTCCCGATTCAAGGTCACAAAGTAAGCATTGTAGCCAGAGATTCTAACCAGGAGATTGCGGTAGTTTTCCGGATGCACCATGGCATCTTTTAATGTTTCTGAGGTCACCACGTTAAACTGCACTTGCATGCCGCCTTGCTCAAAATAGGTTTTTGCATAAGACTGCATGGTGTTAACGGTTTCCTCGCGGCTATCACTGGCATCGGGGATCAGCTTCACATTAAACGCTATATTGTTATCCATATATTCTGGTTTTAACTTGGCCACGTCACAAACATTGTCGAGAAAGTTTTTTGAGGCGAAGGGCTGCGGCGATAAACCCGGGGTAAAGGCTTTGCCCGCTTCTCTGCCCGACGGCAGGGCGCCTGACAGAAAGCCGTAGGCGACATGTTGCGACATAGACCAAAAACCGGCAGTGTATTTTCCGTTTCGGTAATTGCGCCTGGAATTGTATATTTTATGCAATCGGCCAGCGATTCGGTTGGCCATATCGACGCCTGCCTCATCTCCTGAGCCAAACAGTTTTATTTTGTTTTGCACCAGCGCTTGTAGGCCAGCGGCATGTTTAAAGTTACTATCCAGGGCTTGCTTTAACTCTGCGAAGGATATTTTTTTATCCTCAAAAACCAGCTTCCTGATGATTAACATGCTATCGGTCACATCGGCCAGGCCAATATTGGAAACACCCGATGAGTTATACGTTGCACCACCGCTGGTAACATCTCTGGCATTGCGAATACTGCCGTCCATCATGGCGCTTAGCACCGGCGTAGGTCGATAGTTAGCATGAATGTCGGCTAGCATATGGTTATATTCAATCGCTTTATCAATTAAAAATGTTTGCTGGGTGATATAAGCCTCAAAAAACTCGTCAAAGGTCGCCATCGTTTCAACGGCACCGGTTTTGGGACCCAGGTGCCAATCCATCAAAGGGTGATAGCCGTTATGCAAAGCCATCTCCATGCCCGCTACCAGGTTCATTAAAATAGAACCGGTATGCCCCATATGCTTGCCTGACAGAGTCTGCTCGACACAGCCGGTGGCGGACCAGTCGCGAATATCTTCTATTGGGTAAGCATGGGGTTTCAGAGACTTGAATATAGCCTCATCGTTGTGCAGCGAGGGAGTTCCCGCGGTAATAAAATTAACCTCGCACAACCGGTCCAGATAGGCAGCACTGTTCTTCTTCAAGTGAAAGCGAGCATTCATATTGACGTCGCGAATTCACAGCATCTCGGTGACCTTAAGGAAGATATAGGTCATGTCATTGACCGCGTCTTCGCCTTCAGGCGTCACCCCACCAATGGTTAGCGCCTGATTAGAAGCAGAACCGCCGAATAAGAAATTTGCGATATCCGGTGTCATGGGAAAATGATCGGTGCAACGCATAAAAAAGCAGCCCGCCAATTCGATGGCATGTTTGATATAAGCGCTGCGCTCGGCCCTGGTGCTCAGCTGCTTTAGGTCACTTTCAAAGTAGGGCTGCAACAACTGATCAAGTCGCCCCAGTGACAACCCCGTATCGGCGTTTTCATTATGCAAAGCCAGCCAGGCAATCCAAATTGAATTAAATGCCTCATCCAATGTTTTGGCTGGACCGTGGGGTACGTCGCCGCAGATTTGTCCTAGCTTTTCCAATTCCAGCTTACGCTTGGGGTCGGCTTCGTTCTGCCCCTGCTTAACCGCTTCTGCCGCCAGATTTTCGCCGTATGTATTAATACCTTGCAGGCATAGCTTCATTCCGGCCAGGGCTCCGCGACCCACATCATCCAGGTCCACATCTACCATGCGCGCGTCGACATCAGCCATGATGCCATCGGTGCCGACATCTAACACTCGCTTAAAATCGGGCACGGTGTGAGAAATACCAACGGTCTTCCAAACAAAATAAGCGACCCAACGCTCATTAATCACCTGGCTTTCCGGGTAGTTGTATTTATCTCTTACCCACTCGACAAAATTTCGTTTAGCCCAGAAAGGCAGAACATCCGAATGCAGTGTCTCTATCGTTTCCGGTGTAATATCAAAGGGAATCAAGTTGCGTTTATCAATGGAGAATAGCTCTCCCCAAATCGATCCGCCATTAGAGTCCGGATAAACTGTTGCACCCACTACCTCGTTACTGGTGGTGGTTCCGGCCAGCAAGTCGTTGCTGCGAATAATTGCCGCCTTGTTAGACATCATATATTTAAATGCACGGCCTATACGTACTTCTGGTGCCAGCTCGCCTTCGACCTTATCGGTTTCAAATCCGTGCTCACGGAACCAGGCGGTTAGCAGCTTGGCTCGCTCTGCGCAGATTTCAGCTTTACTGGTAAGGTGATCCTCCAGGAACTGTTCCAGGCGAGGAAAGTCTTGCAAGCTGTATTCTGCAAGGTAGGGGTCTTCCAGGCCCTTAACACCGGCGTCTACAGACGTGCACTTCATTCGATATTGCGGTCGGGATTGCAGCTCATCTGACAGGCTTTCATCACCTTCGCCAAATTCAATGCGCCTGGCGATCAGGTCTTTTTGCTGTTCATTGGCAAGAATTTTTGCATGCTTGTCTTTCAGCAACAGAGAAACAAGAAAGTTAAACAGTTGCAAATAGTTCGGGTTGCCATCCAGCGTGACACGATTTTTTAGTACCAGGTTCAATGCCTCATTGGGTGGCAAAGTAAACATATCGACAAAAGCTTCGTCGTCTTTAAAGTCCAAAACGATGTCGGCGTTTGGGGGTATTTCACCGCTCACCTTTATCCGTCCATCCTGGAAAGAAATGGACTGTGTCACCGTACCTGAACGTGTTTTAAGACCCACAGAAAAATTAATCCAGCCATCGACACCTTTGAGATATTTACGCAATGCGGGACGCAGGGTAAATTGCGCCGCCATTACGCGTAATAAAATACCAGCGGTGGGATTTAACAGTGACTGTTTTAGCCGCTCGGTAAACGAGGGCTTATCAATTGACTTTCCGCTTACGGTGGGAGGTATCTTTAGTTCAACTGCCGGAAGATTCATCACTAATCACTCCGTTTATTGTCTGCTGTCGCTGGCTCTGCTTGAACGGCATCAAAAAATCTGCCGTTAGCCCGTCGATAATCTCATTGGTATCTATATCCAACTCCGGAAAAATGCGGTTATTGCTGAGGCTGACAATGCCATGCAAGATTACCCAGTTTTTTATCGCAGCCGTTTTTGCCGCTTGCTCAGAC
>QNFP01000338.1 GCA_003645535.1 Gammaproteobacteria bacterium | reverse complement strand
GCCTCCGGCTTTGCCGGAGGTTGATGACTGTCTTATAAAAAAAATCCAATTTAATATCTTTTTTAATTTAGTGTATTTACTTCCTGTTCTATTAATTGATTATTGGTGAATCAGATTCCGCATTCCGCTGAGCAGACTGGATTTCAATTTTACGTTTTTTTTCAGCTCGCAGCATGAAGAATCCGCTCACTACAGCGCACATGGTGACTACCAGCACTACAACTGTTGCCAGGGCATTGATTTTCGGGCTGACACCCAAGCGTACACTGGAAAAAACCTTCATAGGAAGTGTAGTTGCACCTGGACCTGCTACAAAACTTGATATGACCAGGTCATCCAGGGAGAGCGTAAATGCTAACAGCCAGCCAGAGGCAATTGCAGGAGTAATAATTGGGATCGTGATTGCAGTAAATACCTTGAATGGTGTTGCACCAAGATCCATAGCTGCCTCTTCTATTGATTCATCCATTTCTTGGAGGCGGGAAGTGATGACTACTGCAACAAAAGCTGAACAAAAAGTGACATGGGCAAACCACAATGTAAGCATACCCCGATTAGACGGCCAGCCAAATATTTTTTCCATGGATATAAAGAGGAGCAATAGAGATATCCCGGTTATTACCTCAGGCATTACAAGAGGAGCTGTGATCATACCTGCAAAAAGATTATGACCCCGGAATTTGCCAAACCTTGCCATCACAAGTCCTGCAAGCACCCCCAGAACAGTGGCACCGGTGGCACTCATCAAGCCAAGCCGCAGACTGAGCCATGCAGCTGACAGCATCTGTTTGTCCTGTAGCAGTTCCCAGTACCATTTAGTGGAAAATCCAGCCCAGACTGTAACAAGTTTTGATTCATTAAATGAAAAAATAATCAGAATAATTATAGGCGTATACAGAAATACATAACCTATTACCAACCACAGGTTCAGCAAAGGGGATCGTCTCATTGTACTCATATTTTTTTCATCTCCTGTGTCTGGTGTTTATGAAACCACATCATGGGTATAATCAAAAGAATAAGCATTATGATTGCAACTGCTGATGCCACAGGCCAATCTCGATTGCTGAAAAATTCTTCCCATAAAATTTTGCCGATCATCAGCGTGTCGGGTCCGCCCAGAAGAGCAGGAATAACAAATTCACCAACTGCAGGAATAAACACCAGCATGGAGCCAGCGATAATACCACCTTTGGACAGAGGCAGGGTTACAAAAAGGAAGGTTTTCCATGGTTTTGCTCCAAGATCGGCGGCGGCTTCTAAATAGGATTCATCAAGTTTTACCAGGTTTGTGTATAGCGGTAATATCATGAATGGCAGATAAGCATAGACAATACCGATGTAAACTGCAAAATCTGTGTGCAGCAAGTGCAACGGAGTATTGATAATATTTAATTTAATCAACAGATTATTGATCAGGCCATTGGTCTTTAAAATGCCAATCCATGCATAGATTCTTAATAAAAAGGAAGTCCAGCTTGGCAGTATAATGCCCAGCAACAGCAAATTTCTAATACCTGAATTTGAACGTGCAATTCCGTATGCAATGGGATATCCGATTAAAAGGGCTAAAAAAGTGGCTATGGCTGCAGTTTTCAGCGAACTCAGATATGCGGCTACGTATAGATGATCTTTTAGTAGAAAAAGGTAGTTGCCAACATTTAAGATGATTGATAATTTTTCTTCTACATAGCTGAAAAGATCTGTAAACGGCGGTCTTGCCACTGCCATTTCTGCAAAGCTTATTTTAAAGACAATGGCAAAGGGAGCCACCAAAAAAAGTAGGAGCCAGATAAAAGGGATACTAATTACCAATGTTTTTCCGGATGGCAAAAATCGTTTTATCACCATGTTAACACCTCTGGTGCACCAGCCTTCCAGCTAAGATATACTTCATCGTCCCAGGTAATCCTGTTTTCAACAAGGCGATCTACATTTGCCAGAGTGGCACGAATTACCTTGTTGTTAGGGGTTTTCACAAGATAGACTGAAAGACCGCCAGCATAGGCAATCTCCTCCACTTTTCCCCTGGCATAGTTATATTTATTATCTGATGGTATATTTTTACTGATGGCAATTTTTTCGGGCCTCACGGCTATCCAAACCGGTGTCCCTGTGGAACTTGATATGCCGTGGTTAATGCATATGTGCTCATCGAGTTCAGGGCTTTCAATGACGACTTGGTCTGTTGAATTTTTCATGACAGTTCCTGAAAACATGTTAACACTGCCGATAAATTCCGCTGTCCGTCGGCAATTGGGATGTTCATACACTTCATGGGGAGTGCCGGTTTGCAGGATCCTTCCTTCATGCATTACACCAATCCGGGTGGCCATGGTCATGGCCTCTTCTTGATCATGGGTAACCATAACACACGTTACACCAACACGTTCAATGATGTTGACCACGTCCAACTGCATTTTTTCCCTTAATTTTTTATCCAGAGCAGCCATTGGTTCATCAAGAAGCAGCAGTTTAGGCCTTTTGGCGAGACTTCGCGCCAGAGCGACGCGTTGTGCCTGGCCGCCTGAAAGTTGATGGGGGAAACGATTCGCAAATGTTTCCATATGCACCAGCTCAAGGAGTTCTTCCACACGTTTTTTTATCTTTGCTTTGGAAATTTTGTCCTGTTTCAGCCCAAAGGCGATATTTTGAGTAACATTCATGTGGGGAAATAAAGCGTAGGATTGAAACATCATGTTGACCGGGCGGTTATACGGTTGTACCGACTGCATGTCTTCTCCGTCGATAATAATCCGCCCGGCTGTTGGTCTTTCAAAACCTGCAAGTAGTCGAAGTAATGTGGATTTGCCACATCCGGATGCACCCAGAAGTGCAAAAATCTCACCTTGTTCAATATTCAGGGCTACATTGTCTACAGCAGTTATTGCATCAAATTTTTTAGTGACTTCCCGAATTTGGATATAGGCATCAGAGGTCTTTTCTGTGGAGGATTCGGGTAGAATTTCTGGTTGGCTCATATAAATGGTGCTCCCGTGGCTGTATTATTTAACGGATGATGGCTATCAATCACTCTTAAGTGCAGTAAACCATGTTAATTGCGACCATCCTTGCGTAAAATATGTGGTTGCGAATGAATTGCCTGTTATGCATCCTAATTGAATGCATAACAGGTTTTTACTGATGAATTAATAACCAGTCTTAAATTTGGTCCAAACCCGGTTCCTTACACGAGAAATCTTAGGCGGCATCACTTTCATTGTAAAAAGACCTTTTATGGTCTCTTCTGTGGGATAGATTGTCTTATCATTGCGGATGGCCTCATCAACATATTGCGTGGCATCCGCATTGGCATTGGGATAGGATACATAGTTGGTAATTCCGGCTATGACCTTGGGATCCATTAGGAAGTCAAGAAATTTGTGAGCGTTGTCAACATTGTCTGCGTCCGATGGGATGGCAATCATATCGAACCAGGTTGCTGCGCCTTCCTTGGGTATGGAATAAGATATTTCGATCCCGGATTTGGCTTCTATCGCTCGATCACGGGCCTGCAGGATATCACCTCCCCATCCAACCACGACACCAATGTCACCATTGGCAATGTCGTTGATATATTGGGATGAATGAAAATATTTGATATAAGGACGAATTCCCATCAGCAAAGGCAGTGCTTTTTCTTCGTAGTCAGCCTTATTTAAGCTGTTGGGATCTAAACCCAGATAATGAAGCGCCAATGAAAGGATTTCGCTTGGGTCATCAAGCAGCACCAAACCGATGTCTTTTAATTTGGCTGCATTTTCAGGTTTGAAAATCAGATCCCAGCT
>QNFP01000337.1 GCA_003645535.1 Gammaproteobacteria bacterium | reverse complement strand
CTGCGCAGAAGGCACGTTGCAGGTTGTTCTCAAGTAACAAATCAACGGCAAGACAGGCCGAACCCGCTGCTCGCAACGCCGCCCCTAACGTGTGTGGATTCATCGCAGTATCGCCATCTAGCCATATAAAGTCCTGCTGGGGCGCTGCGCCGTAAAGCGCTTCGATATACTCGATACCGTGGACTCTAAGTAACTGATCGCGACTGGCTTGCGGGGCATCGTAATGTTGCAATGCTGTCTCCAGCCCCGACGAGATTAGCCTGTCGCTGATAGCATTCAAACGTGCTGGTTGTTCAGGGTGACTATCCCCCATCTCGTGAAGCATGCAGTCGGGATGGGAAATATAGGCAATTATCATCTAGGTTCCTGGCAACCTGAGCGGCTGAGTAGCAATAATCCTGGTCGAGGGTGAAACACCTGCATGATACATTGCAGTGGGTTTGACCATAAAAGCGACTGTGGCGCCAGGCCCCTAAAAATTGAACGCGAAAGCGGTCGCAAAGATTATTTATTTACCAGCCTGGTGGATGCTAGTCGGATTCGCTGCATAATAGACAACATAATGTGGCTCGTCCTTCATTATAAAATAAGCACAATGGAGATAATCGATATGCAACAGAAATCCTCTCACTCGATGTCAAAGGCGGGCACCGTAGTATACGGTTTGCTCATCATCGTGCCACTCGGCATTGTATTTCTACTATTGGTAAAGCTGACGGAGATTCTAAAAACAATCGCTGCACCGCTTGGCCTGGAATCTGCTTTTGGCGCTTTGCTTGCGCTCGTCATTGCCATTATTGCCGCCCTTGCAGTGGTGGGGTTATTTAGCTGGATCGTTGGTTCACTAATCCGCAGGGTTGTCACATACGATAAGTTCGAAGGGGCTATTCTCAATAAGATTCCCGGTTATCAAATTGTCGCCAATGTCACCAAAGGATTCTCAGAAGGTAAAACTGCATATCCACCGGTGATGGTAGAAATCCATGGACCCGGGGTAGCGGCGTATGGTTTCGTTATGGAAGAACATGACAACGGGTTTTTGACCGTATTTGTTCCATTAACGCCGCTGCTGACGGTTGGTAATTTATATGTGGTCGACCGCGAACGGGTCACCTACCTGACAGCAGGTGCATCGGAAATCGCGGATTGTATCTCCAGGTGGGGAGCAGGATCGAAACAAGTTGTTGCAAATTCAGAGTTAAGCTCCACTCCCAGTAAATGATCCAAAAGCACCAAATGGCAGTGAATGGCTGGTAGCACGGGCGTAGCAGAAATTAGAAGGCAAATGGATCATTAATATTCAACGCGAACCTCATTTGCACCATGGAGAATAATTATGAAACTTGATAGCGCATTGGTTAGTACGCAATGGCTCGCTGATAATCTCGGGCAAGCGAATCTTCGGGTATTCGACACCTCCATTTCCTTACAGGTTAAAGAGGCTGGTGGCTACCAGGTGGATAGTGGTTACGATAAGTGGTGCGATGCACATATTCCGGGCGCGGGGTTTCTGGATTTAGCAAAAGAGTTTGCTGATCAGAGCACGGATGTTCCATTTACGATGTTGCCACCCAGGCAATTTCGTGAGCGCGCTGTTGCCCATGGAATATCAGATAACAGCACGGTCGTGCTATACAACGACGGTATGCCCATGTGGGCCACCCGCGCCTGGTGGATGTTCCGTTCGGTCGGTTTTGATAATGTTGCTGTGCTGGATGGTGGTTGGCAAAAATGGCAGTCTGAAGGTCGGGCTGTGGACAATGTCATAGCTGACCATCCGCATGGAAAACTAACCGTTGGTGCACGGCCGGAAATGTGGGCGGACAAGGAAGATGTGTTACGAATTATGGAAGATGGTAGTGCCTGCACGCTGAATGCTCTGCCTCCTGATGTGTACAGTGGAGATAACAATCGTTATGGTCGAGCCGGACATATTCCGGGTAGCCACAATGTTTTCTGTGGCAATCTGATCGACGCTGATAATGGTACGTTTCTGCCTGTAGAAACTCTGAGTGAAAAATTCCGCGATAGCGGCGCCCTGCAAGCTCAGCGCGCAATTGTTTATTGCGGTGGTGGTATCTCAGCAACCATGGATGCACTGGCGCTTCATCTTACCGGCCACCGCAACATAGCGATTTACGATGGGTCTATGTCCGAGTGGGTCAAAGACGAGTCGCTGCCACTGACGCTAGGCGATCAGCCGTAATTAGAAACGTCAATTAGAATCATTGGCACCTCCCTGTTGGATGTATCGAGTCCATATACAAAACAAGTATCGGCAGTGGACACTTTCCATCCCTGTCGTCTATTTGGATATTTGTTCTCATGGCTGTATCTTCAAACACAACCCATATTAATTAACACCGGAATACCCAATGAGCGAAATCGATATCTCCGACTTGTTGGTGTCTCAATCTCCCGACGCCGTTATTTTTGCTGATCTGTCTGGCGCTATTCGTGTCTGGAATGCTGCCGCCGAGCGAATATTTGGTTTTTCTGCGGATACTGCAATAGGAGCGAGTCTGGATATTATTATTCCGGAATCTTTTCGAGAGGCGCACTGGCAAGGCTTTAATCGCGCTATCGCTGATTCGCTTACCAAATTCGTAGGACAAGCCTTACCGACTAAAGCGCTCCGTGCTGATGGCACGGAGTTCTATGTGGAACTCAGTTTCGCGATTATTTTGGATAATAAAGGCGAACCTGTTGGGTCGGTCGCCCATGCGCGGGATATTAACGAGCGTTTTACAAAAGAGCGGGCCAACCGAAAGCGTTTAAAAGAACTAGAAGCCGGTGTAACTGGATTAGAGTAGCAAATTACGTTAATAGCAAGGCATAATCCCCCTTCATACATAAACAGGAGGCACCCTGGGCGGCAGCGTCGGCGGGTGTAAAAATAATATGAAAGATGTAAAAGGAAAAGTGGCATTTGTTACGGGTGCTGCCAGTGGCATGGGGTTAGGTATGGCTCGAGCCTTTGCAGAGGCGGGTATGAAGGTGATGCTCGCCGACATTGAAGCCGGACCGTTGCAGGAACAGGTGGATGATCTTAAAGCCAAAGGTTATGAGGTCGCTGGCGTGGTACTCGATGTCACCAAACGTGAGGATGTACTGGCCGCCGCGCAAAAAACTGTCGATACCTTTGGCAAGGTACATGTGCTCAGCAACAATGCCGGTATCGGTGTCTTCGGTAAAAGCGAAACCTGCAGGATGAGCAACTGGGAATGGGTGGTTGATGTCAACCTATGGGGCGTAGTCCATGGCCTGCAGGCTTTTGTACCTTTAATTAATTCCCACGGTGAAGGCGGTCATGTGGTCAGCACGGCGTCGATGGCAGGCATGGTCGGCCTAAGCGGTGCCGGTCCATACAATGCCACCAAGTTTGCAGTAGTCGGTATTATGGAAACCATGATGGCGGAGAATCGTAAAACCGACCTGGGCATCTCAGTGTTGTGTCCCGGCGCGGTCGCCACCAATATCGCCTCATCCACTCGTAATCGTCAGGATGAGTACGGTGGCGCTGCGCCGCCCAGTGAAAAGGAAAGTATCGCTGATGTGTTAGCCGGTGGACTGCATCCCGATGCAGTTGGCAGACAGGTGCTCGAAGCCATTATCGATAACCAGGCCTATATTTTCACCGACCCAAGCATGCGCAAGATGATTGAATCCCGCCATAAACGCCTGATGGCCGGTTACGACTGGGCCGATAACTGCAAGGCTTTGGCCGATGAAAAGCAGGCAGGTGGATTGCCGAGTGGCCTATTGGGCAACTGATTTCTGCTCAGTAAGCGAATAAAAGAAACTTAAGATTTCAAACCAAACGCGGG
>QNFP01000336.1 GCA_003645535.1 Gammaproteobacteria bacterium | reverse complement strand
TGCGCAAAGAACCGCCATCATCACTGCAAATTATGCTGCGATATCAGTGCCTGACATTTACCTGATAAGCGGTATATTTACGAATATTGACAACACCGGTGTCAAATATCAGATACTGGCCCTTGATACCCATTAGTATGCCTTCTACCATTGGGTTTTTATCAAAATTAAAGCTGCTTACCTTGATGGGAAATTCGATAACCGGGTAACAAATATCAATGCTATCGGCCTCGTCAATAGGACGAATAGCCTGTAGACCAAAGCGTGTTACTAACTCCTCTAATTCTACAGAACATTGCTCGAAAAGTTGATCCCTGACCGCAGAGAGGTCAATGGCAGCTGCGTTACCTTTTAACATGGCACGCCAATTGGTTCTGTCGGCTACGTGTTGGCGAAAAACATCTTCTACCAGTCCTGACTGATAGCGCGTTGCTACACGCATTATAGGCAGGGCCTGAGTGGCCCCCTGATCGATCCAGCGAGTCGGGATCTGATTGCCACGAGTGATACCCACCTTGACGCCTGAAGAATTAGCCAGATAAACAATGTGGTCAGTCATACAATACTGTTGGGCCCACTCGGGTTCGCGGCAGGTGCCCTGCTCAAAATGGCATTTTTCTGGGCTTACCATGCACCTGTCGCAACGCGCCAGTTTTTTAAAACACGGATAACAATAACCCTGATTAAAGCTCTTTTTGCTGGCGCGCCCACAGTGGGTGCAACGAATAGCGCCCGCGAATTCTATCTGCAGCGACTGGCCCAGCAGTGGATTTAAAGGCAGGAGGTGTTCATCAAGAGGCAGCGAATATTGGACAGGATCGGATTGAGTCCCGATAGCGGCCACCATTTTCGACAGGTGGCCTTTGGTTAATTGCTGCATGTTTTCCTGTTTCCCTGCTCGTTACTGTGTCCGCTAATGATCTGGAAGCTTTACCGGCCTGGTTTCCGTCTCGCCTGCATTTTTTGAGTTGCCACAGGCATCACCGATGTTAGCCACATACCCTACCCGCTCTGCTTCAGGCTTATGCTTGACGTCGTAGGCAATAATAGCCTGCATGCAAAGCTCTCTTTGCGGCTGGCTTAAGGCAACACCATTTGGCCACTTACCCAACTCGATGGCGCTGGTCAGGTTTTTGTATATCTCCGGATCGATCATTTCGATAATCTGTGCGATATTCATGCTTTAATTTTTGCCCTGGTTCAAACTGACGTCGTCACATTGGCTACGTCTCAATGTTGCGCTTTCTTCCTCCAAATGCCCCGAAGATCATCCCGATCACCAGACCGCTAACATGAGCGCCATTAGCGACGCCTCCCCGAATCACCATATCGACTATGCCCAAAAGACAAACCAGCAGCCAGACCAGCATAAGTGGCAGAATTGCTTTAGGTAACAATAACAAAGGATCAGGTATCCGCCTGCCGCGAATCCAGATATAGCCAAGTAATCCGTACACTACACCGGAGAGTCCGCCAAACAACCCCGGGCCACTCCAAAGGTACTGGCCAACATTTGCCCCTATTGTCAGCGCCGAAACAAGAACCAGATAAGCTCCACTACCCACCAGTAACTCTATCCTGCGTCCGAACTCCCACAACCATAAACTATTAAATACAATATGGAACACCCCAAAATGCAGAAATGCTGGGGTGACAAGGCGCCACCACTCACCACGAGCAAAAGCTTTCCGCAAGGGTTCAAAGGTAATATCCTGGCCGTTAGCGATGGTGAAATTTTGAAAAGTAACCGCCGGTATCAAATCCGGCATTACACTAACAAGAGCAGTACCCAGAACACCTAGAACCAGGGTAATAATAGTCACCGGCAGGCGCATCAAGTAAGTGCGTACAATAATACCCGTTGGTGGTTTGGCGGCTAATTCTCTACTGTTGGCTTTCGACATGCCGCGCACCCGGCCGAGAATATCTATGACTGTGTCAGGATTGGCTGTATCAGTGACCCATAAACGCGTACCGCCATCCTCCCGGGCAATTTTATGATCAATACCCAGTCGGTTTAGCGCAAGAACCAGCATATCCAGATCCATATCCGGCGACAGATGTTCCATTTCTCGCCACTTTACCGTCATAAAGCTTGTCACCTTTCCGTATGAATATAGCCGGAGTCCAGTCTGGTGCCCCAACCCAGCTTATTACGACATGTTTCATAGAAATTGTGGCCCATTGGATGGATCAAACGTACTGGCTGTTGTTTGCGATTAATTTTAATGACATCTCCCGGTTCAGTATTAATGTCAGTCTGGCCGTCGCAGGTAACCAGTGGGTGCAGTTCATTGCGCTTGCCGACTAATATTTCAAGGCTACTCTGACCATCGACGACAATGGGTCTATTGGACAGCGTATGCGCATTCATGGGCACCAGTACCATGGCATTGAGTTCAGGGGTCATGATGGGCCCTCCTGCGGACAGAGCATAGGCGGTAGAACCGGTCGGCGTGGATACAATCAGTCCATCAGAACGCTGGCTGTAAACAAATTGCCCATCGATATATAGCTCAAGTTCCATCATCCGTACTGACTTGCCCGGATGCAGAACAAAATCATTTAATGCAAGCCCACTGGCGACGGCCTGACCATCTCTTTCCACTGCCATTTCCAGCAAAAAGCGATCCGTGGTACTGAACTTCCCCGCCAGCACCTGGCCAATGCCGATTTCCATTTCATCCGGATGTATGTCAGTCAGAAACCCGAGGCGTCCGCGATTCAGGCCCAGAAGTGGCACATTCAGATCAGATAGTGCACGCGCGGCACCTAACATACTGCCATCACCACCCACTACAATGACTAAATCCACAGTGCCCTCAACCGAACCACGGTTGATCGTTTTGATATCCGGATCACCCAGTAATTCGGCGGTAACGATTTCGGCAAAAACATTACGCCCGTCGGTTTTCAAAAAGGCCACCAGCCGACGCAGGCTTTCAAGCACCTCCGTATGACGCAGCCTGGCGACCACACATATATTTTGAAAACGACTCATGAGATATTCCCGGTTGATGACTGCCGGCGTGAATTATACACGGGTATTTGCAGACACTGCCTAACGCATTGTCCACAGAAGAATTATTCCACGGGATATAACGACATCCTGAAAGCGTATACGCGCCTTGCACTTTTGAAATGCATTGCTGCCGAGAGTTTGCAAGCCCCGTTAACAGGAAATATTTAATGTTCTATTATTATTCGATCAATGCTCTCAAGCAAAAACGGCCACACAAAAGTGCAGCCGTTTTTTTTAGCTTGTATAAGCAGTCAGTTATTTGAGCACGATCAGCGCACTGTTTTTAGTCAACGTCGATTCGCCAATCCCTTTAACGTTTAACAATTGGTTTTTGTTAGTGAAAGCACCGTTTTGCTCCCGATACTCGACTATTGCCTGGGCCTTTGCATTACCGATACCAGTGAGCGAGTTAGCTAACTGGTCCGCTGAGGCCGTATTGATATTGATAGTTGATAAAGCTGATGTGGTCGCACTGCCTGACTCCAGCTGTTCAGCGAGCAAATCACCTGCCGTACCTCCCAGAAAAATCAGCACTACCATAGTTACGCTGAACAACTGGCCCATCTTCAAAAGTTTAGACTTTTTCATTTTTCTATTCCTTGTGCCTGAAGGCACTCCATTAGATTTGAACTAAACCGGGAACTCAGTCCCGGCGGTTATTTTCTCCAATTTCCTTTTTTATAGCAAGCAATGCATCTAGCGGTGTTAGTAACACATAAACTGTCCGGTCTTGTAGCACATGACCTGTCCGGTTCTCATAGTACCCCGAGGAGGGGCGCTTATGAGACGGACAGAGTGGCTACAG
>QNFP01000335.1 GCA_003645535.1 Gammaproteobacteria bacterium | reverse complement strand
TTGCGCCCTCACCAGCTAGCTTGAGTGCGATGGCTTTACCAATATAGCCGGTAGCGCCCGTTACCAGCGCAACCTTACCGTCAAGAACGCCATGGGGTGTGTTAACAGTCATTAAGCCAGGTATCCTTAAAAACTTTCTTTATAAGTGGATACAATTCGCCAGCCTTGCTGGCCGAATAGAACTTGAACTTGAACTATGAACAGTTAGGGCCATTGCTCAGGGCTCAGCTTTCGGACGTATTTTCCAGCGAGTGATCATACCGGCAGTTATGTGATCAGCGACATGACAGTGATAAAGCCAGGTGCCGGGGTTACTGGTGTCCATGGTTACCGAGGTCATGGTCGATGGCATTAGATCGATAACGTCGGTGCGCCGACCACCATTGAGTACGGTTTCTCCGTGCCAATGGGCGGTGTGTAAATCCACTTCTGAACCCATACCCACCAGATGCCAGCGGATTTTGTCACCCTCATCTGCTTCTATACCCTGTAAATTACCAAAAATGTAACCATTCATGGCGTGCATCAGACCACCTTCTTCACCGTCTTCTTCGTCAAACACCATAAACATTGTCGTAAAACTGCGATCGACGTCCTTAGGGCGTGGATCCTGGGGTGAGCGAGCCATGCCTTTTGCGGTGACCACAATGGTGCCAATCAAGCCGGCATATACTTCTTCAACTGGTTTAACGTGGGAATGATAGACCCACACAATCGAAGAGGGATCGGCTGGCCCTGGCCCTGATTTTTCATCTAGATGCCAGGTGTAAGTATAACTGTGACCGGGCTGTATGATGCCGCCGGCACCGCGCAAATCAGCACCGTCGTTGTCTTCGTCATAGCGCAATCCGTGCGGGTGCATGGATAACGGCCGGTCGGCCATATTCTTGAAGTGGACTTTGAAGGTGTCGCCTACCTCACCGATCAACTGGGGGCCAAGAATGCCCATCCATTCAGCTTGTTCTATTTTCCTGGTGTACGTGTCATCGCTGTAAGCAAAATACCGATACTTTTCATAGCGTGTTGTTTTGCCCCAGGGGCCAAGTCCTTTTTCCGGGATGATGAGGTTTTTGTTGGTTGGGGCATAGTCCCAGACCACCTTTTCGGCGCTTACCCAATATTCTCTAATCTGCCCCGCGTCTACCTGATTAGCCAACACGAAACTGAATATAAAAAATCGCAGAAAAAACATAAAAGCTGCTCCGGAGATTAGAGGTGAGCGGACAGGGCGGCAGACATTATGCCACTCCCTCCCCATAAATACGAATGCGAATGATAATAAGTTGCATTTAGAGCTTCATGCCAATACCATTGCGGTGTTGGTGTTCACTCACTCATACAAAACAACCCGCTGAAAGCAAATGCCTTTAAGAGCATCTGATCTGGAAGGGGCAATCCAGACAAAAGGTCAATTGAAGAAATATTTTCGCCTGGATCAGCATGTGACTAATTTTTTACTAAAGGGAAAACAACTATGAAAAAGCAGTTTATGAATGCCACGCTGGGGATCGCTATGGCTATGATGTCCTGTGCAGGTAATGCATCTACAGACGAGCCGACCATGGCGGAAATTATGGCCCTGATAAAAAGCCAGCAAGCCGAAATAGAGGCCCTCAAAAAATTGGTAAGACAGACCGATCAGAAAGTAGAGGATACCGCTGATGCAGTGGAAACAATTGCCTCTAGCACTGAAAGCTACGCAAAAATTGCCAGTTGGGCAGATAAAACGCATATTGGTGGTTATGGTGAGATGCATTACAACGATAAAAAAAATAGTGATAACGAGATCGATTCTCACCGCTTCGTACTTTTTGTCGAACATGAATTTACCGATGACGTACGACTTTTTTCTGAAGTTGAACTCGAGCACTCGATAGCAGGCGACGATAAAAATGGTGAAGTAGAACTCGAACAGGCTTATATCGAATGGGATTATACGGATAATCACAATGCTACTTTTGGCCAGTTCCTTATTCCCATCGGCATCATTAATGAAACCCACGAACCCGACACGTTTTATGGCGTTGAACGTAATTCTGTCGAAAAAAACATCATACCCGCTACCTGGTGGGAGGGTGGGGTAATGCTGAGTGGCGAAATGGCTCCTGGATTTACCTATGATGTAGCGGCGACCAGCGGCCTGGAAACGCCAACGGATGGCAAGGATGCATTCTTGCCCCGTAAAGGCCGGCAAAAGGTTAGCAAGGCCACGGCCGAAGATTTTGCGTACACTGGGCGGCTTAAATATACCGGTATTGCGGGCCTGGAGTTGGCAACAACTTTGCAGTATCAGGAGGATATCGCACAGGGCAAAGGCATTGATGATGCCAGTGCATTATTATGGGAGACCCATGTTATTTATCAGGCTGGCGGTTTTGGCTTGCGTGCTTTATACGCTATATGGGATATAGAAGGTGATGAGGCTGAAGCGTTTGGTCGCGACGAGCAGGAAGGTTTGTATGTGGAGCCGTCCTATCGACTGAACTCTCAGTGGGGCTTCTTTGTCCGTTACAGCGAATGGGATAACAATGCCGGTGACAACGATGATACTAAGGTCGAAGAATGGGATCTGGGTGTTAATTTCTGGCTGGTAGAGAATGTGGTTTTCAAAGCAGACTGGGCCGATCAGAAAAACGGCGAAGACAGTTTCAATCTGGGCGTTGGCTGGAGTTTCTGATCGTTACCTCAAACTGCAAATTACTGTCCCACATGCTTTTATTTAAGGCTTGGGCGCCGCGTTGAGACAGACAGTTTGTCCGCAACATATGTATCGAATCTCAATCTTTTATTTGTTTCCCCTGCTAGCGGCTCTGCTTAGTAGTTCTGCGCTGGCCAGGGGTGTATACCTTACGCCTGAGGCGTTTCTGCAACAGACTTTCAGCGCGGCTATTCCTCAAGTTCAGTCCTTTTGGCTGAAAACTCCTGACCGGCAGCGAGCCAAAGATATATTTAATCGTGACTACAGAGGACTGCGTATTCGTTATTGGTCCTATGGGAATAAGAGTGCCTGGATTTTCGATGAAATTGGCAAAACACGGCCGATTACAATTGGTGTGGTGATTGTCGACAATCAAACTACAGGTAATAAAACTACAGGTAATCGAATAGACAGTGTCAGTATCCTAGAGTTTCGCGAGAGTCGCGGCGACGAAGTAAGATATCCTTTTTTTACTGGGCAGTTTGTCGGTTTAGCTCTGCAGCAAAATGGCACCGACCTGGATGGCGCTGTCGATGGTATTACCGGTGCAACACTGTCGGTAAGGGCGGTAACTAGAGTGGCCAGATTTGCTCTATACCTTAACGGTCAAGTACATCCTGGTACTCAAGGCTATCTCAATGGTCAGGTAATCCCTGGCGGGCAATCAGTAATTGATGAGTAAACCAGATTCTTCCCGGCAGGAAATTACCCGGCTTAAAAAGTGGCATCGCAGATTTGGACTAAGCGCTGCTTTTTTTGTGTTGATGTTGGCTATTACCGGATTTTTCTTGAACCATGCGAGTGACTGGCAGCTTGATAATCAGCGCATCAGCTCTCCGGCCTTGCTGAGTTGGTACGGAATTAATCGCCCCGATCAACTTTTTGGCTTTCTCCTCGGAGACAAGCTCGTTAGTAAGATTGGCGACGAAGTGTTTCTGGATACTCGTGAGCTTGCTCATTGCGGCGGTGAATTAACAGGCGCGGTATATCTGCATGCGGAGGAGCTTGTTGTTATCGCCTGTTACGATGAGTTAATTGTTTTGACTGAACAATATGAGCTGGTTGAGCGGCTTGGAGCTGTTCACGGTTTACCATCGCCGATCAAAAAAATAGGCGTGCGCGGTAGTCAATTAGCCAAAGGCGATATAGCCTTTG
>QNFP01000334.1 GCA_003645535.1 Gammaproteobacteria bacterium | reverse complement strand
TCGTCTACACTGCCAGACTTGCGCATTGCGCCACTTCTTTTCGCGCACAATACAATAGCTGCATCAAAAATAGTATATGCAGATTCCTTCATGGCCTCATTCGCTCTGGCCCTTTTCTTCTCTAGCGTCTTAGTTATCCTAATCATCGCATCAGTCGAGTCTACTCTTACTTGTAATCTCATAATGTTATCTCAATAAATCTGTAGTCTCCTACTATGGTGCCAGATCCGACGGCTGTTACCTCTCGCTCGTCACCCTCGCCAAACACTACAACATCACCAACGCCAACAATCCTGTCCTCATCTGCAATGAATACTTTTTTAGATGGCTCAATGAACTCTACTCCATCTTTACTAGTTCTGTTTATCGTAACGTCTTCAATCCTAGCCGGGAAGACACCAAGAATAACTGTCTCTGGAACAAGATCCTTGGTCCTGCCGTTTATTCTTTTAATAGTAATCTCTTCTGGAAGGTAATTGATTATCGTTGCATACATTACAACGTCCTTCTGTAGGCCATCAGTACGCGCCTAACAGGCAGCGGCAACCATAGCATGCTAGGATCACCAACTGCCTCCGCCCAATACCCAGACCCAGATCCAGTCATTGTATCAGTATCACTGTATTCAGTTGTGAACCCTCCAACCTTTACTGACATCGGATCGCCAATAGGCTTTTCAAGAGTCATATTAATCAGCTCAATAGCATATGTGATAGCAGCAAGCTCAAGATCAGCAGGCAAATCCATGTTCGCCTCATCCATTGCTCTAGTTGTATATCCAGCGATGTAGTCAACAGTTATTGAGAGCAGTCCCTCTGACACTAATACATCAGTACCAAATGCACCGCCCATAACAACAGGCCCCGTCCAGGGTACGCCATCGTTTCTTAACAGAATCCCAGATTTTTCAAAAATAGTGTAGTCTGTAACTGGATCACCTGAAACAATAACTTCACTAACAGATATAATTGGTGACTCTGCGATAACGAGTCTGATCCTTTCGGGGGCCTCAAGATATTCCATATACTCTTGCTGCACAAATTCACGTCTACACCAATGAGCAATATTAATTGACGCAGAAGTAATGGCGAGATTAACAACATCCAAATCAGGCTGCTTACCAACCCAATGTTTAAGCAATTCAGCAGATGTAGTCAAATCTCTACTTGATGCAGGAGTTGTAATCTCAATCATTTCTATGCCTCGTTCAAATAATACATGCTACCATTGGCGTCAACCGCTTCACCCGGCTGACTCTTAGGAGCTGAGATAATAAATGCCGAATAGCTATCAGGCGCAGAAGCGGGAGTAAACAGAAATCTGATAACCCCACCGCTACCGGCGCCATCCGCAAGATACTCGTCAAGCGACAATACAATACTTGCATCAGCCTTCGCAGTTGTCGGGCCAAGCGTTACGTTATCGAACGTAGCCAGGTCAGCGGTGTTCCCGCCATTCCTAATAGCCATTGCGCTAAGAGCAACGCCAGCAAGAGCAGCTTGTTCAAACGCGATAACCAAGAAATGGCCAACGCCCTTCCTCTCTACGGGTGCCTTAAGCGTCACAGTGTTAGCCGCAACGAGAACAGTAGTCAACCCATGGCAAGAGTTAACCTGAATATCAGTTCCAATAGACTTTTTCATTTCGCACTTCCTTTCTTCTTCTCATCAGTTTTTACCTTGACAGCTTTAATCGGCTCCCCATCATCGTCTACCTTAACGTAGCACTTGGGATCTACCGCCTTCAGTTTCTCTTCCGTAAGCCCAGCGAATTCACCAGCGTTATACGGCGGCACACCAACAAGGAACTTAATTTTAGTAAGCTCACTCATCATGCGCCCCAAGTAACCTTATCAAGAACAGTAATTGCCTCAGCCCTGAGAGTGTTAATGTCATGCTCGGAGATCGTACGCAGCAAAGTAAGATCCTGCTGGTATGCGCTTACCTGCACTCCACCATCTTCATAGGACGCCTCAGTAGAAACATCCATCTTAGCAGACATCGTATCCCCAATAACAACATCAGAGAAATTGCAGAAATATACTTCTGACTCAGTGCCGCCGCCGAGATCCTCGGGGATCTGCGTGGTGCAGGCGTAGGGATGATTGTTAATAGTGCCCTTATCAATTCCATCACGGAAAGGATATGTACCATTAGTGGGATGCGCGAGCAACCACAGGAAGTCCTCAATACGAGGAGAGATCAGATAGCCAAGACTGTCCATCGGCAAGTTCGCCTGTCTCATATACAGTTTAAGTGCCGAGAAATCCTTCTCTACTTGCGCCAGGGTGCCAGTACCAGTCATATTCCTAACAAGACCAGCCAAATGCAAGAGTCCCTGCGGCGTGTTTGTTGCGCCATCTCCGCGGATAAACGCAAGATCCTCACGATTAGCCATCGCCTGGAACAGCCACTTGGCAACAACCTTATCAGCGGCGGGCGAAGACGTTCTGATTAGATCGTTACTAATCGGAACCATGCCAACCAGCTTCTTGGCACTAAGATTCACCCTACGGAACGTCGCTCCGCTAACGGGGATTTTCTTCGCTTCACCAATATAGCTAGCAGAAGGACCAGTATCGCCACCATTAATTGTCATGTTCCCGCTAGACATCGGCATGAGAGTAGGATTCATGCTACGCACAACAGCAAACGGCAGGAGCAAATCAAGAAACATCGTGGATACTTCATCAGGAACCAGGAACCCACCAGCCGGATCACTGCCAACAATAAGAATCTTCTGGATCAGGCTATCAGGCCCATCACCAAAAACACTCTTAGAGTATTCGATAGCGCCAGCAGCCGAGCCACCGCCACCAATCAGTGCGCGCATGATGCGCCCCATGCTAAGATTAAGCTCTCCCTTATCAACCTGCGTCAAGTCACGCTTCATGCCAGACGGCGCGACAATAGGAGTAGGTTTCTTCTCTGTTTTCTCCTCCCCCTTGTCATGAAAAGCCTTAACGGCGTTAGTAATCATTTCAGTCAGTTGACTCTGAGTCATTTCCATTTCTAAACCTCCCTGTCGATCAATCGACCAGTCACTTTGGTAACTGCGTCAGCTACCATATTAGTAATGACCGACTCTTCAACGTCGAACGTCGGCTCTGCGATTAGGGTGAAAACAACAGGATCGTTATCTTCACCAGCGTTCTCTATGATATCGTCTATAGCCTCATTTGTAACGGCAGCGTCATCACCCGGAAGCGTAGCCAGGATCTCACGGATAAGCTCAGGATCTCTCTTGACTAATTCCGCAATACCTTCATTAGTTAGTGGCTGAGGGGATATATCTTTTATTTCCGCAATCTCTGTAAATTCTTCGCAGCCTTCATTTCCGTCGCCAATAAGAACAGTAGCCTTCTTTCCTTCCAGCACAGCTTTAGCCTCCTTCATGTCTGTAAGATCAACGTCCTTCGTAGTATCAAGAACTTCTTCTGCCCAGCGTCTCACAAATTTAACACCACCAGCAATTGCATTAGCAGCGTTTTGCAATGCGTTAGGATTAGCAGGAATAGGCACAAAGCTATACTCCCACAACTCCTGTTTAATGATATCGTAACCAAGCCACGGCGCCTCTTCGTCCAGCGCTGTGTACTCTTTAGGCTTAAAGCCTACACTGACCGCGTTAAGAAATCCATTAACAGCAAGCCTAAATGCAGTATTAGCGAACTCGTACAACTCAGCAGATGGATACTCACCGACAGACAATAGCTGCTTTTCTTTAGGCTTCCTAATAATACGCAACGACTTACCTATAGGCAATTGCTCATGATTGTGCGCCCATAAGATTACAGGATTTTTCTTATAGTCACGAACATCCCATCCGTTAGCCCTTACGATATCCCCATGCCTGTC
>QNFP01000333.1 GCA_003645535.1 Gammaproteobacteria bacterium | reverse complement strand
CCGATGTCAGAGGAGTGGTAACTGCCACTCGAGGCAACCATGGCCAGAGCATCGCCTTTGCGGCAGCACGCCAGGGCATCCACAGCGTGATAGTTGTGCCTGAGGGGAACAACCCTGAGAAGAACCTTGCGATGCAAGCGCTTGGAGCAGAATTGGTCGTGCACGGAGCTGATTTTGACGAGGCCGTACCCTACACAGAAGTTCTGGCAAAAGAACGAGGGCTTCATCGTATGCCCTCTTTCCATCTGGATTTGGTGTCAGGTGTCGCCACCTATGCCATGGAGTTTTTCCGTGCCCAACCCAATTTAAAACGCGTGTACGTCCCCATTGGCCTGGGTTCGGGAATATGCGGAATAATCTGTGCCCGAAATGCACTGGGACTGGAAACCGAAATTATTGGCGTGGTATCTAACAATGCAGATTGCTATGCCCAATCCTATAAGGCGGGCCATTGTATTCAAACACCAACGGCAAATACCCTGGCCGATGGCATGGCCGTACGGGTTCCCAACGCACAGGCGCTGGAGATTATCAGGGAAAACGTGACACGAATTATCACCGTTAACGACGAACAGATTCTGTCTGCCATGCGTATATACTTTAGTGATACTCACAACATTGCTGAGGGCGCAGGTGCCGCGCCATTGGCAGGTCTGATGAAAGAAAAGAGTTTAAATACGGGAGAGAAAGTTGGCCTTATACTCAGCGGCGGAAACGTACACCGGGAACTTTATTTGCGGGCACTTGCTGACTAGGGGTATTCCGTAAGCGCCCTTAAATCGACACCTGTTATTTCGCCACGATTTTAACCATGCTTTCTCCTGATTGCCTAATTCACAGGAGAAGCACATGAGCGACCCAACTACCCCGGCAGCTTTGGCTGCCTACTGGCAGCAGGAATTAAACAAGTGGAAGGATTCTGACCAATCGCAAAAACAGTTTTGCAGGGACAATGAGCTGCCCTATCAGCGCTTCGGTTATTGGTGCCGTAAGTTGGAGGGAGGTACAGGGCGTCGAAAGAAGACGCGGGAAAGTAGCGGCTTCGCAGCCGTAGATTATCGCGCCGAGAACAGTGGCGGCCTGACGCTGTCATTACCCAACGGTCTGGTACTGCGCGGCATCTGCGCCGACAATGTACCGGTGGTTCGCCAGCTGCTGGAGCAGCTGTGACTACCCGCTATTTTCGTCCGGCAGACGACATGCCCCGGATCTACCTGTACCGGGACCCGGTAGATTTTAGAAAAGCCAGTGCCGGGTTGGCGGCCATTGTTGAGCGGGAGCTGGGCCACAATCCCTTCGATGGCGGCCTATACGCCTTCACCAACCGGCGGCGCAACAAGATCAAGTGCCTGTACTGGGAAGACAATGGCTTTGTGTTGTATTACAAAGCCTTGGCCGAGGAGAAGTTCCGCTGGCCTCGCCGTGGCGATGAGGTCGTTTCACTGACAGGGAAACAGATCAATTGGCTCCTTGATGGGTACGACATCGCGCTGATGACAGGCCATAGAAAGCTGCACTATGAGTCTGTATTTTAAGGCATTTTGTAGCCATGGGTGTTACAATTACGCCATGCAATCGGCGATAAAAAAGCAACAAAAACAAGGTAGTTACGAGGGGCTGAGTGCCTCACAGTTGCTTGCTATTTTGGCCGAAAAAGACGACCTCCTCCAGGTTCACCAGAAACACCTCGGCGACAAAGATCACATCATTCTTGAACAGGGCAAACGCATTGACCTGCTTGAAGAGTATCTGCGTCTGGCGGCGGTACAGAAGTTTGGTGTCAGTAGCGAGAAGCTGGCGTTTCAGTCTGATTTGTTCGATGAGGCAGAGATTGAAGTTACCCTGAGTGAGCTCGAAGAGCAACTGCCCGAAGAAGACCGGATCCGGCCTAAAAAGAAGAAAAGAAAGCGCGGCTTTAGCGACAAGCTGCCACGGGTGAAAATACACCTCACGCTGACCGATGAAGAAAAAGAGGGTGCAATCAAAACCTTCTTCACCAAGGTCAAGGAAGAACTCGAGTTCATTCCCGCCCAGGTCAAGGTGCTGGAATACTGGCAGGAGAAGGCGGTATTCAACAACAACAACGGCGAAGATCTCATCGTCGCCGCTCAGCGACCCGTTCATCCCTTGGGGAAGTGCTTCGCCAGTCCCACATTATTGGCCTATATCATTGCCTCCAAATATGCCGATGGACTGCCGCTGTACCGCCTGGAGGGGATGCTCAAGCGGTATGGCGGTGACATCAGCCGTTCCAACATGGCCAACTGGATTATACGGCTCCAGGATACGTTCCAACCCTTGATCAATCTGATCAGGGAAGTTCAGCTTGAGGGGAATTACCTGCAGGCGGATGAAACACGCATACAAGTGCTGAAGGAAACCGGAAAAACGGCCCAATCGGACAAATGGATGTGGGTGATACGAGGCGGCCCGCCGGATAAACAGTCAGTGCTGTTTGAATACGACCCGTCGCGCGCCGGAGCGGTGGCTGAACGTCTGCTGGATGGCTTTGGTGGTGTGTTGCAGGCCGATGGCTATTCCGGTTATAGCAAAGTGTGTCGGTCTGCGGGTATTACCCGGATTGGATGCTTCGATCATGCCCGTCGCAAGTTTGTTGAAGCCAGTCGGGCAGCGGAGGCCAAGGGCACTCCGAAGAAGGCAGGCCAGCCCACCAAAGCTGATGTGGCGCTGAACAAGATTCGCAGGCTGTACGCGATAGAGAAATCGATCAAGGATCTGGAGCATGACAAGAAAAAACAGGCGCGACAGAAACTGAGCGTGCCGATGCTCGAGGACCTGAAACCGTGGCTGGAGAAGAATGTCAGCCGGGTGCCCAAAGACAGCTTGACCCACAAGGCCATAAATTACACGCTGAACCAGTGGGAGTATCTGATTGGCTATTGCGAGGACGGCCAGTTGAATATTAGCAATGCGTTGGCAGAGAATGCGATTAGGCCCTTTGCCGTAGGTCGCCGTGCCTGGTTATTTGCAGATACCTCGCACGGTGCCCGGGCCAGTGCGACCTGTTACAGTTTAGTGGAATCGGCCAAAGCGAACGGCCTGGAGCCTTACGCCTATCTCCACCATGTGCTGGCGCACATTGCGGCGGCAGACACGCTGGAGAAGCTTGAAGCGTTACTGCCCTGGAACCTCGAAGCCGAAGGCTGAGTACAGGATAAACTGATTTACTGTCCAATGACCGCAGGATAATGTCAACGGGGTCGATTTAAAAGCGCTTACGGCTATTCAGTATAAAAAGGCCAAACTCGTCTATATCACCAATTACACAAATATATGCAATTTGCCAAATCCATTATCGCACCTATACTTTAAATTGCCTGCAGCCCTCAAGGATTTGCGTACGGCGTGTCAACTTAAGGTCTCCCCTTGTGTCTGATGATGTAGGCTTTGGTGGTGAAGGAATCTCCATAATTGGGAACTTCGTTCAATAATAAGCGGTTCCATGTGAAGGTAAGGTAAGGGAATGCTCAGCAGATTGCCCCCTCACTGACCTCGCATCCAACTTCGGTCTGTGTGTCACTAGTTAACCAGTAGCTGGTACACGACTAGAGATGTTAATCCGATAATACATAAGAGGTTAAATTATCATGAATAAACCTATTAAGTTAATGTTGATGTCTTTGTCACTCGTTGTGGGTCTAACATCCAATGCTGCCCTGAAAGCTCAGGAACGTGCCGATGGCATGCGATTTGTGCCGAACGTTGTGGATCAGTTCAATTCACTCACCAAGCAAGTTGATCCGCTGAACTTTCGTATTGGTCCGACCCCGAATCCCAGTGAATGTAGGCATTATCAAGGGCTTGCCCGAGTGAGAGGCGGAGGTGGAACCCCGTTT
>QNFP01000332.1 GCA_003645535.1 Gammaproteobacteria bacterium | reverse complement strand
GATATGCGCATGGCGTAATGATGGGGTTCTTCTGCATTGGGTAGCAGCTGGTGAACCTCAATGGCGTCACCGGCGATGGCATTAACTATCATGGTCAGCGGGCGAATGGAGGTTACTATCAGGGGTTTGCCCCAGGTTTGTGTCGATAAGCCAAGTAATAAAGCCAGTAGTACGAAGCGTTTCATAGAGAGCCTACTCCAGGAGAGCCCTTTTGCTCTCATCCTGTCTTGATAATGTACCCAGAGCACTCGCTACTCTCGCGGGGCTCTGCTTACATGAGTCAGTTACACCAATAAACATCCTTTCTACACACATTCTTATCTCACCTAAAAGCGTCTACTTTTGATGGCTGAAAGCAAAAGAACTTTCGTGCAAAAAGCGCTTAAAAGCTAATTTTTAAAGAAGTGGTATATGGAATTAAGGTGCTTATCTAGTTGTGTGATGTTATAACATAATACATATGGTTGTGGTGGTGCGATAATTGGCAGCACTCATCGGTTGACCTTGTGCCTTTGCAATACTATAACAGTTCACTAGAGGAGCATGTGATGATTACCAACTCAAAAATTGCTTATCGGCAACATGACCACCTACGTTGTCAAAATGCAGCTTTGCAACAGGCAAAAAAACTGTGTGCTCGAGATGATGTACGGCTTACCCCGATTCGTGAGACGGTATTGTGCCTGATTTGGGAAAGCCATCGTCCACTGGGTGCATACGACATCATCGAACAACTATCTGAGTCCAGTGGCAAGCGGGTGCTGCCACCGACGGTATACCGGGCACTGAGCTTCTTGCTCGATCAGGGCTTGATCCATCGACTGGCAACATTAAATGCGTTTATTGGTTGCCCCTTTCCAGGCAGCGTCCACAGTAATGTGTTTCTGGTGTGTCGGGCCTGTGGCAGTACTGCGGAATGCAGTGTCGATACGATTAATAATGCGATAGTCGCAACTGCTGCTCGCGCGGGATTTGAGATTGAATCCCAGTCAGTTGAAATCAGCGGTCTTTGTCCGATGTGTCAGCAAGAGGATCCACATGGGCACAAAGACGAGGGTCAGAAACCAGGCGCGCGTAAGGAAGCAGCTCCATGAAAGATGAAGTGTTGATTAGACTGGACGGTATTTCCAAGCAATTTGGTGGCCAATCTGTGCTGCAGCAGATTGATTTAAGCATTGCAAAAAATCGTATTATTACCTTGATTGGACCCAATGGCGCAGGCAAGACAACGCTGGTGAAGGTCGTTCTAGGCTTGCTGACCCCGGATAAGGGTTCTGTGCAGCGATCGCCGCAGCTTCATGTAGGCTATATGCCTCAAAAGCTAATAATTGAGCCGACTATGCCTTTAAAAGTCGGCCGATTTTTGCAATTTGCTGAGCCGGATATCGAGTTGTGTCGTGCGGCTCTGCATAGAACGGGTATAGAATCGCTAATAAATAATCCGGTACAGGGCTTGTCTGGTGGGGAAACCCAACGCATGTTACTGGCGCGAGCGTTGTTGCGTAAGCCTAACCTGCTGGTACTTGATGAGCCGGTTCAGGGCGTCGATGTTAGCGGTCAGGAGGGCCTTTATAGTCTGATTGCCGATCTACGCCGCGAGCTTGGCTGCGCAATTTTTATGGTCTCCCATGATTTGCATCTGGTCATGGCAGCAACGGATGAAGTGATCTGTTTGAATCAGCATGTTTGTTGTTCGGGCAGCCCTCAGCAGGTGTCAATCGACCCTGCTTTTGTCGAATTGTTTGGCACTAAAACCGCCCTGTATACCCATCACCATGACCACACACATGATTTAAACAGCGAAGTCATTAGTGAGCGAAGTGATAGCCATGTATGACTTTCTGCTCTTGGCTTTGCTCGCAGGTATGGCAGTTGCCGTGGTGGCGGGTCCGCTGGGTTCGCTGGTGGTATGGCAGCGTATGGCCTATTTTGGCGATACGCTGGCGCACAGCGCCCTGCTGGGTATAGCGCTGGGTCTGTGGCTATCCTTTGGCGAAGGTACGATGGTAATCGTCGTCTGTTTGTTGGTGGCGTTGCTGCTATCTGTACTCGAAGGCAAGCATAAACTGGCGACGGATACGGTACTGGGAATTCTATCGCATACGTTCCTGGCTCTGGGGCTGGTGGCCATAACCATGGTGCCGGGCGGCAGAACGGATATGGAGGCGCTGTTGTTCGGTGATATTCTGACGGTTACAAAATCTGAAGTAATCACCATGTGGTTAATGTCTTTAGCGGTACTTGCGGTGTTGAAATATCACTGGCAACCGCTACTGTCGATGGTTGTTCAGGAAGATCTGGCTAGTGTTGAGGGCGTATCTGTAGCCCGTTATAAGCTACTGCTAAAGCTTCTGTTAGCATTGATTGTTGCTATCTCCATGAAAATTGTCGGTGTCCTGTTGATTACCGCGCTGCTGATTATTCCCGCCGCCGCAGCGCGACAGTTCAGCAAGACACCTGAACAAATGGCCGTGCGGGCCAGCTTGCTCGCTGTAGCAAGTGTCTGTCTCGGTCTGATAAGCTCTTTGTTATGGAATCTACCCGTCGGGCCAGCCATGGTCTTGAGTGCAAGCGGGCTGTTTCTAGTGGCACGTACTATTGCTTGATGAGGATTGGGGGAGCTTGTTCCTGGAGAGAATAACAGGAGCCTGGTCCTTTACCGGGTTTAGCCCCGGGTTCGGTTTAATAATCCGCCTTAATAGCCCAGGATAGGCTAAGAGTGGGGTTATTTCGGGCCGATTATCCGCCAGGCGTGGCTAGAAGTTAGGCGGTTTTTGCGCTGTTTGAAGGGCAGTGCTGATTAGGTCCTTTTTGTTTGAAATCAGCCGCTACAGCTTTTCTCACGTAAAAGGCAGTGCGAGCCCTGCCATCTGATTTTGCCATATACAGTGCCTGATCAGCCTGATCTATCAAGCCCTCAAGGGTCATGTACTGATTATCTCGCCGACGTGTAATCACGCCAATACTTACCGAAAGGTTTATCGATCCCTGGTCGGTGAGCGCTATCTTTCTAACGGCCTGGTGTATTTTATCGGTAAAGCTCTCAGCGCCGGTCAGGTCAGTTTCGGGAAGAAGAATAACAAACTCGTCTCCACCGTAACGTCCGACCATATCGCTTTTTCGCCGAATAGTATTCAAAACCTGGCCGATTTCTCGCAATAGTACGTCACCCCTGGCGTGACCCAGTTTATCGTTTACCTGTTTGAAGTTGTCTACGTCTAAAAACGCAATCGCAAAAGGAGATTTCTTTCTTTGAGCCAGATTCAAATATGAGTCGGCGCTCGAGATAAAAGCGCTACGGGTCATCAGGTTTGTCAACTGGTCATGCGTGGCCAGGTGATAGTTTGTTCTTTCTTGAGAGAAGGTTTTGAAGAGTAAGTTGATGAGCGGATATGTGGCGATGGGCAGGACGATGAACGTTGCAAAAATGGGGATAAGAAAATAAGACGAGATAACCGTCAGCCCGGTTATTCGTAAGCCGATATAGATTATAGGGGCGACCCCGATGGTTGCCGCCAGTGTCATTAGCACGAGTGTGCGGGTGGGACCTAACTGCTCAAAATATTCCCGTATCATTCCTTGATCTGCTGATATTTTGCTACGAGGTCTAAGTTTAGTTTTAGTGGCTCATTTAGCAATATATTTTAGACCAGCTGTCCTTTAAATTGTTTACTAGTTCCTATTCCTGTAATTTTTTACGGTTCTTGCTAGCCACGATATGTCGATAATCCAGTATGTCCCTTCATTTATTTATGTAAGGATCATGCTATTTAAATGTTCTGGTATGTAAATGTTCTGGTATGTAAATGACCTGCGCTCTATATCGATTTTTATTGCTTATAAAGTATCGAACACACGTTCCGCAGCATCGAGGGTAAATTGAATATGAGTCTCTGTATGGGCTG
>QNFP01000331.1 GCA_003645535.1 Gammaproteobacteria bacterium | reverse complement strand
GTATGGGCACCTTAGTCAGGGGCTTGCAATTGATGCGAATGATCCAATTCGTATACTCGATTATCAGCTTCCCTTGAAGGCAAAATCCGACGATGCATCGATAGGTAAGGTCGATCTGCTAGCACTGACTTCCGGAGATCAATTGGCGGTAGTAGAGCTAAAATATATGCCTGTTGGAGCCACTGTCTCACGGGCTGATACGCCATTACGAGCGTTTCTGGAAGGGCTGGCCTACTGCGCTATTCTTGAGGCTGACCTTGAGAGCCTTCAGCGGGAAGCGGAAGAAAAGTTTGAACGACCAATTGCGAAGAAAGTGCCAGCTCTGGTGCTGCTCGCCAACAGTGACTATTGGAAGCTATATCGTGAACCCAAAGTGGCAGGTGAGTGGATGGGGGAGATGGATCGGCTTGCACTCCTTGTAAAGGACAAACTTGGTATTCCTGTCTCATACTTATCATTAAAAATTTCTGATGAACCCATCAGGTATGAAGCGCAACGGCCGAAGTTCGTGTGGCCGCCAGTTATAGAGCGAGCCTGGTGAATAAGACTGTTTACTAGGATTGCTTATCGCGAAAGATACCCTGGATTACCTACGACCCAACTCAGGTAAAAATCGATACCATTGATCCGGCTTGCCCGGGAAATACTATGTGGTGTGGCATCGATACCGTACAGTGCAGCGAAATTAGCAAAATCGTCAAAGTGCTCCAGTGACTCGCTGAAAGAATGCACCAACATGATGGCATAGGTCGCCCCAAATCTTTCAGCCTCAATCAAAGCAGAAGCTGACCGATGTAGTAGCTGATAGCCGATATTATCCACACTATCCCGTTGCAGCTGTAGAAGATCACACAGGTAAGTGAGTCGCTCTGTTTGTCCTGGGGTGGGATTGGAAAATCGCTCTCCCACGGGCTGGTCAAAAGGTTCCGATACTTTGCCCTCAACAGCTATGGTGACCAGGCCGCTCTGGTTCCGCGCTAGCACGAAGACATCATTCTGAGATGGCCTCCTGCCTCCGGGAAGTGGAACATCATATTCAGGGAAGCCCAGGAGGAACTGCAGGTCTTTGAGAGCAGCATACCCTGATGCCTCGAGTGCCTCTGAAACTTCGCTGGGAAACCCTGCGGCCTCTGTCCAGCTGTGGGCCAGTGATTTAGCTGAGTAACCAGTCTTCCAGTGTAAATTGGGTTTAGCGAGTAGTTGTTGCCAATCTTCAGCGCGATCGGCGGGCGAAAAGAATTTTGTCATGGTGGCGAGTATGCCGATCTGGGCGTATTGCCTCAATGCTGTACGGATATACCCGTCGCTTTTTCAGGAGGGTTTACGAAAATACCCTGGTAGCATAGTGACAAAACCGCCAAAACCCGGTTTCGTCAGTTTTGGCACTATCAGCCCGAGGTGTTTCTGGAATTTCTGTGGCGCTACTTTCAACGAAAGAGAGTGAATTTCTGATATACACTGGTAAAGTGAAACATCAAGATTGAACAGGTTTGCCCAGAAAAGGAATCCAGCAACTTGCGTAATATCTTCGACCAGTACACACAGCCTGAAAACCGACTGACTCACGCCCTAGTATCAGTCTTTGGGGAGGACTCGGCTCTGCTACGTAAGTTTGTGAAGTGGATTACGGGTGATCCCCCACCAAAGCGACTGAAGATCGTGGAGCAGCAGCTCCCAGGCGAGTATGAACTGTCTGAGCCGGAATATGAGGAGCGTGGACTCCCGGATGCCTGGATTCACGATGACGATGAATGGTCACTGCTTGTTGAAAGCAAGGTGGCTGCTCCCCTCAGCCTCGACCAGCTGAAGCGCCACTACCGCACAGCTAAGCGACGTGGCTTCCAGAATGTCACTCTCCTAGCGATCGACGTCACAGCCCCGAAGATGAAGCTGCCTGGCTATGTTGTATTTAGATCTTGGCGGGAGATTTACAGCTGGTTGTCACTGCAATCAAAAAGTTCCGAATGGGCAGTACGAGCACTGAAATACCTAGAAGTCGCAGAGAGGAAGTGGCCAGCTGACGGCTATCTGAGGGAGGGTACCTTGACCAAATTTTCCGGAATACGATTTGATGAAAACGATCCATACAGCTATGGGGAAGCAAAGCGGCTTATTCGTCTGATGATGGAGGAGCTGCGACGGCATTCCGAACTCAAGCCATTGATCAATGCTAGGGCAGCAGGCAGGGGCGCCATTACGGGTAAAAGTCGCCCAAGCGTGTGGAACTATTTGCGTCTCAAACGTCTTGATAGTGAAGTGCCGCATACTAAGCATCCACATTTGTCTTTGGCCATAGGGAAAGAAATGGTTCGAGTGTTCCTGATCGTACCCAGTTATGTAGAGCCTCGGTTTCGCCGGTCAATCATTGATTTGGAGGAGGACGGGTTTTTTGAAGTGGTGGGTGAAGTGAACAAGAACATGCGCAAGGTGTTGCGGTCTGCCAAAGGATCAAGCCCGTATGTGTCAGTGAGCCAGCGTCACTTTCCTACCAGGTCGTCAGAAGCGATTGTCGACGGAGTAATGAATTTTGATTTACGCACTGCATATAGTGCTGGGAAAGATCAGAAGGTAAAGCTACAACCGCAGTGGCTCTCTGCAGTTTATTCTTTGATAGCGAATAAAAAATCCAATATGGATTTCGGGGTGGGTATTAGTTTTCCATACGAGACATGCCAAAAGGTGCAGAGTCCGGCGATATTGGATTCTATTGCTGCTACCTGGGTAGCGTGTAAGCCTCTTCTGGATGTTATGCCTAAGAAGTAGTCGACTAAGGAAATACTATTCTCGTATGCATGCGGAAGGCCTGGAATCGGTACGATGAACGTAGAGCACAACTTCAATCTTTTGATCGTGGCATTCCGCCAGATGGAGGGCGAGCCAAGGGAGCTGGCAAGCCTTCTGAATACAGCGCTCAAGAATACCAAATGGGGCACCTACCAGAAACATGGCATTACCCAGAAGGCGCTAATCCGTGTTCGAGCTAATCGGGCCGAGAAGCCCAAAGATGGGTATTGGTTTAAAGGTGTAGAGGCAGCGCACGTGCATCAGAAAGCGAGTTGGACGCTGCGGCTTATTACCGAGGATATTGATAACCCGTATCAGTTTATGCTCGAACGCGATAAGTGTATGTTAACGACATCAGAAGAAAATGATCTCGAGGGTACTGCTCACTGGTCCGTGATAACGCCGCTCGACCCATCACTATTTGGCAACGGTGCCAGGCCAAACATATTGCGGCGTCATCCAAAATTTTCAGATTTTATTGCACTTCTCGACACGGTGAACTGAGGCTATAATAATAGTGGCGCTGCTGGCCTCATTCGTGGGCCAGTAATTTTCTCGGGATAGATATACCTGGGGAGTATAAAGGGAAGGGGAGTGCCCTAGTGGCAAAAAAAGCTGATCTAGACTGATGTTCTCCCGTTAGTAGAGCGAAACTCTGGTTCAGTTGATTAGTCAACGTGTAGGCTGTTGCCTGGAACGCCAGGGGTTGCTGGAACAGGATGCCGAGCAAGCCTGGCTGTCCGAGCAATATCGAGCCCGCTCAAGCGCCCCAGGAAAAACATGGGGCGAATGTACAACAGAAACAACAGCTTAAGTGGCATGAGCGGAAGATCTCGTCCGCTTATGTCCGCGGACCCATTAACACCTAAAAAGTCACGTACGATAATAATATGACCGGCAGGAGCCTCGAGATTGATGTGGTTACAGTGGAACCACGACAAAAAAACAGTCCGCTCTCAAGTCTCATGACAGAGTATGAGCGCTGGCGTGATACTTGATCCGTACGCAGCCCTCGTCACTAGCAAGCGAAGCGGGGTAGTGACGAGGGCTGCGGAGCCCCGAACTATCACGCATAGCGATCGAATTGATGGGTTCGCCGCGAGTTTGGTCTAACTATACTGG
>QNFP01000330.1 GCA_003645535.1 Gammaproteobacteria bacterium | reverse complement strand
GCTCATTCTGGTCCAACTAGACAGCCAACAGATAAAGAACTATTTGGTAGTGGGGTTGTTACAGAGGAAATGGCTAAGAAAGCAGATAGTGATTTTAATAACGTATTCAATGATCACTTCAATTTATTAAATACCCCTGTGGATAGTCAAAACTCAAAAGAGGTTGTAAATTGGGGATCTAGAGGATCTATTTTAGATGACATGTCAGACGAAGAACGTACTGCTAGAAACATGTCTGGAGCCATAGATAAGTAAATTCCATGATACTATAAGAGTATCGGATACACATGGGTGTATTTAAGAGGTTTAGGTATGGTATTAGAGAAGCGCTTTCGTGCTGTTTCTCCTCAATTACTCACTGTTGATGGTGGGACTCGTGGAGAATTAGAAGTTAGTGATACTTGTAAATTTAAAGTAAAACAACAAGTGTTATTGAACGGAACAGGATTAGATACATTAGAGTTAGAGATAAAGCGTATCGATAGTGCAACCAAAATACGTGTCGGACCTAAATCCCCCAAAATGACAGAATACATTGATATATCTACATATACTCTGGCTGCTAGTTCATTCTTAGTAGCTAACGAGCAGCAAAGACCTAATATTCCATATGAAGAGTTTATGAGAGCCGTATACGACGAAGAACCAGTTGTTGGTTTTCGTACGGTTGGCGTAGATAAGTATGGCGAATATTACACCAAAGACAATCCATTTCCTGTTTCCATGGAAGATGTTTCAATAGAAGTAGAAAATGCTAATATAAATGTTCAACTTACCCACTTAGATGACCTTCCAGATGTTGGAGACGTTGCAGATTCAGTTCAAGTTGGAAATGGAACTTATGTAATTGAAGTAGAGCCAGATGGCTCTATAAATGTAAATGCAAAAATAAACCCTGTTAAGATTCCTAAAACTCTAAGAATAAGTACTGGTGCGGCTAATGTAGAACAATCCTATACGTTCACTACTGCAACTAAGCGCTTTAAATTTAGAGTAGAAGATAGCGCAGCAAAAGCCACTATAGCATATGTGGTTGGAGAAACTAATTCACACGGTTGGACTATTAATCGTGGATCTATATATGAAGAGAATGAACTAGACACTAGTGCCGGTGTTACTTTATATTTTAAACTGAATAAGGCAAGTCAAGTGGT
The DNA here is from genome assembly GCA_003645535.1 of Gammaproteobacteria bacterium. Taxonomy (GTDB): domain Bacteria; phylum Pseudomonadota; class Gammaproteobacteria; order Pseudomonadales; family Porticoccaceae; genus HB2-32-21. The sequence goes on along the minus strand of QNFP01000330.1, from coordinate 2,775 downwards.
TCAACTAGTGTATTGGGAGTAAGTTTAACTCACAAACATGATACAATATCTCTGTAAGTAAGAAATAAAGGAGATATTTATGAAAGATCAATTAGGTTTCGATGCCACTACTGCAGGTACACTTTCAGATAGTGACAGTGTTGGTGCATATATAAGAGCAAGTGACGGTACACTCATAACCAACACTACCGATGGTGGCAAAGAGCGATTAGATGTCAATACTGAATTAGGTAAGGCTGAAGATAGTGCTCATTCATCTGGTGATATGGGAGCCATGGCTCTTGGTGTTAGAAATGATGCAGGTACTGCATTCGGTGCTGATGGAGATTATGTCCCACTATCTATGGACGCTGACGGTGCGCTTCGTGTTAATGCTACTGTTAACGTTGATGCTAATTCAGATTATGCTGAAGATAGTGCTCATTCATCTGGTGATATCGGTGGATTTGTTTTAGCAGTAAGACAAGATGCTTTGGCTGCTTCAGTTTCAGCTGACGGTGATTATGCTGCATTTAAAGTAGACTCAGTTGGTAGTTTATATACAAAAGATACAGATGCTATTGCGCTATTGACAACTATTGATGCAGATACTAACAGTATCGATTCAACGCTTACAGCATTAAGTAAAGCTGAAGATAGTGTTCATGCTTCTGGTGATCAAGGTGTTATGGGGCTTACTGTTCGTAATGATACTTTAGCTTCGCTTGTGGGTGCTGATGGAGATTATGCTCCACTTCAAGTTAATGCTGATGGTGCACTTTATACCTATATCTCTGGATCTGACACTTTAACAATGAATGATGCTGCTCTTGCAAATACCGCAGTTGCTAATGCCTCAAACACATTGAGTACTGCTAATGTAGCAGAGGACGCAGTTGCTTCACCTCTTGCTAATAGAAAATACCTATGGATATACAACACTGATAATCAAAAGATATTTGTGGGAGCTACAGGCGTTACTGCTGCTAATGGATTTCCTATGTCTCCAGGGGCTTATATGGAATTTAGAGCTGGAGCTGCTATAGATATAGAGTTTGTTGGTTCAACAGGTAAACAACCTATAATTAAGACCTTAGAGTTTAGCTAATCTACTAGTCAAATATTTAGTAAATATGGGGGTATAATATCAATATACCCCCATATTTTTATATAGAGGATTTACATGAGCGAGTTGAGTTTTACAGAAGAAGATAGACAGACGGTAATTGACTTTTTAAATGCTGTGGCAACGCATGCTGAGCTTAAGTTAAACACTGGTGATTTAATAAAGTACTTTAATTTGCTAGCTAGAATGCAAAAGACTATTTTACCTAAATTGAATGCTAATATTTTAGAATTAAAAAAGATTGTTGAAGCAGCTAAAGAGTCTGGAGAAGAGTGATGCTATCACCACTTGATGGGCCAGCAAAACAAGATGTAGTTTCGGTAGATAATATTACTGTAGTAGAGGTCAAAGTAGATGCCACTCCTATGGTAGATAGAAAGGTTGTATCACTCCAAGCTGACGGTAAATTTAGAGTATACTTTGGTGATGGAACTAATATTCCAAATGCCGCCTTATTGTTATCTGACGGAATTAAACAACCGAAAGATACACTTAGAAGCTATGAAGCTGGTGGAGCCCAACAGGTATTTGTTCTATCTGATACTGGCGCAAGCATAAATGTAACCATAGTAGAGAGAGCATAATGTCACATAGAGATGAGTTTGAACGCCATGCTATAGAAACACCATTTGATCCTTCTAATTGTGTAGTTATAACTAAAGAGAATACACAAGAAGCCATAGAAGAATTATGTGGGAAAGTGGAAGATGCTCTTTTAACATCTTCTCCTGGTTTCACATGGGGAGATAGTGGTTCTATAAAAAATTCGTATTTATTAAACGATACTGTTCCGTCTAACAATGCCGGTAGAATATCTCCTGTAACTGGCTTTATAACTACTGTGTTTTTATCAAACAGTGCAGATGATAAAACTTTTGACGTTGAAATAAGAAGAAGAGAGCCAGCTGGAACCTTTACAACAATAGCCACCATGACGGTTGTTAATGCAAGAGTTAAGATCGATGATACGTTCAATGTGGTTGTTTCTTTTGGTGATGAATTGGCCTGTTACATATCAGGAGCCGGTAATAACTCAGCACAGAGTCCAGTTGTTGGATTGATAATTAAAGGAACATAATGAGCAAATATGTTAAAAATACACATGCAACTGATATTCAAAATTGGACAGGTCAAGATGTGGCTGCTGGAGAGTATTTTGAAATAGAACAAATTAAACTACAGAGGTGGCAAGTAAATAGTGCTTTCCTAGTTGATTTAGCTAGCGGACTAGCTGTAATGGCTAAATCCGACGATGGCACTGAAGATATAGCTGACTACAATGACGCTCTCAACTACTTAAGAAACGACTTACCTACTGAAGTTGAATTTGCTAGGAAATCGCCTCTTACCGGGAGACCAGAAGTAGTTATTGTTGAGTCAGAGGGTGACGGGGAAACACTCCCATCACATAACTTCATGAATAAGACAACTTGGTATCAAGCGAGTACTGCTGTCACTGGGGAAACTCCAACACTAGATACTGGTAAAATATATGACTTAGCTCAAAGTGATATTATAGATAACTCTCATGGCAAAATTACATTTGAAGATGACTTAACCGACAATGACTTCAAAGCTTACGATGGGGCTACAGAGTTAACTATAGAGACAGATTACACTGTAGATTATGATAATGGTAAAATTACATTAGATGTAGGGTATACTTTATC
>QNFP01000329.1 GCA_003645535.1 Gammaproteobacteria bacterium | reverse complement strand
GCGATAGGCGTTTGCTCGAAACCGGCTTTCTACCGGTCCGGGTTCGATCAGGCTGACGTGAATATCCGTCCCGGCAAGCTCCAAACGCAGGGTGTCGCTGAACCCTTCGATGGCGAATTTGCTGGCGTTATACGCGCCGCGCATCGGCATCACGGCAAATCCGAGTATCGAGCTGTTTTGAATAATACGGCCGTAGCCTTGTGCGGGCATGACCGGAAGGAGGAGATTATAAATAGATCTGTCCCTGTTTGCTGAGGCAGTATTACTCAACCGAAGCATCGCAGTGGATTGCAGAGCAAAGTGTCGATGAAGATGAGGGGGTGAGCCCTGAAGGTGGCATCGGGCGAGGCATTATTGGGATATATTTCTTGACAGGGATGGTTTTGTTGATCTAGAGTGTTTCCTGTTTCGAAACAAGAAATTAATTGAATGCAATTAAAACCACAAGATACCTTACTAGTACTTAAATACTGGTCACTTAAGCAGGATAATAAGAATAGCAGCGTTCGTGATATCGCGGAATCTATAGGCATCAGTGCCAGTGAAGTTAGTAAAGGCGCAAAACGGTTGATAGCTTCGCATCTGGTGGTGGAGCGAAACGGTCAAATGTTCGCTGAGTCTAACGCACTGCAGGAATGGCTTAGCTATGGAGTGCGTTATGCTTACCCGCAGGAGAGCGTAGGCTATGGTCGGGGTATGGCGACTTCGTGGAATTGCCCTGTTTTAAGGAGCGAAATGGTTCCCCCGACCCCTGCTTTGGTTTGGCCCATCGCGGGAGGAGATGTAGAGGGTGCTCTTATCAAACCTATTCACGAATCAGTTCCCGTCGCCGCAAGTAGAGATGAACGGCTCTACCTTATATTATCGTTGCTAGAAGCAATTAGGGGTGGGAAACCCAGAGAATTGGCTGTCGCTCGAAAAATAATGGCAGATTTGATTAAAAGAGAGTAATGAAAAGCTACGAATTTAATCTGGAGCAGTTAGAAAAAATTGCTATGGCGCTGGGTGATTTATTGGCAAAGGTGACTTTCGTGGGCGGTTGCACAACCGCTTTGTTAGTAGATGAGGCTGCATTTTTTGGAATACGCGCAACAGATGATGTCGATATCATAGTCGATGTGGCGTCCCGGGTTGAATATTACAAAATTGGAAAGGCGTTGCGAAAACGCGGATTTCGCGAAGATAAAGAAGGCCCAATGTGTCGATGGTTGCTTAACAGTAACGATCGGCAAATCAAGTTGGATGTAATGCCGATCGACGACAAAATATTGGGATTTTCGAATCGATGGTATGGCTCGGCGATTAAGGAGTCTTTACTAGTCGCCCTACCAGGTGGGACACCTATTCAAGTCGTGAGCCCAGTTTATTTTATCGCAACTAAATTCGAAGCTTTTGCAGGCCGTGGAGAAGGTAATTACTTTAGTCATGATTTAGAAGACATTATTTTCGTTATGGAAAACAGGAGTGGGTTGATACTGGAATTGGCGGATTGCTCACCAGAACTAAAAACATATTTTTCCAGCCAGGCCAGTTTGTTACTAAACGATACGTTCTTAAATGTGTTGCCCGGACTATTGAATAACTCAGAAACTGCCGTTGCCGTTGAAGATAGTTTGAAAATTATGAAATCATGGGCTTAAATGCAATCAATAAATTTATCCTCGGCGGCAAATGGGCCGACGTCAATCGACCGATTGCCGGTCCCACCCATGAGAAAGTGCTGCCGATGGGCGACGTTTACGACGCAGAGGAGTTTCTGGATACGGCTTCGTATTCACATGTCCTGCGTTGGGCGCGGGCAATCCTTGAACGGGAGGCTGTACAGCAGGGGTTGGCGGCTTCTCGCTCATTCGTCCCCTTTATCTGATTATCTTTACCGAAAAGGTCAACCGACGCGCCGCAGTATTCGATCCAGCATGCGGTCGCTCAGGAAGCAAGAAGCAAGGTCTGACCCCAAGTACCATCGCTATATGATCCATATAAGACTCATATCCGTCTTGACAAAGCATCAAAAACTTACTACTGTGATTCACAGAAAGATCATAAGGCCTTTACATGATCTATATATAAACCAAACACTAAATCATGCCAAAGTCCATCACACGTACTTACTCACGTTATAGCCGCGATGCGTCCGCCTTATTCGCCGGGCTAATCCGTACAGCGCGGATAGAGCGCAAACTCACTGTGCAGGAGGTGGCAGACCGTGCGGGTATTTCCAGAGGGCTGCTTCAACGGATCGAGAAGGGCGATCTCAAATGCGAAATAGGCGCTGTATTCGAAGTGGCTACTATTCTCGGGATCAAGCTTTTTGGTGCGGATGAAAGCACGCTAATAAAGCATCTGCGTCGGACTGAGGACAAGCTGATGCTACTGCCAAAATCTGTTCGCAAGAAAACCAGGGCGGTGCGCGATGATTTCTAGCACAGAGAGGGAAGCCTTCGTCTGGATATGGCTGCCGGATGAGACGGAGCCCGTCGTGGCCGGACGGTTGGAAGCCGAAAACGGTAATATCCTGTTTAACTACGGTAAGAGCTATCTTGAGCGTGTTGGCGATCGCAAAAGCGCGATTGCAATTTACGAACCTGAGCTACCATTGACGGCCGGCTCTCTTCCCCTGCTCGAAGGCTTGAACATGCCCGGCTGTATCAGGGATGCTGCACCCGATGCGTGGGGACGTCGCGTGATCATCAACAAAAAACTGGGACTCAAAGGCGCAAGCACGGATACTGCCGAGTTGGATGAGCTGACCTATCTGCTGGAATCGGGATCAGACAGGATCGGTGCGCTCGATTTTCAGCGCTCACCGACCCTATACGTGCCACGTGCCGCTAACAATGTAAGCCTGGAAGAGTTAACTGAGTCCGTCGAACGAGTTGAAAAAGGAGTGCCCCTCACGCCAGAGCTGGATCAAGCGTTGTTCCATGGCAGTTCCATCGGTGGTGCTCGACCAAAAGCCTTGATCCAGGATCAGGGGAAAAAGTACGTGGCAAAGTTTTCATCCAGCACCGATATCTACAGCGTCGTCAAGGCCGAGTTCATTGCCATGCGGTTAGCCGCTTTGGCAGATCTTGATGTTGCACCTGTAAAACTGGACAAGGCCGCAAATAAAGATGTGCTTCTGATTGAGCGCTTTGACCGCATTTCGATGGACAATAAGTGGTCACGCAAAGCCATGGTATCTGCGCTTACATTGCTAGGCCTGGATGAGATGATGGCACGATACGCCAGCTATGAAACGCTTGCTGAAATCATCCGTCATCGTTTTATCTACCCAAAGGATACGCTTAAGGAGCTATTCTCACGGCTCGTCTTTAATATTCTGTGCGGCAATACAGACGACCATGCGCGGAACCATGCTGCGTTCTGGAATGGCAGCGAGCTGACACTAACCCTTGCTTATGACATTTGTCCGCAAGGGCGTACAGGCAATGAAGCCTCACAAGCCATGCTGATTTGCGGGAATAATAATCTCAGCCAGCTAAAGACTTGTCTTGAAACCGCGCATAACTTCATGCTCTCCGGGGAAGAAGCTCGTGCTATTTTTGAGAAACTGACTGCTGCAATTGAACGACATTGGGAGTCCGTGTGTGAAGAAGCTGAATTGAGTGAGGTGGATCAAAGACTTTTATGGAGACGTCAGTTCTTGAATCCGTTTTCCCTGGTAACCGATTAAGTATTTATCTATTTTGGGTTTAATTGATTGCTCTACTGCTTAAGCAAGCTAATGATCAATGGAGTTTGACCCGAATGGCACTTACTTAATGACTGGAAATATCGTCATACCGGGCTTGACCCGGTATCCACTATAAGAGGCCTCGGGAAAACTCAGTAAACACTGTGCAATGGATCCCGGCTCGGAGGCCGGGACGACGATATTCCGCTTAAGTAAGTGCCATTTGGGTCAGACCCCATTGATACCACCTATGG
>QNFP01000328.1 GCA_003645535.1 Gammaproteobacteria bacterium | reverse complement strand
TTTAAAGGCTTGCCGGATATGGTCAAACCCTCTTCCAGCACAAAGGCTGTTTCGCCAAGTGTCAGAGTGTTGCCTTCAATCGCAGTGGATGTATGTGACCATAAATCACGTAGCTGGATTATAAGCGCTTGCTGCAAATCATTATCCAGGCCTTTAAGAAAATTTAGCATGGTTTCTTCTCCAGATTAAAATCCATCAATAATCTCTGGTTTCAGACCTTCTAACGCTTTTTTCAGCCCGCCTTCATCAAAACTTCCATCAGATTCAACCTTTAGTGTTTGATGTACTTTAGCAGAAGAGTATTGACCTGATTTACTATTATGAAGCCACCATACAACTTTATTAACAGCCATACTCCCTTCTGGTCTCGCTGATGAGGCATCACCCTCAAAAAGTTTTGGCAGAACTGCTTTTATTGTTGTTGCATCACCATTATTAAAACCGGTTCGCTCCGAAAGCTGTGGATTCATACTGCCATAAGTGACATAAACTGCCTTGTCTACCCGGTGTTTCATTCCCATGGTATCAGAACTTTTCTTGGTGCCATCACCTTCTCCACTTACACTTTTTGTTATTTGTGTAGAAGTAACACTAACCGGCTCAATGCTAAAAGCTGATTGGATTGTTACAGGTCCGCGAATAGGTATGGAAACTCCATTTTTATCACCCTTAAAAGCAAAAAGTTGACCAAACGTTCTTACATCCAGCCATTTTTCACAAGCAAGTTTTGCAGCATTATCTGGAGTTGTTTTCTTCAAATTAAAAGCATCTTTACCAAGACCAAATTCATCAGATTCAGCTCTTGCTTTCAAGCTTACCATACCATCAATTTTGTTTTCATCCGATTGAACAAAAATAGGATGACCAGTACTTTGCAAATGATTTCGGATTTTTCTTTTAAGGCATACATCAGTAATCTCACCAAAGCCTTCATAATCTATACGGGGACGATTGCCGTTCAAGGGATCACCATTTGGATTGGCATTTTTTACACTGAATATAATTGCAAAATCAATTTTATTTTCAAGACTCATGATTATTCTCCTTATTTGACTGATCTTTATTATTATCTGATTTATTATTTCTCCAATATTGTATCTGGCAGTGATAACTCAACAAAAACTCGCCGGATAAAGGTTTGTCACTGGTATAATCATCTGCTAAAAAAGCATTTTGGACAAAATCGAGCTCTTTTTTACGGTTAACCAGAAAACCTGTGCGTGATATTTGTAATCTTTGCATATAGGGTTGCACCCCAAGTTCAATATTGCGCCAGGTGGAAAATGGCCTGTCTGCAAAGCGTTGCATCAACCTTGCAGCTGTTGTAGGACGATTTTCCCCTCCAATTCCTAAAGCGACCGCTTCAATTTTTTCTGCTATGGCCAGCAAACGACCATAAAGATAATCCCGAGTTGTTCTTTTTTCTTCTAATGCCATGGCATATTCTCTCCTTTTTATTTTGTCAGGATGCCTTAAATAATAACCTTTGAATAAAGCACAGGCTACTCCCAAATTTCTTTGCCACTCCCAATTTTCGATGCTATTTCTATTGCTCGCCCGCCTCACTGCAGAAAGCATTATATCCTTTGGAAGTTGCTGTCCATCAACGACACAGGGCAGCAATCTTTCCAATAAACTTTTTTTAAGCGTCTTGTTACTTTTTAAAACAGCACCATAAGCAGCCTCCGCAATAATCCAGGGAATAGGACTGCTAACTGGCCAAATAACCTTTTTTACAGATTTCTTCTTTGAATCGGAATTTACAAATTCTTTTGTAATCCGCTGGGGCCAGGAAAACTGTTGATGCCACTCATGAAGGCGATCCAAAAATTCGCTGGCAAGTAGTTCTCTATAATAAATAATACCCATCCGCCCCGGAGTAGCAGAATCAAGTCCCATAATCATAATTTGTTCATTGGGTTCAAGTTTTGCTCGATACCCTGCCATATATTTTTTTAATTGAATAGCAAAATATCCTCCAAGATCAATAGTGTGATCAAGTTTTGAGTTATACTCCTCTTTCAAGGGTTCCTGAAAAATTTGAGCATTAGCAAACAAATCATGAGAGCTTGTTAATGGATCCGGGAATTTATGGCCTGAAACAGCCCATGCCACATAAACCTGATCGCCATTTCTATAACCCTGCCTTGAAATCAACCACCGCAGGGCATTATGGGCTTTTTGGGTAACTTCTATCCCAATACCAACTGCTTGGCTACCATTTGTTTTGAGAGTCTCTTTCGTATCCGTAAAACGTCCTTTGAAAGTAAAGCCAGACATATCATTGGCAGAAATCAGTTTTGCTTTATCACCTGTATGCCTTAACTTTGCTGGATGATTCACGGCAAGCACTTGCTGTTCTTTACCAGAAACAAAACATAAGCCCTCAATACCGCCTGAACTCGAATCATGATTAATCCAGCTTTGTTGCAAACTATCATCAAGCCAGGTTTTAGAATTTATATCTCCGGGAATTTCTACTGTCCAGCACACTAGGGCGCTTCCTTGCTCAATCTCTCCTTTTGTTTTGGGAAGAACTTTAAAAATTAAAGGCAGTGGATTTTCTTTAGTTACTTCAAAAGGCCAGTTTCCTCTAAGAATTTCTTGATCATCAATAAAAAGTATATGTTCATTAATCAAATCTGTAGCAACTCGTTTTTTAGAAATATACTTGTAAACAGCCTTAGCCTTTGTATGAGTAAAAGATGATGCACACCAGTTTTCCAATTGTGATTGATACCCTTCAAAGTATGGATTCTTCTTCCCCCCATATTCAGAATAATCGCCAGCAACATATTGAATTTTATCAGCAAGTGGGTGTGGTGCCTCACCGCTGCTCCTACCAGCTGATCTCTCAGTGGCAGGAAGAACAATTTGTGTTTTCTCAAGCACTGAAGCACGTTTAAAATTTCCATCTCCATCAATAACAATATTAATATGGGCATTCTGCATAGTATGACTAATTGGCATAAGATTTTCTTCTTCTGATAAATCAAGTGCCATTCCAGCCTCATAGGTTTCATACAATTTTGTCATCCAGCTCATAGCAATGCCTCCTCTTTCTCAACTGGAGCAATATTGCTTTCAAGATCAAATATTTTGGCTGTCATTTGACGAATAAAACGTCGTTGACACTCTTCCGGTCTTGGGTATTCAAGAATTCCTTTTTTCATGGTCGCTTGCCAGAAGCGGCTTGCCAACTCATCAATGCCTGTTTCATCGGGATAATCAAAACTATGAAATGAAAGACCAAAACCAAGTTCATCTATATCATCATAGGCTCCGTCACCCTCACCAAAAGCACAGGGTTCCACATAACCCTGGCAATCACGAACACCAAGAAAAATATCCTGTCTACCACCTTTTTCCAACATTCGCTTTGCAATATTATAATGCTTGCCATCAATCTGATCCTTTGCAAGTTCCGGGCGGTGTTCGTTCCATTCAAAATGGGCTTTAACCTGATATTCCACATCATGTAAAAAAGTATATATTGCCAGTGAATTACCACCGCCCCAGACAAGCGGTTTTGTACCCTTTGTTTGGGTACGCAATGGTTTTATTACCCGCACCTTGTCCACATACCAGATTATAGTTGGTTTCCAGTAAATGGACTTTAATATACCCTTTATTGCTTCATATGTGGGTACATGGTAGGAACACTTTTCTCCTCCTGTCTTAGTGACAGGATCGGTAAAAAGTGCATATCGCCCCCACACTCTAAAACTGATACTATTTTTCATCAATCCACCTCCTATACTAATTGCAAATCCATATTGCTGACATCTTCAGTTGCCAAACCAAAGTTGTCACTGTAAAAACGTTCATGTAGATAATAAATTTCTTCTCCCTGTATTGGAAATATTGCATCAGCTTGTTTTAACTTTTCCCAGACATTGGGAAATACATTAACAGAATATTTTTGTGCCTGTTTGAGAAGATTCCAT
>QNFP01000327.1 GCA_003645535.1 Gammaproteobacteria bacterium | reverse complement strand
TCCTAAAGGTAATAAGTTTAGCTTTTATCGGGCTTGCATTTGTTTGTTTTACTTGGATATTGCAAAATTTGCATAAGGGTGGAGGCTGGGTTGATGTAGATGAATTAACTATTACTTCAATAATATTTGTGACGCTTCATTGGTTGTTTTGGCACCAAGGCCAGGCTTTGCCCATAATCGTGGTGATCCTGCCGTTCCTGATGGCGGGCTTGTGTATTTATTGGGGAATGAATGACGAAGGCAGGAGGCAGGTTGCTTTTCATTTTGCAAGCGGATTACTGGGTGTTGGTTTGAGTGCAAGTGCGGAACGGGCAGGATTGTATGCAAATATCAGAAAGGTGAAAAGTAAAGAGAATGATTCGGACATTAATCAAATAAACTCCTAATGGTCTGAGGGCTGCAAATGACGGTTATTGAATATGTTCGGCAACGGTTTTCACCTGAAGCCCAGAATAGTACAATTACTAGGGAGATTGTCGCTGGTGCGACAACTTTCTTTACAATAGCGTATATTTTTATAATAAACCCTTCATTGCTTGGGTCAACCGGGTTAGATCAACAAACAGTATTAACTGCAACGATATTGATATCTGCATTAGCAACAATCGGCATGGGGCTATTGGCGAATGTGCCTCTAATTCTAGCTCCCGGTATGGAGATGAATAGCTATTTTGTATTTATTCTTGTGGGGTATAGAAATATTGATCCACAATCTGCGCTTGGAATAGTTTTTTGGTGCGGTGTTTTATTCATTATCGCTAATATTACAAACTTGAGGACTAAGTTAATTCAAGAATTCCCAACAGTTTTAAAATCAAGTTTTTCAATTGCAATGGGTGCCTTTCTCGTAGTTGTTGGCTTAAAGATTGGCGGGGTGCTCATTTATAATGAACACCTAATTTGTTCAGGTATTGGGGTATTGGAAGGCCCGGCGTTCTGGATATTTGTTTTGAGTGTTTCTGCAGTTTATCTATTTGATGGAGTTCTGAAAATCCGGGGTGGAATATTATTGTCGGTGATTATTACTTTTATTGTTTCGCATTTGGCGGGCTGGCTTGATGTTTCTAACTCGCCTTCTCCATCAGGGAGTATTGTCTCTAGTATTAAATTTATGCCCAAACTGAATGTATTGTCTAACGGGTCAGCAATTTCTGCATTACTTACCTTATTCGTTATTGATTTTTTTGGAAGCATTGCAAAAGTAGTGTCCATGACCAAGGGGACAAAACTTGAGATCACGGATGGGGACACCCGGGCTCTTAAGAGGGCATTATACGTTGATGGAATTGCCACCACGGGCGGGGCATTGATGGGAACCTCAAATGTTACAATTTATGTAGAAAGTCATGTTGGAATACGCCAGGGCGCAAGAACGGGTTTATCAAGTGTGGTGTGTGGAATATTGATGTTAGCTGTGTTGCCGTTCTCAAAATGGCTCTCTTTGATTCCAGTAAATGTCGCTGCGGGAGTATTGGTGTATATTGGCTTCTTAATAATTAATTCGACTAAAACCCCGCTAATGACTGCAGGAGTTCAAGAAAAGATAAGTATGTTTTTGATGGCGGCCATGGTCGTCGGCACGCTGTCCTTGGATAAGGCAATTTTAATTGGCCTAATATCTTCCGTCATTCAATCCGTTAGGAACAAAAACCCCATATCACCGGTTTTGCTGATATCCACTATTGTCCTAGCTGGTGCTGTATGGACATCATGGGTTTAGATCAGACTACGTTGGCTCGGTGGGGGTTTACTCAAGATGATGTTTAACTGCATTTAAACCGAATTAAATTGAATCCTTATTTAGGGAAGAGCAATCACGGCTACTATTTTGGCCTTCCCCGCTTCTGTGAATGTTACCCCGAAATATTTGGTAAAGTTGGAAAACCTTCAAAGTTGATACGGAGGGGAAACACACCACATTTGACAACCTGATGACCATCATTCATAATGGCAAGCAGTGGAGGGGTGTGTATTTCGTTGAATCTATTTGGAAGTTCTAGGGGGGAACATGCCAAGGTTTTTTCGGGGATTAATATCAAGAACGGCTATCTTACTCGTCCTTTTCTTTTGTTTTCATGTTGACCCATCTCTCGCTCAGGGAAGCATCCGAATCGCTTCCGCCGAGGAAGGCACCCTCTACCACACTTTCGCCAAGGAACTAGCCGCCTACCTCCACTCTGAATTCCCAGAAGGCTATTCCTTCCAGGCCCTCCCAACCTCAGGCTCCCTGGACAACATAGAACGCCTCCTGGTCGACCCATCGGTAGGCCTGGCCCTGGCCCAGGAAGACGTTGCCCACTATTACTACACCGGCGCCGACAACGACTTCTTCACCCTTTCCCGGCAAAACAATTTTGACATCACCTGTCTCGGCCGCCTCTTCAGCGAACAGTTCTATTTCATCGTCCGGCCGGGAGTACGAAGTTTCGCCGACATCGACACAATGCATGTCGGTCCCCTGAAAAGCGGCACCTACGCAACTTACACTTCATTCCGTCAAACACAGCGGCCGCCTTGGCTGGAAGTTCATGACGGCGAGGCCTTGGAGCGCTACCTGGCAGGCGAAATCGACGGCTTTTTCGAAGTCAACACCACCCCCAATTGGACTGTCCTGGATCTGCTCGAACGGGGCGGAGAGTGCGACATCCTGCCCGTTCGTCGCACCGACTTCAGCTTGGGTTTAGGCCTGTATCGCTCAACAACAATTCCCGACTCGCTTTATGGTCTGGATAAAGAAATTGAAACCATTTCAGTGCCTGCGGTGCTGCTAGCCTCACGAAAGCTCCCGCACCCAATCGCCGAAGCAATCCTCCGCGCCATTCGTGACCCAAAAATATTGGAACAGTATTTCCCGGAATCCCAATATGTCCTGGAACAGTCCGCCCTGGTGGGCACGGCTATGGAAAATCTCCCCCTGCCACCCCATCCGTCCCTTGCAGGAGAGACCCTCGGTGCCCGCCCCTTCCTGAGTTCGTTGTTTGCCGTCCTGGTTATGGCTTTGATCTGGATTGCCTGGGCCCTGATGCCTCAATGGTACCCGGGGTTTGAAAAACGTCACCGCCTTCATGCTTCCACACGTGAAAACTTCCGGGATGGCCATTTGCTGCTGGGAACGCTGACTTGGATTGTTCTGGTGGCCATTGGCGTCAAGTACTTCGAGACTTATGCATTGATGAGTGGACGAGCGGGAGCCGGGACTGAGTTCGTTTTTATGGGGTTTTTCAGGACGCTTGGGTGGCTATTGATTTTCATCGTATCGGGGTACCCGGGCGAATTGTATCCGGCGTCGGCTTTTGCCCGATACCTGCCCATTACCGCCCAGATTGTGTCTTTTGCATTTGCGACTTACGTCGGTGTACGCATCCTGACATACATCTTCAACAAGGTGATGGCCAGAGGGAAGGATAAGCAATTGGAAAACGTTTCAGGACATGTGGTGATCTGCAATTGGAATCCTCGCGGGCTGCGATTGGTGGAAATGTTGCGCTCCGATGATGTGCCGAAGGATCGCCGTAAACGTAAGATCGTCATCTTGACCAGGGAAGACATTCCCGAGGCGGAACAACTGGCGCACGATTGTCTGGTGGTAAAGATGGATCCCTGGGAGGAATCGGGCTTGAAAGAGGCCCGGACGGAGTTGGCCGATTCCGTCATCATTGTGAGCCCCAATGGCTGCATGGAACCCGAAGATTGTGATGGAGTGGTGGTTCGCACGGCCCTGGCGGTCCGCAACCGCTTGGAGGATACCAGGAAATCAAGGAATCAAGGGGAGGGTCCCTCCGTTGTCGCTGAGCTGAACCATCATCGCAATCGATCTTTTTTGGAAAACCTGGGAATTGATGAGGTTGTAATTTCACGGGATATCGGAATGCGGCTGTTAGCCCAAACCGTTATTTGCCCGGGAGTAACAACGTTTTTCAATGAGATCCTGGATGCCGCGGATGACAGCAATGAG
>QNFP01000326.1 GCA_003645535.1 Gammaproteobacteria bacterium | reverse complement strand
GCGGTCCAGGGTGCGCTATTTTTTGCCAGCGCCATGCGGCTAACCCAGCATGATGCTGCTCAACAGGTGAAAACCATCCAGGAAAATGGCGTCCCGGTGATCGCGCTGACCTCACGAGGACCGGAATACCGCTTACCGACATTCCGTGAACTTCGCCGAAATGGTTACAGCTTCAGCCACTCGGCCATTGGCCCTGCCGGTGGTGATATCCTGCCTTTCATGCCGGTGGAAAATGGCCGCCTTTCCCGTTACGAAGATGGTGTGTTCATGACTGCCGGCCAGCACAAGGGTCAGATGTTATACGCCTTGTTGCATAAGACCGGCACTGCAATGCCAGCCGTTATCGTGGTGGTCGATGACAATCAGAAAAATCTCGATGCCGTCAAGGATACCTTCAGTGCATTGGATATTCCGGTACATGCCTGGCGGTATAGTCGCGAGGATGAAAACGTGGCCAGCTTTGACCCGGAACGGGCCTATGCAGTATGGAATTCAATCGAGGAGGCCCTGCGCCAAATACAGCGGGTTTTTGGGCCGGATAACTATGATTTGAGCAGTGCGGTGCCGCCGGCGGAGTGCCAATAAAAAATCCGGGAAATTGCCCATGTGACCAGCCGCTAACATCTCCACTTGTCTATGGAGATTGCCCCGGCACTTCACCCCAAGGTGGCGATTGGTGACAGTTAACTTAATTCCAGGTTTTTCCCCTGGTTATCAATAACTGTTGAACCTGCTCGATCAATTCGTCTCTATCGATCTGGTTATAAACCCGTCCACGCCGCACACTGAGGTGATCAACAAATTCTCCTCCTTTTTGTGTTACCAATTGTTTGAATTCCTCGATGTGTTCGTCTTTAAATTTGCTGTTGAAAGTATTGAACAAAACAATACGCTTTCCAGCGAAATTATTTTTCTCAACGAAAGTCCACAGTGGAACGGCCGGCCGATACCACCAGATTGGAGAGCCCAGGAAAACCAGCTGATAATCGGTCATATCGACTGTCTCGGGATTTATGACGCTAATACGTTGCTCAGTCCAGGCATCCTTATTCGCTTTTATCGAGCCCCAGACGCTGTCGCTGTATTTTTCCGCTGTTATATTGACCAGATCAGCTTGATATCGGGCGGCAATTTCGGTGGCCATTATTTCCGTATTACCCGTGCGCGAAAAATAGATAACCAGCGCTTTGCCCGCTCCTTCTACAAGTTCTTTGTCGGGTTTGGTTTTATTGCCGTCGACCTCCTGTGCCGACAAGTCAACGGGTAGCAGAAGTGTGCAAAGTGAAACAAGCAATGCTGGCAGTATCAACGGGTTACTTTTCAGGCTCAAGATTTGCATAGTAATTCCCGGAGTTATCAATGTGCTCGCTAAAACTGGTCGTTCAAATGGTTTTCAAGGCGTATAAAATCCTTTTCGATTTCGGGATTCTTTATCACGTCATGACAGGCAAATGTTTTGATCGGCTGCATGCCGAAGAATCTGAAATTCATGTGTGTCGGGTAAAATAAATCGTCGATGCTTTTACCCTGGAATAAATACTCGCCGAGTGCGTCAAACGCTTCCACGGGTGCATTAAAGGTCAGGGAGAGCATGTATTTTTTTCCTTTTAATGCACCACCGGAACCATAGTTCCTTTTCGGATCTTTACTGGTCCTGCCGTCACCGTTACAAAGTTCGCCGGAGGTTCCTGCTGTATAGACTTCATCCATGTATTTTTTGAAACTCCACGGGAATCCCATCCAGTTGACCGGTGATTGAATGATGATAGCGTCTGCCCATCGGTGCTTTTCCAGTTCTTCTTCAATATCGTATGCTTCTTCCATGGAGGTTGTTTTTACCTGGTAACCCTTTTCTGCAAAATGGCTGGTCATCTTTTCTACCAGGGACTGGTTGAGCCTGCCTTCTGTAAAATGTTGATGCGCATTGATAATAAATATATTTTTATCCATAACCCTGTTCCTCTTGAAAATATTAATCCAGGTGGATGACAGAGAGTGTAAAGGGTTCGTCTATTGTTGTATTGACCAGCAGTCCTTGTGGATCATTCCACGGCATATCCATGTTGACAATGATCAGTTCATTGCCGCGAATAATGACTTCAGCCGGTTGGTCCAGCAGCCCATTCTGTCCATTGGTATCGCCGTTTTTATGCAGGGTTTCGACATTGCCGTTGTTATCGACTGCATGAACCGCATTGAGCAGCATATCGGCAACGTAGATTTTTTCGTCCGCCTGCCGCCAGATTATTCCATCGGCCGATCTCATCAGTTCACTCTTGGCAAATAAGCGGGTTTCAACCGGTTTGCCAGAAGTGTCAAAAGTTGTTTTGTAAATAACCCCGTCTTCAATAACGCTGGTATATAAATTACCTGACGCGTCAACAGTCACCCCATCCGCGCCAAATCCCACCCGGTTACTCGAATGCAGCCTCAACACGAGGTGTGGATCGGAGTGAAACTCGTTATAAGGGATCAACTGAACGGGGCCGGCTGTTAGCTCGGCGAGGGTAAACGCATAAACACCACTGAGCAGTGATGGCTTCTCCATTCCATCTTCAAGCTTGGGTGTATGGGCAAGAATGGTTTCCGATACGAACAGCGTATCGCCCTTCCATGCCATACCATTAGCCACAATGAAACCCTCGACGACAACGTCCATGCTGATAGCTTTTCCATTTACCACGTTGATTCTCAACAACCGTGATTTATGATCGCCACCCCAGAATATCTGCATATCGGCAACGTAGAGGTTACCGTCTGGTCCAAAGGCAGCATCCATCGGGCCAATCTTTCCGGTTTCGCGGTGTTTGTCTGCATCGCTAAACACATACCAGGTCTCCAGGTTATTGTTGTTATCGATAATAACCATCTTTTCCGGCGCCGGCTTATCGATAACCTTTTGCTCTAATAAAGCGCCATTGTTGAAATTCGGGATTGATAAAATAATACTGCCATCGGGCGCCAGTGCCGCACCATCCGGTGTGTTAATGCCGGCTGGCAGGTCGATGAACATTTGTGGAGGGTTCGCCCCCGCGACTAACCCTGGCATAAAGGCTGTACCGCAAATAACGGCAACAACGATGCCAATTTGTTTCAAATTGATGCTTTGCATAGCGATTCCCCGGATTCTCAAAGTTTGCTAGAGGGCAATTTTATCTGTTATTCTGCGAAACATTTAATTATTGTTTATTCGGTTATTTATAATAAAACGTTATGCTTAAATTTACCTGGTTAAAGACATTCAGCACCCTGGCCGAGACAAAAAACTTCACCGAGACAGCTGAAAGGTTGGCTATGACCCAGCCTGGGGTGAGTCAGCATATCCGCAAGCTTGAAGATAATTTGGGTCAGCAGTTAATCGTTCGCAAAGACAGGCATTTTGAACTAACACCACAGGGCAAAACCGTCCTCGAATATGCCGCGCAGGTACTTGAGGGTGAAAAGTATGTAAGGTCGCATATCAACGATACAGGCCCGCATCACGGTGACTGCTTCATATCATCCCCCGGTGGTGTCGGCACCCTGATTTATCCCTGGTTGCTTGATATCCAGCAACAGTGGCCTGATTTAAAAATTCATTTCGTCTTCAATCCCACGGAAGAAGTTGAGGAGACCATAAGGACCGGTGACAGTGATATCGGGTTCATCACCCATTCAACCGCTGCGTCGAGTTTAACGGTTGAGTCTGTTTCAAACGAGAAACTATGCCTGGTCTTACCGCGGGATGCACAGTTTAAAAGTTTTTCCCAGTTAGAAGATCTGGGTTTTATCGATCATCCGGATGCAAAACTAATTGTCCCCGAGGTACTTCCACATCTATACAAAGATTTCGATAAAGATTTCGAGAGTTTAAAAAAATCCGGCTACATCAATCATGTTGGGATGATTTGTGAACCCGTTGCACGGGGTTTTGGGTATACCGTGTTGCATGAATATATAACCCGGCTCAGTCCTGTTTTTG
>QNFP01000325.1 GCA_003645535.1 Gammaproteobacteria bacterium | reverse complement strand
GAATTTCTAAGATCTATCCCCGGAGAGAGAATTGCGTACGGACATATGGCCGGACATTTTGTTGAGGCAGAGGATTTGCGCATTGATACTCATGGATCCGAAGTGATTGATCCAGTTTGGACTTTGTTAAGTAAAGCCTATGAACTATTTGGCTGTTTTCCTACATTGTTAGAGCGGGATTTTAACTTTCCTCCGGTTGGTGAACTGTTACGGGAAGTTAATATGATTAAAGAGCAGCAGGCTTGCGCCGAGAAGCCCGCCCCGCTATCAGTCAATTAAGTTATCCGAATTAAGTTGCCCGAATTAAATTATCAGTAGAATTAGTATGAGTGTCGTAACCGATTTAGCATGGTTCGTTTGAGCCAGAAAGAAGATTTTCAGGACACACAGTTAGTGTGGGCTGCGCACATGAGAGATCCTCTGGTAAATATGCCCCCTGCGGGTATCGAAGATCGCCGCCTGGCAATCTACCGTGACTTAATATTTAACAATGTAGAGTCTTTTTTAAGCAGTGGTTTCCCAATTCTGCACAGCATTATAAGCCCGCCAAACTGGCAGAAACTAGTGCGCAATTTTATTGCTGATCACGAATGTCATACGCCATATTTTCTGGAGATTAGTCAGGAATTTCTAACTTTTTTGAACGAGCAAAAACCGGCGATGTTATCGCCATTGCCCTTTGCCCTTGAATTGGCTCATTACGAGTGGGTGGAGCTGGCACTTGATGTGTCACCAGAAACCTTTCCGACAGATAATCTTGAGCAGGGAGACTTACTGGATGGTCGTCCGCTTGTCTCGCCTCTGGCCTGGCGACTGAGTTATCAATACCCCGTGCACAAAATTGGCCACGAATATCAGCCGGACTCGCCACCAGAAGAGCCAACCTATCTGGTGGTTTATCGAAATCGTGCTGAAGAAGTGAAGTTTCTTGAAAGTAACGGGGTCACGATGCGGCTCTTACAGTTGCTGGAAAAGGGTAGCTGTAGTGGTCGCGAAGCTTTGCTGCAAATTGCAGACGAAATAGGTAATGCAGATACCGATTTTATTATTGCTTCGGGTTTAGAAACCCTTAACCAGTTACTGGATCTTTCTATTCTGTGTGCTGTCAGGTAGTAGGCGCTTTAAGTGATGCAGCCTGATAGTGAAAGGACTTTCGTGTAAACGTCTCGATCAGAGGTTCCCTGGATATTCCCTGATCGGGAGCCAGGCAGGCAAGAATCTCTTTAGCACCAATCTGTGCGATATTTTGCCCCGTGGATTTATTACTACCATCCTGGCAAGGGTTTGACTAAAATATAGTTCTCCATACCAGAACAGTAGTTGCATTAGGAATGATTCAATGAGGGGCTATCTGCGCTTGCTTGCACAAGGTGTGTTTTTGGGAGCGCTGGTTGTATCGATGTTCGCCGCGGCCGAAGATGGACGCCAGGATGATCCCCTGGAGTCTTATAATCGGGCTATGTTCACTTTTAACGATACTGCTGACCGGTGGATTCTGAAACCTATAGCGCGGGGCTACCATGCGGTTATGCCTGACCCTGTGGAGCGCGGTGTAATCAGAATGTTTGCCAATGTTGGCGAGATTTTGAAAGTAGTCAATAATGTGCTGCAGGGTAAAGTTGGCCAGGCTGGTAACAATACAGGACGTTTTGTTGTCAATACCACGGTAGGGCTAATCGGGTTCTTCGATGTTGCTCAACACATGGGCTTGCAAAAATCCGAACCAGAGGACTTCGGTCAAACCTTTGGCGTCTGGGGTGTTCCCCAGGGCTCTTACCTGGTTATGCCATTTATAGGGCCTAGCAGTTACAGACATGCACCCGGCCAGTTATTGACGCTTTTTTTAGATCCCATCGGGCAGATCGATCACGTGCCGACGAGAAACCAGATATACGCGATTCAAATTATTTCTGAGCGGGCAGATTTGCTGAAGGCCGAAGAGTTAATTAGCGGCGATAAATATAGTTTTGTGCGTGACGTCTACTTGCAGCGGCGCGAATATCTTATTATGGATGGACAGGTTGAAGATGATTTTGGTGACGACGAATACGAGTAAATCCCCGTATTCGGTGCGAGGTATCCCAACCATCGGGTAAGGTATGGTGGAGGAAAACAAGCGTGTTCTGGTTATATCCCGCGATTCCAGTCGCTATTCTTCATGGCTGGAACTCCTCCAGGTGGCGGGCTGGCAAATATGCCGAGTTAATACCCGCGACGAAGCGTTAGAACATATCCCCCAATTTTTGCCTGTCCTTATGTTTATCGATGTCGAGGCTGGGGAGCACATTGATAATATCGAAGAACATTTCGCCCAGCGATGCCGCGACTCCGGTCTGGCCGTTATTCCCATCCTGACCAACCCTACCGTAAAAGATGTTGCTGACAGTTATCGGCGCGGTGCTGTTGATGTGCTGATTGAACCGTTTGATAGTGACGAAATGTTAGATGTAATCACAAGAGTGGGGTCATTCAAGGATTTATATCGGGAGAACATGGATTACCGGGCGCAACTGGAGCATGCAAACCAGGATCTAAAGGATAGTCTCAACACACTGAAAATGGATCAGCAGGCTGGTCGCGAAGTACAACTTAATATATTGCCGCGGGAACCCCTGATTCATGCCGGTTATGAAATCGAGCATAAAATAGTGCCGTCGCTTTATCTGAGTGGCGATTTTGTCGGTTACTCTGTGCTGTTTGATCGTTTTATTATTTTCTGGTTTGCCGATGTTTCGGGTCATGGTGCATCATCAGCTTTCGTGACCGTGATGCTGAGTTTTCTGATGCGGCAAATATCCAGAAGGCATATATATGAAGATGATGTAGAGCCGCTACTGCATGCACCGCAGGGGCTGCTCGAACACATAAATCGTCAAATCCTGGCCATGAATATAGATAAACATCTGACCATGTTTGCCGGGTCAATCGATACTCAGCGTGATGTATTGCGCTACGTTACTGGTGCTCAATTGCCCATGCCCATTATGGTTGCCGAGACGGGAGCTGAATTTTTGACTGGCAAGGGTAAGCCGATAGGGCTCTATGAAGATGCTAACTGGGCCGTAGAAGAAATCGCACTGCCGAAGAATTTTTCACTGGTCATCGCTTCCGATGGTCTGCTCGATTATCTGGAAGGTGACTCTATCGCTGCTAAAGAGCAGGTTTTCCTGGAAGCCTGTGAGCATGCCGAAATGACACATAACGGCATCTGCGCGGCACTAAAAATTGGCAGTATCAGCGATGCGCCAGATGATGTCTCAGTACTGACTATCGTCAGGAATCCGGGCCGTGGATAAGGGGAAAATACTCGTCGGGCAGTGCGACGGTAACTACCTGATTAAAATGACTGGAGATGTGCGGGTCACTCTCTGCGCTTCACTAAACCAGTACATCAACACCATCTTTAAACAACAAAGCGTACAAGCTGTGCTGGTGGATCTGCTTGACGCAGAAGGCCTGGACAGTACGACCCTCGGTTTGCTGGCAAAACTGGCTTTGCATAGCAAGCGCGTATACGGCATCGTACCCAGGCTTTTTTGTTCTGACCGAAGTATCCTCAAAACTCTTGAAGTAATGGCGCTCGATGAATTGTTCGAGATCATTCCAAAAAACGTTAATGCCGAGTTGAGTTTGCGAGAGCTAGGCTGCTGTCAGGACGAGGAACGTACACGTGCGGATGTGTTGGAGGCCCATAAGTTACTGGTAGAAATAAACCCTAAATGTGAAGCGGAGTTTATCGACTTAATTCGCTATCTCGAAAATGAAGTTAGTATTCAGTAGTTTCCCATAACAAATGTTTGATAACGAATATTTGGCAATAAATGTTTAGTAACGCCATCACCTCATGACAGTGCCTGATGTTATTACTTAAGGGCAATATTTGGGGGCATTAATTTAGGGTAATGCCTGCTTAGTTCGCTAATTCCTTTTTAACAAGGTTTTTTGCCCTGATAAACTGGCTGTGGGGTATATGGAG
>QNFP01000324.1 GCA_003645535.1 Gammaproteobacteria bacterium | reverse complement strand
CTGCAGTTATAAGTGGATGGAGCATTCGCTGTCGAAGAAGGTGCAAGGTGATCTTGCTGCCTGGTTTGGTGGTAATCCTGTTGTGCCTGAAGCTTGTAATGGCAATCCGTTATTGGGCGAAGACGGCTGTAAAAATAATGGCTTTGAACAGTTTGATAAAGTTCACTTCTGGCGCACTCCTGCCTCTACTTGTGCTACACAAAAACAGTGCATTCCCTATTATCGTTGGGACTCTGATTACATTGCTGTAAAAGGTGGTAGGTAAATATAATAGGTATATAGAAGTGGAAAGCGCTGTTGGTTTTGAAAACTTGTCCTGCCATTTCGGTGAGATTCGGGCTGTAGGTAATGTCAGCTTCGAGGTTAAAAAAGGTGAGTTTTTCGCCATGCTTGGCCCGTCTGGCTCGGGTAAGTCAACCTGCCTCAGGTTGATAGCGGGTTTTCAAAAGCCCACTTCAGGCCGCATTAAAATATTAGGTGAGGACGTTGCGCTCATTCCTCCATACCGTCGTAAAGTAAATATTGTTTTTCAGGATTATGCTTTATTTCCACATATGAATGTTTCTGAAAACGTTGCTTATGGCCTGTTAATAAAAGGAGTGTCGAAACCGGATAGGGTAAAGGCAGTTGATCAAGCTTTGGATATGGTGCGGCTGTCAGGGTATGGAAGGCGTAAACCAAATCAGCTATCTGGCGGGCAGCGGCAAAGGGTGGCGCTGGCACGGGCCCTAGTGAACAAACCAGAAATATTATTACTTGACGAACCTTTGGGCGCGCTGGACTTAAAGCTACGCGAGCAAATGCAAGAAGAATTAAAGGACTTGCATCGTGAGTTGGGTATTACCTTTATTTTGGTTACACACGACCAAGGCGAGGCTATGTCAATGGCAGACCGCGTGGCGGTATTTAGTGAAGGAAAAATAGCTCAGCTGGGAACCCCAGAAAATTTATATAAGTATCCTCAGTCGCCTTTTATAGCAAGTTTTGTTGGCTCCTCAAATGTACTGTCACCAGAGTTTGTTGATTTTCTAACAGGACGAAAGCGGTGGGCCAGCCTGCGCTCGGAAGCTATTTCATTGGTGGGCGCCACGGATGAGAGTGCACAAGTCACTGGTACAATTCTTTCAAATATATACCTAGGTTCGTCGTATCGGATTACCGTAGATGCTCAGGGGCAGCGTCTGCGCGTGCTGATTCCCGCCGGATGTCTGCTGCCAGTAGAAGGTGAGACTGTAGGCTTGTCGTGGTCAGGCTCTGATTTTCATTTGATGGAAGATGAATTGACGTGAGTACTTTGCTTTCATTGAGAAGCAACCCAGTTCTTAATTGGCTCTCTGACTTGTTCTGGCGTCGGCCCAGGATACTACTGTTGATAATGCTTGCGTTGCCGGTACTCTGGTTGGGGGTTGTCTATGTCGGCTCTTTGCTCGCATTGCTGGTTCAGAGTTTTTTCTCGATTGATGAATTTACCGGAGTAATTCAGTACGAATTTACGCTGAAAACTTATCTAGAGCTGCTGCGTCCGTCAAATCTGGATATTATTATCAGGACTGTGACTATGGCGACGGTTGTGACCGTTGCTGCAGTGGTTATTGCATTTCCCATAGCCTACTACGCAACACGTTACGCAAGAGGAAAGTGGAAAGCTTTTTTCTACATTGCGGTAATGATGCCACTTTGGTCGAGTTATCTTGTTAAGGTTTATGCTTGGAAGCTTATTCTTGCTAAAGAGGGAATTATCAATTGGATCTTCATCAAAATGCATTTGACGAGTGTGCTGGAGTTTCTATTGGCTGTGCCCGTGATAGGTGGTAATTCGTTGTCGGTAAGCTATATCGGCACCTGCCTGGTGTTCCTGTATGTTTGGTTGCCCTTCATGATTCTTCCCATTCAAGCCGCGTTGGAGCGCGTACCGTCGAATGTAATTGAGGCGTCCTATGATCTGGGTGCAACTCCCAGGCAGACATTTTTTCGGGTTATTTTCCCGTTAGCGATGCCGGGAGTAATAGCGGGGTCAATATTTACGTTTTCGCTCACTCTTGGCGACTACATCATACCGCAGATCGTAGGCTCATCTCGGCTGTTTTTAGGGCAGGCGGTTTATCTTCATCAGGGCACAGCGGGTAATATCCCACTGGCGGCTGCTTTTTCTGTGGTGCCTATTTTTATTATGGGATGTTATCTATGGCTGGCTAAGCGGGCGGGCGCTTTTGATGCAATCTAGTGCAAAGACAGGGGCTTCCATTGGTCTGAAGTTCAGCGTTCTTGCAGGTTTGTTATTCCTGCACCTGCCAGTATTGCTGATATTCTTATATGCGTTTACTACTGAAGAGAAAAGTTATCAGTTTCCGCCCCCCGGCTTGACGTTTAAATGGTTAGCCGTAACCTGGGGGCGGCAAGACGTATGGGAAGCTTTAGGACTATCTCTTAAAGTCGCATCGATTGCTGCAATAATAGGGGTATTATTGGGGGCTTTATGTGCGGCTGCAATATCGCGTTCTCGATTTTTTGGGCGCGAGGTCATTTCGCTGCTGGTGATACTACCCATTGCGCTGCCAGGTATTGTTACTGGTATCGCGTTGCGCTCGGCTTTTAGTCTGGCAGAAATACCCTTCTCTTTCTGGACCATTATCCTTGGACATGCAACCTTCTGTGTTGTGGTCGTTTATAATAATGCCATTGCACGATTCAGGCGCACCCATGGTTCCCTCATTGAGGCTTCGATGGATCTAGGGGCGAACAGTTTTCAGACATTGCGATATGTGATTCTTCCTAATATTGCCACGGCTCTGGTTGCCGGAGGCATGCTTGCTTTTGCTCTTTCCTTCGATGAAGTGATTGTCACTACTTTTACGTCCGGTCAACAAACCACGCTGCCAATCTGGATGTTAGAAGAATTGGTTCGTCCTCGGCAGCGGCCCGTTACTAATGTGGTTGCAATGGTCGTGGTGCTGGTCACCTTTTTGCCGATACTTGGGGCTTACTATCTTATTAGAGAGGATGAAAGTGACAGAAATACTAGGTGATGCATTTGTGCATCACTGTGCCGAGAGGGTTCTTCATTACTTCAAGCGCGCTGATATAACTGATTGATACTAAATGACTTTAGCTTTTTTGGCTTGTAAATTGCTGTGGTTATTATATCTAATGTAGGACAGCGCTTACTTAAAGCTCGAATCGAAAATATGTCTTGATTGAGAGCCGATAAGGAATAAGTATCGGTATATTTAGAATAAGGAGTGGCTTTGGGAAACTCAGTTTACCCTGGTGATAAATTAAGGTCTCGGGGAGTGCTGAGTAAGGCCATGCTAGGTGATTGGGACATGTTGTTGTCTGCCTTTGCGTCTTCCTATGGTATAGCGCGGCTCGGAATGATACTGGCGGTGGGCAATCTGGTCGATTTAACCGCATATGGGGCGGTCTTACCCTGGTATTTACCTATATCGCACTGCGGTCTATGAAAAAAGAAAATTAACTCAATGTAACCTACCGATATTAATCAATAAATAGAGAGGCTAATTCGTATGCATATTTCAGAAGCGCAAAACGTCACAAAAGAGGAGTGGCAGACTCGCGCCGCCGCGTTGAAACCTGAAACAAGATTGTTTATCGGTGGTGAATTTGTCGCCCCGATGAAAGGCCAGAGCTTTGAAACCGTCAACCCGGCTACCGGGGAAGTTATTGCTGAAATGGCGCGGGGAACCGAGGCGGATGTGGATCGCGCAGTGGCATCGGCCCTGCAGGCTTATAAAACTGGCATTTGGTCACGGAAGGCGCCGCGGGACAGAATGGCAATCATGTCTAAATTCGCCTCTCTTGTAGAACAATATGGCCAGGAATTTGCGTTGCTTGATACTACCGATATGGGCAAATCGATCTCCGAGATGATTACTGTCGATGTGCCCCTTACTGCGTTGTGCTTTCAGTACTTTTCAGAGACCATTGATAAAATCGAAGGTGCGGTGACCAATACTGAAAGTGATGCTTTT
>QNFP01000323.1 GCA_003645535.1 Gammaproteobacteria bacterium | reverse complement strand
GAGCTTCGGTCATTGACCCGAATAACCAACGGTCCAGGCAGGTCGTGCGAAAAATAGAATTGAAACTCTCACAGTAGGCGTTTTGCCACGGACTGCCAGGGTCAATATAGTGCGTATCCACGTGCATTTTCTTCAACCATTTCTGCACTGCCTTGGAGACCATTTCAGGTCCGTTATCACTTCTGATACAGACTGGCCGACCGTGCGTGGCAAATAATTTGTCGAGAATATGAATGACATCGCTTGCCGTCAGACTGCGGCCAACAGTGATTTCAAAACCCTGCCGCGTAAACTCATCAACCACGGTCATGCACTTCAACTGTCGAGCGTCCTCCGTGCGATCAAAAACAAAATCGTAGCTCCAAACATGGTTCGGATAATGCGCCTGGTTCACCCACTGCGTGGTCATGCCCAGCAACTTGCGTTTGCGACGTTTCCTCACTACCTGCAGCCCCTCGCGGCGCCGAATCAAGCGTACTCGCTTGCGGCTGATTGATGCTCCTTCGCCCTTCATCAAATCGAAAATCTTGCGGTAACCCCAATAGCGATACTGGTCCGATAAGTTCACCACACGCCGATATGCGTCATCCATAAGATCCTGGCCGCCAACATATCGGTAGCTCGAGCGGTTCATCTGCATCGCCTGGCAGGCGCGTCGTTCGCTGATCGCGTACTCAGTCTTCAAGTACGTCACGCAACGTCGGCGCTCTGGCAGGCTTACCACTTTTTTGAGTTCACATCCTTCAACATCCGAATATCCAGCGTCTGCTCCGCCACAATCTTCTTCAGTTCGCCGTTCTCGCGTTCAAGCTCCCGCAGTCGCTTTGCCTCAGAGGCTTCCATACCACCGAACTTCTTTTTCCAGCGATAAAACGATTGCTCCGCGCAGTTGTGCTTGCGGCATACATCTGCCACCGAAAGCCCGGCATCTGCCTCTTGTAAAATCCGTATTATTTGTTCTTCTGTAAATCGTTTGCCCTTCATCGGTCCCTCCAGTATCGAGAAACCCTAACATAGCGACTGGACCAATTATGACGGGGCTAGCCAGGGCTGGGTTGATGTCAGCTATGTGGTGCAGCCGGATGGCACGGTAACTGATCCCATTGTAGATGACTCAAGTGGAATATTGGCATTTGAAGAATCGGCATTAAATGCAGTGGCAGCGTGGAAATTTGAACCTGCTACAAGAAATGGAAAAAAAGTTGAGCAATGCGACACCAAAACCAGGCTAACCTTTAAATTTGAAGGGGAAAGGAGAGTGCGGGAAAATTATCTTGGATTTCATAAAAAGATGAAATACCGCATTGCGAAAGGAGACTTAGATAAAGCTGCAGCGCTAATCGATGAGCAGATGGAAAAAGGTAGTTCGAACCTATATGAGTACTCACTTATGTGGCTTCTCAAGGCGTACATCGCGCAGAGAAAAGGTGATGACCATGTGCAGTTGAATGCACTCTATCGTGCAGGTGGCAAGACTGGTGACTTTATTGAAGAAAGTCTGTTTAAAAAATGCTGCCCATAATCCTGCAGCTGGAATTAACACAATCAAAGTACTCAGCGGCCCTTGAAACCTATGATGTTATGAAAAAATTTCCAAACTTGATGGAGGAGAACAGGCAGCTTGTAACAGCCGTCACTGAGCTTCATGAGCAAATCCAGAGTGGCGTGTCTTTGTCGGTCCGTGGCGAAATTACTGAGTTCCCGGGACGCAAGAATGCTTGGGGTTATAAGCCACTGCGTCGTAAATTAGCATTTTACGATGTAAGTGGTGAGTTAGATGAGTTTGATCTTCGTTGTGATTGGAAGCGCTTTCGTGACGATGCCAGTAAAAAATTTCTTGGGAAATTCCTGAGAGTTGGGGTGGGTGTCATTTGTATGTGTATGGAGAAGCTGGCACGACATTCAGTTTAGTAGAGTACCCAGAAACATTTGAAGATAGATTAAATAATAATCTAATATTTAAAGAGTTAAGTTTTTAAAAATTAACCTTATGAAAGATGTGTGTGAGCTCAATGCGCCCCGCTAGTTCTGGCGGGGCACTTTTTTCAAGGTAATTTTAAGTAACGGCGGCGTCACTAACGTGGTGACTATGATCATCAGTACCAGCGCTGAGAACAGCGCATCACTCAGCACGTGAAGGCTTTTACCGATCGATGCAAAAATAAGCCCCACCTCGCCACGAGGCACCATTCCCATGCCAACGGCCCAACGGCTGGTACCTCGCGCCGCACCCAGGCCACTTAATAATTTACCGATCATGGCTGCAATAATCAGGCCGCATCCCATAAAGATGACATGCCAGTTAAAAAAGGTTTCCAGCTTGACCTGGATTCCCATTAACACGAAGAAGATCGGGACCAGAATGACTTCCAGTGGTGAAATCAAATCACGAATAGTGAATTGATGTTCTTTTATATCTCCCCACTGATGAAAATAACCATCATGCAAAATAACGCCGGCCGCGAATGCGCCGATAATAGTTGCTAACCCAACCAGGTTGGCAAACCATGCAAGAGCCATGACAAATAGAAATGAGATGAACATTTTTGCCTCGACAATATCGAGGCGATCGACCACGTTGATGGTTACGCGCAGAAAACGCGGGCCGGCAATGAACGCTGTTAGCAGAAATACGGAAGCCAGCGTAACGGTCTTGATCGCATTAAATGGTTCAAAGCCTCCTGAAATAATAATGCCGGATACGATGGCCAGCATGATCAGGCCAAGCACATCATCGATAACTGCTGCACCCAAAATGATATGCGCCTCATGGGAACGTGCCTTGCCGAGATCCTTAAGTACCCTTGCAGTAATGCCGATACTGGTTGCGCCGAGTGTGGCAGCAACAAACAAATCAACATTGACAGATAATTCCGGCATGAGCAGGCGTGCTGCCATAAAGCCAAATGCGAAGGGCAGCACAACTCCCAGAACCGCCACCCTGAGTGATTCAACACCAACTTCGCGCATTTCCTTGATGCTGGTTTCAAGCCCAACCAGAAACAGCAGGAATATGACGCCGTAACGGGAAAATACATCGACCGCATGCGCTACCTGGGTCAGTTCCGCACCGCCTGGGCCTTGCAGAATGCTGAGAATAATCAGTGCATTTTTATGTCCCAGTGCTTCGTCAGCGGCCTGTTCAAGCGGCGCTCCCGACAGTGTCAGGTCAACCATGTCAAAAATAGCCGGTCCTTCGCGCAGTACCAGCAGAAAGTCCACGGCAAAGAGGTAGCCAAGGTTGCCCAGGATTACGCCCATCAGCAGTTCACCGAGTACGGACGGCTGACCTAATGTGCGGGCACCGAATCGGCCCAGCACGGCAAAAAACAATATTCCTGTGACACCGAGAATGACCGGTGCAATGGGATCGGCGGGCTGGCCTTTGCCTGCTGCATAGGCAGCCGCTGCAATTGAAAACAAAAGGACTGCCACGAGGAACTTAGCCATCCGAGAAATTACTCATTAACACTCCAGACTATGCTCCGCAGGATGTGCGGAGTCTGTGCTTATGCCATTAATACGCAAAAACATACATGAAATACACAGTTTAGGCATGGAAAAAGGTATTTTCAGCCGATTTATTTCAACAAAATTAGCCGGTTACCGAGGTCCGACCCGAATCATGTTGCGGGGTCTGGGGTAACCGGGTAGACTGCGCAGCCTGTCGGTGCGGGGTGGAGCAGTCTGGCAGCTCGTCGGGCTCATAACCCGAAGGTCGTAGGTTCAAATCCTACCCCCGCTACCAACTTATCTAAGGCGCCTAGCAAGGCGCCTTTTTTATTGCTTCTGGATATGAGCCCGACGAGCTGCGCTCATCGGCCTCGCTTGTCAATTCATGGGCCGAAGGCCGTAGGTTCAAATCCTGCCCCCGCTGCTAATTTATTAGGGTCTATACCGGACACATAGTTAACACTTTGTTCGGGGCGAACGGATTGGAGGCCGGTTCTATCCAGCCCTCATCTTTTATCAAAGAATCCTAAATCAAAATGCATGAAGCT
>QNFP01000322.1 GCA_003645535.1 Gammaproteobacteria bacterium | reverse complement strand
TATTCATAGTGAGAAGGATGATCATGAGTTGCCGGAATCAGCAAGTCGCTCTGATGAGGGAGACATCGATCCATGGGGGAATTGGAAAAATAAATCGGGCCGCTAATTTTGTATCCACTGAATCGGGGCAAGACCAGTTAACGGCTGCTCTTCATAATTATCTGGGTGACCATTCCATTAGCCTCGGCCGTATGTAGTCGCTCACGCCTCAATTTTGAGTGTCGGCTATCGGGAAAGCAGGCCCTGAAAACTCCATTGCCAACGGCCGATCCACAACCCAGTTCTGACACTCAACCAATCCTTCGATGATTACTCATTTCTCAAAGCCAGGCCCTTTGAAAAAATCCTAAATATACAATTAGTAAGAAAGGTATCAGCATGCTGCCCTTTGGGTGGAGATATACAGTGCTTGTTGATCAACAGTTGTAAAACGAAACTCAGCGGTTACGGTTGTGAAAAATCATTTCGGGCTGAAAAGATGAAACCAGGACTGAGTGGTAATATTTTACCTTTTCTTTGCATCTTCTTTCTTGCGGCTTGTGGTAGCGAGGGCGGTGTCGAGGTCGACTGTCCTGACGAGGAAGGAGGAGAAGACTGGTTTTGGACTGGGAAAGTATGTCGGCTCAGCACGAAAGGATTCAATTGGGATGTTCATTCTATCGCTCCGGCCCTGGATAGCAGCGACGATCTATATGCCGTGGGTGAATTTACAGCCTATAAGAAAAACACTGTCAAATATGCTGCCCGTTTGAACAATAAAGGTTCGCTTGACGGAGGATTTGATTCAGATTCAGATTTTCTTTCCCCTCAGATTATTGAGCCAGCCAGGGATGGGAGCGGCGATGTCTACATCGGAGGTAGATTTTACATCGATTCAACTATTGTTGGTATCGCTCGTCTTAACCTGAATGGTAGCCTCGATAAAAATTTCGACGCTGGCACAGAAGTCGAACGTGAGGTTAAAACAATTGCCCCCGCTACCGATGGGAGTGGTGATGTCTATATCGATGGGCCGATTCGCTTGAACGCCAATGGCTCGCGTGATGTCAATTTTAATCCCGTTATCAAAGCGGGACATAACAGCATTACCCCGGCTGCCAACGGCAGTGGTGACATCTATGTTTCGAGAAGTGTTGCCCCCTTCTTTGCTCGATTAAATGACGATGGATCGATAGACACAGGTTTTGACGCCGGCGCCTCCGGGCTTAACGGTCCGGTGTTTGAAAGCGCAATGGCTACTGACGGAAGTGATGATATTTACGTAGTGGGAAATTTTGGCATCGTCCGTCTAAATAGCGATGGGACGCGCGATACCGGGTTTGTTGTAAATTCCAGTGTTTATCAATTCCAGAGAGGAAAATTCATCCTTCCCGCCATTGATGGCAGTGGTGACGTCTATGCTCATGCCGCTAATACCAATAACGAGGATGTCATACGCGTAAATGACGATGGGTCAATCGATACAGGATTCGTTATTGGCGAGGGGTTTGACTATAACGGCAGCTTCCCCACGTTTATTGGCGGTAACGGCCATTTAAGTGATGCAGCGATTACAACCGATGGCAGTGGTGACATCTATGTAGCCGGAAAATTTACTCACTACAATTCGCAATCGATAGTAACAAATTTGGTTCGTCTCAACACGAGAGGCGCTATAGTTAAATGATGTGGAAAAGTTTGTGCAAGAACTAACTGCCAGAGAAGTTTGGAATAGATAGGGTTCTAGTTGGGTGTCCGCAGTTGGTCGTATGTCGTTCCTGGGTACTTCAATTTAAGCGTCTGCTTACGAAAAAACAGGCTCTCTGCTTGGTAAACTAGGTTTTTCGGATACCGCTATACTGGATAGAAACGAATGGTTTGCAGATTTTTCCCGAAAATTGATCGATCAAATGGGTGGTCCAGGTTATAGCCCTATGGTTGCCACAATGGGACAGGAAGCTGCGGACGATTTGTTGGCACGGGCAAAGGCAAGGGCTATCGTATCGGCACAAGGCCAGCTACGCCCGGGCCATATTCGAGCTCGTAAGCCTGTATAAAAATTAACTAATTAAAGGCAGTTCCCCGCTAACCCTATAGTCCGTTCGCTGGAGCTGCTCTAAATCTCCTGAATGTCTGATTTAGAGCTACACTCACAGGCATGCGATTTATAATTTTAATGACTTCGCTCGTAATCGTGTCTCTATTGGTTTTGAAGGGATATCCGGGTGGTGGGGATAAAAACCTTCTGGATCCGGTCTCGAAAGAACAGAATAGCCCCGTCAGGAAGGCGCATGACGTCAATCAGCTGATTGAAGATACGGCGAATACACAAAGCCAGGCCCTGGAAAAGCAGCTGCAGTAATTAAGATAAGGCAAGCCTGGTTAAAATACATCGGCATCCATTGTTGAGAAAGCTGACTCTCAAATCTCTGGCCTTACTTTACGGTAAGAACTGAACATTCCGCGCGTTGAGAAACCTTGTGTGAAACACTGCCAGTTACGAAGCCTTTTAGATTACTAAGCCCTCGTCTTCCCATAACAATTATTTCTGCATCCGTTTTTTTGGCGACTTCAAGAATACTGTTTGCATAATCGCCGGTAAGAATTTCTGCAGCAACATTTGTCACACCGGCCTTGCGGGCGCTTGCGGATGCTTTATCTATTATCTGCTCTCCAAGTAAAGCAATAACCCTGGCCTCCTTAGTTTCGTTTGCGCCGCCAACGAAACGCGCAACCATCGAGTAGGTATCCACCTTGTCGTTTACCCGCGGTTGCTGGGAGTCAGAGAGGAGTTCCACTTCAGCCATGCGCGTAAATTCTTTGGAGGGATGATCGTGGGTCAGAACATGAACCAGGGTTAGCCGGGCTTCATATTTAGAGGCCAAATCTATGGCCACTGCCTGGGCGTTCCTGGCGTGAGTAGAGCCATCGATTGCAAGGACTATATTTTTAATCACGGATTATTCTCCAAATTAGTTACCGGAAACACTGCTATTGAAAGCTGAATGCTAGCATTACTGCGGCTCGCTTTGAAAGAGAAGAATAAATTCCGAGTGCCGATTCCCGATCAAAGGGCGAAACTCGCTGGCCACTAGCGATCGATCAGGTGAAAGTATAACTTACAACGACAGTAACATCTGATACTGACTATCCCGGTCAATCCGCCTCCAGTAATTTCCACTTTGCACGCAAGTTATCTCCCTCGCCCATGAAGAAGTTCCCGGTTTCAGCACAGGACTGCATGCGGTCGATACGAAAGTGGCGGAAGTCATTTCTGAATTCACACCAGGCGACCATCAACATGGCGTGTACATAGTAGATTATCGCCAGTGGGCGAACCTGCCTTGAACTATCCCGCTCGGTTTCATCACGATAGTGGATATCAAGTTTTTGCTCTTCACGAATCGCACGACGAATCATGTCGAGGTCAACTGCAGTGGGCACCAGAGCCCCGCGATCCGAAACTTGCAGGCTTTCCATGCGCTCTCGAATCGCATCGATCTTGTGCGATACCTGCTGAGCGGCTCGCTGTAAACCCTTGTCGCCGGTTTGTGTCACCAGGCTCAGGCCGACGACGATTGCTTCAATTTCCTCGGCACTGAAATTAAGTGCCGGTAAATCGTAACCCTGGCGCATCAGGTAACCGATTCCAGCCTCGCCTTCGATTGGAGTACGCATCGACTGCAAGGTCTGGATATCCCGATAAATCGTACGCGTCGATACTTCCAGCTGTGCGGCAATTTCATGCGCCGTGATAACCCGGTTTTCACTCCTGAGTATTTGAATAATCTCGAATAATCGATCAGTTCGGCGCATGGTTAAGGTAAGCGGCTGGAAGTTCGAGGAGTAAATTAATATATCACTACTGACAGTACGTTGTCAGTAGGCGGGGATTATAATAGCCCGATGAAACAGTTGTTATTGAGTGCGAACTTTGTGGGTAATCCGATGAATACAACCCGGATTGCCGGCGTGACACTGGTACTAATATCCGCCACGGTGTTCAGCTCGGCGGGTTTGTTTGT
>QNFP01000321.1 GCA_003645535.1 Gammaproteobacteria bacterium | reverse complement strand
GAGGAACATTTAATTTTAAGACTATCATGCCCGGTCAATACCCCGCCGGTGGGGCATGGATTCGTCCTCCACACATTCATTTTAAAATAACCGACGAAGGGCACCGTGCACTGGTTACACAAATGTATTTCCCGGGAAATAGACTGAATGACAGCGATCTGCTGCTAAGAACAAAAAGTAGAGAGGACCGTAGCTTAATGATCGCAATGAAAATCAAGGATGACCCTGAAACCTATGAATACAATGTTGTGCTCAAACCGGTGTGACAGATTATTGCGCCTGCTACACATAAAGCGCTATGACTATCGTGCTTCCTCGCGATGTTCTTCGTAAACAAGCTTGAATGTCAACACTTTTGATGCTTTTATTAAAAGCATCATACAGGAGAAATATAATAATGAACGAAAAACATATGATGGATGGTTTCCGCGTCCTTGATTTTACTCAGGTCGTTGCTGGTCCGACCGCGACGCGTTTAATGGCCGAAATGGGCGCTGAGGTGATTAAGGTCGAACTCGGTCCTATGGGCGATGTCACTCGAGTACTACCCACCGAAAAAAATGGCATGACTTCTGCCTTTTTACAGCAGAATCGTGGCAAAAAAAGTCTCGGTATAAATCCCAAGACGGAAAAAGGGCGAGAGATTATCGAAAAACTTATTACTAAATGTGATGTGCTTATCGAAAACTATGCAGCTGGTGTCATCGGCCGTATGGGCTTTCCCTATGAGCGAGTTAAAGAGATAAATCCAAAAATTGTTATGTGCTCCATTTCTGGTTTTGGTCAGACTGGCCCACTTTCCAATAAACCTGGTTATGACTTTGTTGGTGCTGCCTACGCTGGAGTACTCGATAATATTGGCTACCCTGACGGATCGCCAGTTATTCCCCAGCTAGCAATCGGTGACACGGCTACCGGCGTACATGCATTGGCTGCAATTAATACCGCTCTACTTTATAGGGAGCGCACCGGTAAAGGCCAATACATAGATATCTCCCTGATAGACTCCTATTTTCATATGCACGACACCGCTGTTCAGCTGCATAGTGGTACGGGTGGCGAATTCATACCCAAGCGATCAGGTCACCATCACTTCGTGCTAAGTACGCTCGGTGTATATAAAGGCAAAGGGGATGATGAATATTATTGCATCATTGTCCTACCCACACGGTGGGCAGATTTGTGCAGCTTTTTAGGCCGGCCGGAATATGCGGAGGATCCTCGCTTTAGTACCAATGATGCGCGCATGGAAAATCAGGAACTAGTCGTTGACTTCATTGAGGGTTGGCTTCGGGCGCAACCGAGTCGAGAAGTTATTCTTGAAAAATTCGAAGAGGGGAGATTTGCTATTGCGCCGGTTCTGAGTGTCCCAGAAGCAATGAAGCACCCCCATTTTGTTGAACGCCGCGTTGTACGAAAAGTGAAAGATCGTAGCTTTGGGGAGATAGAAATTACCGGTATGCCATTGCGTTTTTCAGAGTTTCCTGAGGAATTGACATTGGAAGCGCCATATTTGGGTGAGCACAATAGCGCTATTCTGGGAGACTTGCTGTCTATGGATGAGCAGGAGATAGATGCGCTGACATCGGAGGGCGTGTTGCATGGAGTCGGTTCTGCATAAGCTTACAGGGCTTTGATAAAAACTGGGTTTTTGCCTCTGCTGGTTTCTTACTTGTAATTTCATGCCATCAAACGTGGCCTATGCGCAGTCAAGAGCCAAAAGCGGCACGTAATGACTTACAGGCCCGAGCGATAAACTCTTTGCCGTCATCAATAACACCGGCAAAAGACACAAAACCATGGATCTGGTTTTCATAACAGATGTATTCGACTTCAACGCCGGCATCGCGCAGGCGCTCGGCATAAGCTTCCGCTTCATCACATAAAGGATCAAAACCAGCTGTCATCACCAAAGCTGGGGGCAGCCCCGACAATTGATCGCCGATCACCGGTGAGGCGCGATAGTCCTCCCTATCCTCCTCAGAGCTTAGATATTGCTCTCTAAACCAGGCCATCGCAGTGGTGGTCAGGTAGTAGCCTTCGCTATTACGTTGATAAGAATTCCAGTGGTGGTGAGTATCGCAAACGGGGTAAACCAGTATTTGATAAACCAGCGAGGGGCCACCACGGCGCAGTGCCATTTGTGAAACTGCAGCAGCCAAATTACCCCCCGCGCTATCACCCGCTATGGCGATATTGTCCGGATTGCCACCCAATTTGTCGGCATGTTCGGCAACCCAATTCAATACGGCATAACAATCTTCAGCAGCGGCAGGGAATTTATTCTCGGGCGCCAGGCGATAGTCGGGCACGACGACAATACAACCCGCACCATCGCCATAATGCCGTGCTTCGTTCTCGTGACTATCGAGACCGCCAATAACCCAGCCGCTACCATGAAAATAGACCAGCACCGGAGCGTTTTGTGCCACCCCTTTGGGTATGAAAACACGGCAGGTGATGTCGCCTTCCTGCCTCGGTACTTGAATGTCTTTGACCGAGGCCATCTCTGGCCCTTCCCAGCCGTACATGGTCAACACCGC
The DNA here is from genome assembly GCA_003645535.1 of Gammaproteobacteria bacterium. GTDB lineage: Bacteria > Pseudomonadota > Gammaproteobacteria > Pseudomonadales > Porticoccaceae > HB2-32-21. The sequence goes on along the minus strand of QNFP01000321.1, from coordinate 1,462 downwards.
ATCCATCATTTTGCGGGCTTGCTCTGGTGTGCTGTCCATAATCGATGGCGCGTCGCTCGAATTGGCGCGGTCAACGATGGCTTTTGCCTGTGGGTCGAGTTCCATATGACTTCCTTTGTTTAGAGAGCGTTCAGCGACAGTTTAGCGAGTCGAATCCAAACAGGCGTTGGGCATTCCCGCCAAGAACTTTTTCTCGCTCTGCATCGGATAAATCGCCCATGGTGCGTTCTATCGCCTGAGCAGAGTAGGGCCAGCTGCCTTCGTGATGGGGGTAGTCATCTGCCCACATAATGTTGTCCAGCAGGCCATATTCTTTCGCGGTTAATATGCCGACACGGTCTTCCTGGAAACTAGCAAAGCCGTGGGCTTTAAAATAATCGCTAGGCAGACCCTGTAATTTTGGGCGTACGTACATATGATGTTTTTTATAAGCTTCATCCATGGCATCCAGGGCCCACGCGAGCCAGCCAATCCCGGCTTCGATTACCCCAAATTTAATTCCTGGATGGCGTTCCAGGACGCCGGAAGCACAGAGCGTTACTACTGGCTCCACTGCTGGTGTCAGGGCATGGGCGACATAATTGATAACAGCGCCGCCGTTGCCAGTGGCAAGGCGCGGGTCTGATCCCGTGGAGATATGAAATGTTAGGGGCAGGCCCGTTTCTTCTATGGCCGCCCACAATGGGTCGTACTCGGGGGAGTTGTAGTTTGGCTGCCCCGACACATGGGGGCCAAAATACGGTTTGACCGGCATGGTGAGGCCGAGAAAGCCTCTTTTTGCCAGGTTGTCGATGTCCTTTATTGTCGCGTCGATGTTTGCCGGGGACAGGGCGGCCATGACGTTGATACGGTCAAAGTGAGATCCGTAGATTTCGTGAACATAATCGTTGTAGGCGCGGCATTGAGCTAAAGAGAATTCCACGTCCGTGGTATACCACATAGCCAGGCCACGATTGGCAAAAGTCACCTCGGCATCAACCCCATCTGCCGCCAGAACTGTGAGTCGTCCTTCTGGGTCCTGGGGCGCAATGCCGCGCAGTCCGTCCATGCCCTGATGCACATTACTGCGTATTTTTGTTCTGCGCCCACTCTCACTGACTGCCCAGCGTCCACCTTTTTCGTCGGTAATAACGTGGGGAAGTCTTGACCGAAATTTCTCATCAAGGCGGTCGTATAAAAAATTACGATCTTCATTCAGGTGACCATCTGCCGAAATCATCAAATACTTATTGGGATCCCCTGGTCGCGCCGTTCTTGTCCAGCCTTCAATGCCGGGCGTTTCTAAACGCCAGTCATTTGCGCTGTCGTCCGCAGCCGCCCTGGCAATCGCACTTGCGTAATCCTTCATTTGGACACCCTCTGTTAGCAACAAATAGAAATGTCCGGTTCTGTAGCAAATAGGTTGTCCGCTTTTGGTTTGATTGTTGGAAGGCTCCCAGAGGTGCCCCCCAACTACCGGTTG
>QNFP01000320.1 GCA_003645535.1 Gammaproteobacteria bacterium | reverse complement strand
TTTTCCCGCCGCTCTTCTACCCTATCCCTTCTGTCCTCTCTTTGGTCCTCTCGGTGTTCAATATAGTCCTCAACATCGTCATCGTCATAGCCATAGTATGGGTACGGATAGCTGTAGCCTCCATATACACCCTCATAATGATAAACGGAAGTAGATCCGCCGCCAGAGCTATTGCAGGCCGACAGAAACAGGGTGCCGGAGAGTGCTAGAAGAATCACAATTAGCCGGAAGGGTCGGTTCATAATTAAATCTCCTCCGTGGAAGTTTGTGGCGGCCATCGTTGTATTAATAGCAAGGTGCCGGAAGTATCGGCAATTAAAGCGGTATCGCCTTTGCTCGGCGCATCTTCAGGTGTAACCCATACAATACCACCTAATTCCTTTACGCGTCGTGCAGTCGCTTCGGGATCAGCTACCCGGACGACCGGAACCCAGAGCATGTGTCTGTTATCCTTGCTGCCATCCTGCACGTGGCGGATACCTGCTCGCCACTTTCCTTCATTCATGAGTATTTCATACCCATCTCCTGAAACCACCTCATCATACCCAAGCACGGCCACATAGAATTCTTCTACGCTACCCGGGTCGTTAGTCCAGATTTCATCCCACAGCCAGTCTCCAATTGCGGCGTCGGTATCGGCAGGGTCGCCTCCCTTCGCGTTAAGTAATACCAGATCCGCCCGCTGGGGATCTCTGATGAGGGCGGCCCGGCCGCGGCGGTCCATATCAACAGGGCCTTTCAATATCGTTCCGCCATTGGTTTTTACCCGGCTCACCGCTGCATCTACATCGGCTACGGATACTGAGGGTATCCAGATTCCTCTCCTGGCAGGCCCGTCTGATGGCTGCATCTTGAGGATTCCGCCGATAAGTTTGCCGCCATTACGTACTACAGCGTATTCTCCCTGGTAATTTATTTTCCAGCCAAACAGTTGTTCGTAAAACTTTCCAGCGGAGAGAGGATCTTCTGACAGCAGATCGTGCCAGATAAATTTGCCCTGATAGGTCTCACCACTGGGGTTTTCTGTTACCGGGGTTTGTGCCATTTCGCCGCCGCCTTCCGACAGCTTGTCGGTGTTGGCACAGCTGCTTAGCAAAGCTGCCGTTGCGAATAAAACAGCAACAAGTCGCGCAGATAATTGCATTGTATTAATCCTTTTGTAACAAATTCAAAAAATTAAAGTGGGAGCTTTCCTCAATATTCTAACATGGAGAGTGCTGGTGTTTGAGCATAAAAGTTACTGTTCTTACTTTACGTTGATAGTAATTTTTTCTGACAGCACTGGTTTGTCATGAGGAATATGGTTTTTATCACCGAGTAAAAGCTGTAGCGTATGTTGGCCCGGGCTCAGTTCAACTTCAGTTTCAGTTTGTCCACCACCAAAATGGCGATGCTGATCGTCCGAAGCGATGGGCGCATCTATAGTGGGGACGGCGACGAGGTCGATCAGTAAGTGGTGATGGCCCGTGTCCGGTTTGTCCACGCCAGCCGGTGCTACGCCCATACCTTTCAATCCAAATTTAATCGTCACCGGGCTCTGTACTGTCTCGCCGTTTTGTGGCGAGATAATATAGACAACTGCGTCTGCCGGTGAAGAACTCGTTGCCCAAAGGCTGCTAGCTAGCATGGATATTGTCAGCAATAGTAAAGCTTGTTTCATCGTTAGATTACCTGGCTAATATTAAAGAGGGTTTGTTGCCACTTCTGTTCTTACTCTTATGGGAGGAGTTGGTGGGGATTAAAACAATTCGCCAAGAACGCCCAACAGCGCGGCAATCAGCAAGGCAACATTGGCAAGGAATCCGATCATCATACCTTTGCCCCGAGTGGTGGGGTCGGTCAGATAAGCTGATCGGTAAACAACTCGGCCGGCAAAGAATGTCAAGCCCATGGTGCCAGCAAAGGCTGTGCCAAAATAGTGTGCACATACCCACATGGCCGGTAAGGTGACCATGAGCTGTTCCAGGGTATTTAATTGAACGCGTAGATTACGCTCAAAGGTTTCGTCGCCGGTGACAGCTGGTGGTGTTATATCAGCGTCGCCCCGTGCTTTGCCGACCATTGCCATAAAGTACAGATATTGGGTCACCAAAAGTAAGGTAACAAAAGCTACATAATCCATATTCTTCACCTTTTTATGTGTATACAGTTACCAGGGGATAATAGCATCTATATTTACTGCGACATGAAATTGACAGTGGCATGAACAAGCTTAATTTAGGATATTTACTAAATCGCTACACAGCCACCATCTACCGGCATGGCGTGACCAGTAACAAAAGAAGCGTCGTCGGAACATAGAAAGGCGACGACACGGCCAACTTCCTTCGGGTCACCGAGGCGACCAATGGGTTGCAGCTTTAACATTTGTTTTTCTACCCAGGGCTTTTCGTCAATCAAGCGCTCCAGCATTTGTGTGCGGATACCACCAGGACATACTGCATTGACACGAATTTTCTTTTTGGCGAATTCAATGGCTGCTGTTTTGGTCAGGCCAACCACGCCGTGTTTGGCTGCAACATAAGCGGGTACGCCTTTGGCGCCGACCAGGCCGGCTACTGAAGCCGTATTGACGATGACACCGCTGCTAGCCTGCTTGAGAAATTGCTCGATCTGGTATTTCATGCATAGAAATACGCCTCTCAGGTTTACGTCGATATTCAGGTCAAAATTTTCAATTGAACAATTGGGAGTGGTGGCAGCTTCCCCTTCCACGCCAGCGTTATTAAAGGCAGCGTCTAAATGTCCGTAGGTGCCGACAGTGGCGTTAATTAATTGTTGCACTTGCTCCGGATCTGCAACGTTACAGCGACGAAACATAGCCTCTCCGCCAGCACTGCGAATACGCTCGACAGTTTCCCGTCCCCCTTCTTCGGCAATATCTGATACCACGACTCGGGCGCCTCTTTCGGCAAATATTTCTGCGGTGGCCGCGCCTATGCCGGAAGCAGCTCCGGTGATGAGTGTGACTTTACCCTCTAATGATGGGGACATTTATGATTTCTCCTGATTGATTATGAACAAACGATGATTATCGTGGGTGCCATGGATCATTGCGCATTACGGGCACAGTTATCCATGTGATTTCGATTTGTTAAGCGGATCGTATTATACGCAGAGCTGGTGACCACAGGATAAGTAAACATGCCTTCTGATAATGACATATTAGTTGAGCCCACATGGATATGACGAAATCAGCAAAGTGATTGCTTTACGCGAATCTGGACTTGATCAAGAGGTTCCTTAATCCAGAGGCGGGATTTAATTGCAACCTGGAACACAGAGAGAGCGCTGAAAATCGCAGTGAATTAAGTTAGGCATGTTTTGTATAGAGGAGAGGTAACAGTGAGCTGCGTAACTCAGTTAAGAATTTAGTAATGTAGTCCGCACTCAAGATGTTCTTCTGGTTTGGTAGGGTCGTGGTATTCCAGCTCAGATGGCAGGTCGTATTTATGGAGGTAGTCGACAAGGTCGGCCGTATTTGAATAGAAAGTCGGCGCTACCTTGGTGGTAAGGCGCTTCGCATCCCAGGTGAATATTTTTTGGGTCTTGCGAAATTCAGTCTCTTCGCTGCGGATACCGTTAATCCATAAATCTGGTTTTAGCTCTCTGAAAGCGCGTGCGAAGGGTTCAAGCTTAACTGTTTTTGCAAAGGCTTCGTGTTCCGGTGTGCCGGCTTCTGGAATACCGTTGTAGCGAACCTGTAGGTGAGTCGCGGAAACATCGGGGTGATATATCTTTAGGTTTATATCTAAAAGTTTGACTAACTGATCGACAAACCGGTAGGTAGCGGCGGTATTAAAGCCGGTGTCACACCAGACCACAGTGATGCCCGGGCGGATACTTTGTGCCATATGCAGTAACACGGCGGAATACGCAGAAAAACTGGTGCTTATAATTGGCTGATTGGCTTCATACAGTGCCCGCCTGAGGATATCCGCCGGCGAGGCATGAGCAAACACCCGGTTGGCTTCGACCAGATCAAATAAAGGGTGAGGGGCAATGGCTGCCTTAC
>QNFP01000319.1 GCA_003645535.1 Gammaproteobacteria bacterium | reverse complement strand
CTTAACGTCACTACCACTGGATTCAGGAAAGCAGGATATTACCCTGTAGTACCTATTCGAAGGAATGGGATCAGTATCAGAAATGAGGCTCCAGCTACATATGATGGTGAGGGTTATCCGACAGACCCTATACTCAGCCCTGAGAAATTGAAGACTCTACAGGAGACCCCTCAGAATGGTTTCTACCTATCAGAGGATGACACACGTAATCTGCTAGGTAAGTTGAAGATCCCTCTAGATAGCTTGATGGATAGCGTAGAAGAGAATCCAGATATTGACAAAATTGATGATATTTTCGTCACCTTTGCTCTTGATGTATATACTCAAGAAGATACCTCTATCGAGTATCTACAGGCTTTTTTTGGATTATTAGAGAAAGATTCACAGAGACTCAGACCTCAGTATACGACCCTGAGTTATTACCATGCATGGAGAACTAATGGCACAGCTGAAATTGGTCCCTCATATTATTTCAAGGTAGAAAGTGATGAGTACAACGTAGAAATTGCCTATGACTTCATTGAGCAATCTGGAATCCAATCAGGAATCCAGGTATTCAAAGAAGATGGGGTTACCCCAGACGTAGGAGGAAGTCGCTCATACGTATTAACAGGAAATAACTCCTATGGTCTTGCCTCTGGTCCAACGACCCCTACAGGTACCTATACTGGAAACCTCATCGTATTTGTCACTCAGCTCACTGAAAGCACTTGGCATATCACAGTTGTTTATGGATTAGAGCAAAAAACGATAGTGCGTGAAGCCAGTATCATAGTTAGTACATTGAATATAGATTTTGATGAGGGTGCAGAAACTGGGTTTCATATCCCTATCACTGATGAAATTTTGGATGGTTTCTCAGGTAAAAAGGAATCGTTGATTCTCTATGATGGGCTGCACTTGATCATCTATGGTATTGAGGTGACAGTGGTCAAATGGTACCAGACCACTGCTTTTGCCATTATTCTAACTATCGCTGCTGTCGTGATTGCTGTATTGACCAATCAATATGAGCTGATTCTAGAGGCTGCAACACTGTGGGATGCAGCAGTGCTTATAGGCCAGCAAGTGCTTATAGGGTATGCCATTTCAGAGGGTGTGCAGTACCTTGCCAAAGAACTTGGTGTATTGGGTGCAATAATAGCGGCAATCGCCATGGTGTACCTATCCTCTCAGTATGGAAAGGGAGCCAAAAGCATCAAAGGGTTGCCTTTTGTTGATGAGGTAATCTTGGCAGTCAACACCCTCGTAGAAGGCCTTGAGACTGTATTAGAGGAGGCTTTCAAGGAGCTACAGCAAGAGGCCCTTGAATTCACTAAACAGGCTGACGAGGCTCAGGAAGAGCTTGAGAAGGCAAAAGACCTATTAGGCTCATCAGGAATTCAGCTGTATGATCCTCTTTATGAGGTAAGTAGGCCGAACATTAATACCAGTATGTCTCCAAGTCAGTTTTATGACTTGAAGATACACACCCCTAATCCAGGTGTTTTAGCTATCGGAGCTCTTACTGTATATGTGGATAATGCACTTAAATTACCTACGGTGACCGAAAGCACGGCACCGTTATTAAACAGTTAAATATGCAGGAGAATAGTAATGGCAACTGGTACTTTTAATTTTGATCCAATATCCGATTTTTTAAACTTTGGAAAAAATCAGCAACAGCCCTTAAATTCACTTAAATTTGAGGGTCCTGGTAACCCTTATACAGGATTGGTTTCAGATGCTAATTTGAGTAGCGATATTCTTGGTACTCCTATTGGGGGTGGTGGAGCTGTTCCTTCTAAGTCAAAGGGAGGTATATTTGATTTCCTAAAGAGAGAAGATGCGCTATCTGATATTGGTGGATTGCTTCAAGGAGGGGCTGGACTGTTTAATGCCTTTACTGGCTACAAAGGTTTAGGACTACAGGAGGATGCTTTGAATTTCAATAAAGCAACTACCAGAGCCAACTTTGCCAATGAAGCTAAGATGGTCAATTCCCAATTGGAAGATAGGCAGAGAGCTCGAAGAGCATCTGCAGGTGGTGAGGCAGGAAAATATGAATCTGTGAGTACATACATGGATAAAAACAGCGTCGCTGGAACCATCTAAATAAGCAGTTCAAAAGTACCGGAGTAACGAGATATGGCTATTACATGGAAAGGGGTTTCAGCCCCTAATCTGAGCAGTTTTTTCAAACCTATTGATACTAGTAATCAGATCTCCTCTGGTGTTGCTTTATTTAACGATGCCATTAATGACTATGGTACTCGTAAGCAAAAGAACATTACTGATGCTTCCGCAGCAACAACCAATGACATGATTGCTGCCCTCTCCGGAGCCAAGACCCAAGAGGATTTGTTAGCTCTTACTGGATCAGATGCTTATACCAGAGATGCTTTTGATAGGGCTAGATTAACTGAGGCAGATCAAACTCGTTTGGGTTCATTCATGCGTGATCGTCCCGGGGCTCTCAGGAATGAACTTGAAACTCTGAGAACTCAAGGAGTTCAAGATTTCTCTCGCCAATTCAATAAAGATATAACAGCAAATGAGTTAAATTTTAGAAATACTAATGCTGAGAAATTTGCTGAATTTCAAACACTTGATGATGCAGGTAAAGCAGCATTTATTGACGCAGGTGAATTTACCAAAAGAGCTACTTTAAAAGAATATGAAGCTAATTTAAGAAGCGGATTAAAAGGTGGAAATTTAACCTTAGATGAAGAAGACGCTCTTGTTAATAAGGCCCTTACACGAAGGGTAAATAAAGATGCCCTTTCAAGTGTGACTACAGAGGCAAATAAGAGTGCTGTCAGTGATTTTAACACGACTTCTGATAAGAGACTTAAACAGCAAAAAGATGCCCTCAATGCTTTTGAAACCAGTAAAGGATTAAGCCCTCAATCCATAAGGGAGCAGAATAAGAATGCTAGAACAGGCCTCATTGATATTATCAATGAAAAGGCACACAACAGTAGTAGCTTTTTTGGTGACTTATTTTCTGATTCCGCTACAGAAGAAGGTACAGGAGCAAGTGAAGTACAGGCTCTAGTAGAGCAACTAGCTTCTGAGATAAATTCAGAAGATACAGAAAGAGAGATATCATATTCTGAAATTTCAGATGCATTCAAACAATCTCTTGATGGTGCCTCTTTCGATCCAGAAGCTTTCAAGACCAGATTAAGAACTAAGTCTGTTGATGCCATTTCAAGGGAGAATGATTTAACTACTTATAAAGAAATGTTAGATGAGTACAATAAAGCTGACATAGCTTCCATTGATGCAAAGCGTCAATTTGCAGACGGCACTCGTGAGAATTCTTTATTTGCCAATATGACCCCTGCACAGCAACTATTGGCTAAAAACAGAAACCCTTTATTAGGTGGAACTGCTAATACAGACAGCAAAGCTGTTGCTGACTACCGTGCAAGTCTTGGCAGGCCAGCTATACCTTCTAAAACTGGAGGGGCTGCTACTCCTGAAAATGCAGAAGGGGTCTCAAGCACTTCAAATAAAAATGCAGGAGGAGGTAAAACTACTACTGGCCCTGCTCCATCGGTTTTTGATAGAGAGAGAGCACCTTCTCTTTTAGAAGCTCTAGAAGGTGATCAACAAAATGCTCCAAGTAAAGTAATAGAAAGTAAGTTCAGAAGTGCTGTGGCAGATATCCAAAAAAACATCAAAGGAGATACTGAAAAAGCAGCTGATGCTAGAAGTAAGGCAACAAACCCATTTTCTAGAGATACCTCTAATAGTTTAGTTGACTCAGGTGAGTCCTCTCTACGGCAAGCAATAACTCAACCAAGACAGCAGGTCACTGAACAACCACTTCAAAATGCAGCACAATCTGCAACTCCTGCCAAGATAGTGAAAGGCACAGAGGACATGATCAAGAAAGCAAGTACTGGAGGGGCTACTCAGATAATCGCTGATAGGGCTGGCATATCTACAGCCGAAGTCGAGAGTCAATTGATCGATTTACAGCAGCGAATACGATCTAGTGTTGAAAGCGGAAGAGTGAATAAAGTAGCCGT
>QNFP01000318.1 GCA_003645535.1 Gammaproteobacteria bacterium | reverse complement strand
CTCAATCGTAATGCTCCCCCTAATACTATTCTCAACCGTATCAGGTGTGGAAACGTAAGTGCCTTCTACACCGTCGAGTAATACATAGGGGTCGAAGGTGTGACCGGGTATGCCTTTGTAAACTTTGGTTTCGTAGATTTTGCCTGCGAATGGAGCGCCGACGCCAAGATCAGATGCTCCGACCTCTATGCCTGTTGACGAATCAAATAAGCTATTAACCAATATGGCAACTGGGGCGCCTAGCTGAGATCCGTCTACATAAAATGTGACAAGCGAAGTGACGAAATCAATCTCAACTTTGATGATGTGTCTTGTACCATCCGACAATCCTGTGGCAACTGTAGAGGTTATATTCTCTGCCGCTGCGCCATCTTCCGAAGCTACGAGCCTGATAGTGCCAGCACTTTCTATCTGAACACACCATGCCCGCTGGCCTCCGGCTTGCAGGAATTTTGAGGCAAATACTTGTGCTGTCGCAGGTGTCCAATCATCAGGCGCGATATCAGCCTCTATCGTGATGTGCTGGCGGATTGAGTTGTTGATTGAATCAGGGGTAGAAGCATACGATCCAGCTATACCATCGAGAGTAAAGACATCCGGAGTGCTAATACTGGTTTCATCAAACCATGCTATTGCGGTTTCTTTTAATTCCTGGGCAGCATCCTCATGTCTTAACAGGAGCTCTGAATTAACAATCCCTCTAGTGACTATGCTCATAGTTATGCTTTACCAGTGACGAAGAGGCTTAATCCAGTAGATACACTTGATGCGAGTACCTGCAAATAAATGGGTAATGAATCCTGTCCATGGTCCACTTGATACTGTTCCCCGGGTAAAAGGGTACCATCAAGAAGAGGGATGAAATCCCCATAATCATCATAGTAACCGAGGATGGTTGAAGCACCTCCTTGGGTACCTGAGAGATACACAACACTCGTACCCCCTCCTATGCCTTGCTTACCATTGATTTTGTAATAACCGTTATCTGTGACTTTCATACTCAAATCCCTACGTCTGTTTACTCAAGATCCTGCTTTGATTTGATGGATCTTATTTGAATGATCCAAGGTAATCAAATGGCTAATCCAATAAACCTAAACCAATCCTCTCTCCACATACCCCTACCCTCTCCCTAGAATGCCTTCAGAGGTGCTAAATCTTAGATCTGAGCGTCTTTCTCCTCAAAGGGTACCTTGGGTATGATTTTACTGTGGGCGACCTCCTGCGGGCTCACAACGCCTTCTATGAGCATTGTCTTCTGTTGCTTGACCAAGGCTGCAGTGGTTTCTCTCAAATCCTGGATTGTCCTGTCCTCTTTCAAACCTATCTCAAGGCTTACTTTCACTGCCTCTGGTACCTTGAGGTGTGTCAGAAGGCTATTTGCTGCGTCACTTCTTACTTTTTCACTACGAGCATTCATCATGAGATCAGCCTGAACATTCAAAGCCCTTTGGTGCATGTCTGCATTGAGCACATAGGTTGGAACCATGGTCTGTTGGAATATGAGATTGACTAGTTTATTGCTGTTGTAGGCACTGACATAACTGGCTATGTCTCTATCTGTGGTCTTGGAATTTGGATCGGTATATCGGGCATACCTGTGAGGGAAGGTCTTGGCATAGGAAACGATATTGGTATTGCCCAGAAGTTTATATGAAACGTACATGACTGCTTCCAGATAACTGGAGACTTTGAATCTGCCCTCCTGGAGTACATCGGCATATCCAATAACCCCTTCCCTGAAGCTGTCCCTGAGCTCTTCAGCCCCTGTGATGGCATTGATATTATCTACCAGCTCTTGAGTTATTGAGGATTTCAAAGCCCTCGAAGGCATAACCCTTTTTAAGGTCTCCAGGGTAACCTCAGAACCAGAAGCCCCTGAAGGAGGCCTAGCAGTGGCAGGGATATTCACAGGAGTATTGGTGACGGGGGAAGGCACGGACATAAAGGATTGATCCAATAATAATTAAAGAAGTTAAACACTATACCAGCGCCCTATAAGTAAATATATATAGGGCTATTCATAACTTTTTTATTATTAATCCACCTTCCCGACGATTAGGTAATCCCATTGAAATTCTATTTTCCTCTCATCGAGACTTCCCCTTCCCTGTATACATACATACCTCCGCTACGCTACGGCATGTATGCATGGGAAGTGAAAGTCTCTCCTCGAGGAAAAGTATAATTATAAATGGAATCACCTAATCCCGGTCAGGTAAAAGACTAAGGTTTCCTAGAGTCTTTTGCTCTACCAGTAAGCTCTTTCCAGAAATCGATAGCTTCTAGGATGTTCACTGGATCAGTAGATATTAAGAGGGGATTGATCATGAAGGTGTTTTTACGGACTAGGCCTCTTAATTCATTAGAGGAGGAGAGCTTTAATTTTTGAGTTACACGTTGTATGAGGCCAGCCCTCACCAACTCTTTACGGGCCTTGCTCACCTTAATCTGCTCATATGCTGTAGAGCCTTTCTTTCTAGGTGTGCTGGCAAAGTTATTCTGATAATTCAAATGCCTCTTCAAATCGATAAAGAGGTCTTGAGCAGGGTTAGATAATCCATGGAATATCTCAAGTAGATCAGGAGGATCTGACTTTTTGGAATTTTCAGTATTGAATCTGGATACGATAGTAAACATGTATGGGGTCTTCGGCCTGTTTCTGATGAGCCCTTCTTGAGTAGAAGGATCGAATATTAATGTACCTTTTTTACTTACCATACTGACTTCCTCGTAATAAAAAACAAAAATGGGAACCTTATGTAACGCCCTCGTGGTGAGCTGCCAGTGTATACGTTCTTATAAGAAAAGGTAAAAATATACACTATTATGTATAAGTAGGTGTTTTTTTTAATACTATTATATTAAGTTAGCAAGGGGTTTATTTAACGAAATCAATAGGTTAGGGTGACTAAGATCTAGGGGGTATTGTTACTTTCCAGCTTATTTATGTACAATAGCGACATCTGTATCCTCGTAAGTACAGATAACTCTTATGCCTCTAAATAAAATATTTTTTCTTTTTTGTTTAGTCTCTTGTGGTGAGTGAAAAAGGTAAGTTAAACAAAAGACCTCAGTTTCAGACAGCAATTGTCTACTGGGGTTTTTTTATGCCCGGGGTATATGTATCTCTTTTTTGGTAAGTAAGTTTCCGATAGAAAGTATGTGCCTAACGGCACATACAATACGTTCGCTTCGCTCACTTCAAGTACTAGAAAACTTTCTCTTTCTACTCTCTTTCTTTCGAATAGATGCAATGTGTTAGTTTCATTTATTTACTCACTTTGAATATGCACCTAACGATGCATATAGTGTGTTCACTTTACTCACTTTGAATACCTACTTACTAACCTATTAACTAAGGGGAATGTTTATATATAAATATAATATTTTTTATATAAAAACTTTTTATAGGGAGGGATTACTTATATGTAATTTCAGGTTTTTAGCGTATATATAATATACTTACAGGCTCAGGTTTTTCAGTATTTTTGTAGCGTAATTACAGGCTCAGTACTGTAGTACTAACTTCAAAAAACAAACACAACCCCCCCTACATCAAAACCTTTCAATGAGATGAAGCGTTAACGATCCGTTAGCGTAATACCTAGCCCATGGAGGGCACGCACCATGAACATCTTTAAGAGCATAGGCTCCGTGTTAGCTACTACTGATTCTGTCATCCTTAAGGGCGGCACAGTCATACAGCATTCACTAGCCTCAGTGGAATCGTTTGCACAACTTTCAAACGTAATTTCTGCTAACTATGCCCAGTCCATAGTAGCCGAACAGATGGCTACCATGGTCACTAACGGTACAACCGAAGAGGACACTCATGCCTACTTCGCTAACCTGGTAGACTTGGAGACTACTAGTTCCATAGTCCCACCTCTAAAGACTAAAGACTAAATCTAAGAAGTCTTAGTCTGTAGCCTCTGCACCGTACACACGGTGTAGGGGCTTTTAAAATCACACAATAGCAACACAAAAAACAACCTTAGAAAGAGGGTATATAGGGTATGCCTACATGTGTG
>QNFP01000317.1 GCA_003645535.1 Gammaproteobacteria bacterium | reverse complement strand
TGAGCCAACCGCGCACCTGGAAGATGGTTATCCCTACTTCGAATACCCTCCCAACCCTGTCACCATTGCCAAGACGCTGCTGGCGGTAAAGCGATGCACACAGAAAAACATTACCATCAACACCTTCATGCTTGATCGCAACCCTTATTTACGCAGCTTTATGAATAAAATCGCACAATTGAATGGTGGTCGGGTGTTCTATACAACGCCTGATCGTCTGGGTGAGTACATCCTCCATGATTTTGTCGAAAATAAGCGCAAGCGGGTTGCATAGAGTTACATGTCTTAAGTGGCCCTGTTGTTTGGCTGTCCGTTGTTCGGGCTGGCTAACAGAGTGCGGATAAGCAGAAGGTTGATGGATGACTTAAAGCAGCCAAAGGCGTCTTTAAGGCTATTCTTAAGGTTGCTTTAAGAATAGCCCCCTATACTTGCCTCATGTCGATAGTGACATTAATAGTCAGGTCGGTGATCAGGCCGGTAATAGATGTCGGAGGTACTCCATGTTGTCTCTTTTAAACAATAGAAAGCAGCGATATGACCATGTCTCGCCCCTGGTTCCGCAAACTGGGGGTGTCCAGTTTGACCTGCACACTCGCTCCAGCATGGATCGCGGGCAGTTGGAGGTCTATATTGCCGAGCAATATCTCCAGGCCTATGGGGCCAGCATATCCAGCTTTATGCCTTTGTTATTGAGTATGAGTTACGCTGAGCATACAACGGCTGCGGTGGGGCTGCGGTCGGCATCCAGGGGTCCATTGTTTCTTGAAAGTTATCTGGATAACCCTGCCGAGCAGGAGGTAGCCTGTCTGGCGAGGCAACCGGTTGATCGTCACCGAGTGGTTGAAATTGGTAATCTGGTGGTGACCGGAAGAGGCGGTAGTCAATTATTGTTTGTGATAATGACGGCGGTGTTGGAAGCGGCCGGTTATCACTGGTTTATTTTTACTGCCACTCCTCAGGTTGAGAAGCTGGTTAATAGATTAAACTTTAACCCTTATTCACTGACTTATGCTGAGGCCCAGCGAGTTGATGGCCGATTGCAGGACTGGGGCAGTTATTACACTACTCAGCCTAAAGTTATGGCTGGCGATATTCGCCAGGCGATGACGATCGTTCGCGATAATCCTCGGCTGCTACCTGTCCTTCGACACTATCGGGGTGAAATCGACTGCCTGGCCGAGCATCTGTGCGAGCATCGTCGTCGGCAACGCTTTTGTGCATGAGTCAGCCCCCATTTATCGATAAACGGCTAATTGACACATTGAGTGTTTTGGCGCAACAGACTGCTCCTGGGCAGACTGCGTTGATGGACAGGCGCGGAGCCCTCGCTTATTCAGCGTTGGCCGATGGCGTCTCCGCGCTTGCTATCTGGTTGCAGGATCAACAGGTGGCCGTGGTTGCTCTTCGCGCGGGAAATAGCATCGACTGGGTATTAGTTGATCTAGCCTGCCAGGTGGCGGGGCTTATGTGTTTGCCGCTACCAGAGTTCTTCAGTGATGAACAATCCCAACATTGTCTGCAGGCTGCAAATGCCGATTTGTTGCTTAGCGACGAGCTAGCCGCAGTTGTTAATGTCTGCGAATTGGGGGGCCACAGTCTGGACTCTCCGCCGCCATTAACACTCGATGTCTGGAGGTTGACCTGGCCCGAGATATCGCTGGAGAAGCCTGTCCATCCTGCAGGAACACAAAAAATCACCTTTACGTCGGGCTCTACTGGCTCACCTAAAGGTGTTTGCTTAAGTCAGGATCAGCAGTGGCAGGTGGCTGAATCTTTGGCCGAGGTGATTGCTCTAAAGCAGCCTCGGCATTTGTGCCTGCTACCTCTGGCGACGCTGCTAGAAAATATTGCCGGCGTCTATACCCCATTGCTTTGCGGTGGCACTGTCATTTTGCCTGATGCCGCCAGCCGCGGGCTTAGGGGTAGTTCCGGGCTGGATATACAGGGCTTGATTCAGTGTATAAGCCATTATCAGCCACACAGTCTAATTTTGTTGCCACAATTGCTGAATGTCTTGATCGCTGCCTGTCAGGGCGGCTGGCAACCACCAGCGTCATTAAAGTTTGTGGCTGTTGGCGGCGCTAAGGTGGCTGTTGATTCAATTGTCCAGGCACGAAGTTATGGCATACCCGTCTACGAGGGATATGGCCTGTCGGAGTGTGGCTCTGTGGTGGCTTTGAATACTCCGGGGAAGGATAAACCGGGCGCGGTGGGTAAGCCGCTTCCCCACTGTGATGTGACCATAGATAATGGCGAAATCATGGTGGCTGGGTCAGCTCATCTTGGCTATCTGGGGCAGCCAGAAAACTGGTTTCCCAGTCAGATAGCCACCGGTGACCTGGGCACACTTGATGACGGCTGGCTGTCCATCACCGGTCGGCGCAAAAACGTACTGATCAGCAGCTTCGGTCGCAATATCAGCCCGGAGTGGGTGGAAAGTGCGCTCTGTACGCACTCCTTACTGGCTCAGTGTGTGGTGCTCGGGGATGCACGCCCTTATCTGATCGCTTTATTGAGTGCGCCTGCAACAGTGAGCGATGCCGTGATTGGCGAGTGGATTGAGAACGCTAATCAACACTTGCCCGATTATGCGCAGGTCAAGGCATGGCATCGTCTCGATCAACACGGGTGGCAGGGGATGTTAACAGCCAATGGCCGTCCGCAACGCCAGCTGATTATGGAGCATTATGCTGATCTTATTGAGCGTATTTACACGAGTAATCCGCACGTCGCCCAGCTTTGCACTCCAGGCTCTGCTTAACGACGTATGACTACTATGAGTTTCTTTGAGGAACTTCAGGGGCAAACTGAAGCGTCCCGCACTTATCTATTAACGGCGCCGATTATCGATCGCTGTCTGCGTGGTGATATTGTCCTGGCTGACTATGTTGCGTTTTTGTGTCAGGCCTATCACCACGTTAAGCACACAACGCCGTTATTGATGGCCACTGGCGCGAGGCTGTCCGAATCCAGAGAATGGTTGCGCAACGCGGTAGCAGAATATATCGACGACGAGCTGGGCCATCAGGAGTGGGTTCTTAACGATATTGCTGCCTGTGGTTACGATAAGGAAAAGGTGCGGTCTCAGCGCCCTAACGAGAGCACCGAGTTAATGGTAGCCTATGCTTACGACACCGTTAACCGGATTAATCCACTGGGCTTCTTTGGCATGGTACTGGTACTTGAGGGCACCAGCGTGCGTATTGCCGATAAGGTGGCCGACAGTATTCAAAAGGCGCTCGGATTAGGCGATGAGGTCTTTACTTATCTGCGCTCTCATGGCGAGCTGGATCAAGATCACATTAAGACCTTCGAGAACTTGATGAACCGGATTACCGAACCCACTGACCAGGCGCAAATTATTCACAGCGCGAAAATGTTTTATCGACTCTACGGTAATATTTTTCGTGAGTTGGCTCCAGAGCAAGTGGCTTCTTTACTTACCTGACGAACCTGTTCGACCGGGTGGCGCAGCCGGCATCTTTGCCGGCCTGGCATTACTGTTATCAATAAAACCGTTATCAATAAAACGGTAAGGAAAGGAAAAAATATGAAGCTTTCTGGAAAAACTGCCTTATTGACTGGTGCTACTGGTGGCATTGGTTCTGCTATAGCCCGTGCACTGGCGAAGGAAGATGTCAGATTGATTCTTATCGGTCGCAATAGCGAAAAACTTGCGCAGTTGCGACAACAACTTGGGGGTAGTGAACATCTAACCCTGGCTACCGATCTGACCCGGGCCGAAGGTCGCCGGGCGTTGCGGGAAATGGCTGCTGAATATGGCATCGATCTGTTGATTAACAATGCCGGCGTTAACCAGTTAGCCCTATTGGAGCAGGTAAGTGATGCAGAACTGGCTACCATGATTGAGACTAACCTCGCTGTACCGATGCGCCTGTGCCGGGATCTTTTACCCCTGCTGGAAGCGCGTTCGGAAAGCGCCATCGTTAATGTTGGTTCGATTCTTGGCAGTATTGGTTATGCGGGTTCTGTTAGTTATTGTGCCACCAAATTTGGTCTGCGCGGCTTTAGCGAAGCGCTGAGGCGAGAACTGGCT
>QNFP01000316.1 GCA_003645535.1 Gammaproteobacteria bacterium | reverse complement strand
GGCTAGATACTTTTCTTAAACTAGTGACACAAATTCAGGGGCGAGAAGATGATTGGCCCACCATGGACTAAGTATCCACCTAACAAGTCGTTCGATCCGACGCGGGGATGTTCAGCGGTGCTTCGCGGTAAGCATCGAGTGCGCGCGGCTCGACTCAAACGTTGATATGACATTCCGCTGTCAACAGTCAAAACGGCCACCTTCCAAATAAAGATTCAGAGCCACGTCACTAATGTGTGATTGAGCGTGAGCACGCCACCGGTAAAACGACGGTTGTCATGCTGATATGCGCGGGTTGATTACCGCCTTACTTGTGTACGCCGCGAAGAGACCTCTCTCTAGGTACGCGCATCATTGTTTTGCCAGCCGGCATAAACAAGGCGCTTAACGTTTACGAGGATGCTTCTCACCGTGGTGACGTGCTCACACGCAATCACAAACTGTGTTATGTCGTTTTTTTAATCAGCACCTCCTCTGGTTATGCGGGGTCCTGCTACACAGGGTTATCGCGGGCACTTGACCTCGTTGGCAATTGCCCACATAAAGCCACTGAGCTCGCGTGCCAGGGCGACGACCGTGACATTGTGTGGTTTGCCTTTGC
This sequence comes from Gammaproteobacteria bacterium, assembly GCA_003645535.1. Taxonomy (GTDB): domain Bacteria; phylum Pseudomonadota; class Gammaproteobacteria; order Pseudomonadales; family Porticoccaceae; genus HB2-32-21. The sequence goes on along the minus strand of QNFP01000316.1, from coordinate 3,482 downwards.
GTTGCATGTGCAGATAGCGCTGGCTTAGACGCAATTGTGCACGCCAGGCAATATCACGGATGGCCAGGGGCAGGTCTTGTTGGCGTTTTTGTATCTGCGGACTGACTTTGGCCGGGTAGCGATAACACCAGGCCGCCTCGATCAGGATGCGCCGCACATGGCCGTTGCCGGTCTTGGTAATGCGGCCCCGGCGTTGACGTGATCCACTGGAGTATTCCGAGGGTGTCAGTCCCAGAAAGCTCATCAGTTGTTTGGGGTTGTCAAAGCGACTGAGGTCACCCAGTTCCGAGACCACCGTCACCGCCACGACCATTCTGACGCCGCGCAGACTCATGAGCGCTTCAACGACGGGGTAGAGTCGCCACTGCTTCACGAACACTTCAATTTGCTCATTGAGTCGGATTAAGCGCTGCTGGCCCTCGGTCACGGTATTGACGTATTCCTGAAAGACAATTTGCTGTGCCGGTGAGGGGCAGTGCACGTCATCGGCCAACCAGCGCAGATGGGCTTCGGTCCAGGCAGTTTTTCCCTGATAACGGATATCGTGGCGCAGCAAAAAGGACTTCAGGCGTTGCCGGGCCGCTTTTTGCACCAGCATGGCATCTTCCCGGGCACGGGACAGGTCACGAATGGCTTCATCCTCGCGATCCGGCACGTACACAGGGGTTAACTCACCGGCCCGAAACAGCCGCGCCAGTTGCCGGGCATCGCGTTTATCAGTTTTCACCTTGTCGCCCGGCTTCTTCGGAATCAGTGATGGGGCCACCACCCAGCAATCATGGCCTTCTGAGACCAGGTAGCGATACAGTTCATAACCACAGGGACCGGCTTCGTAGCAAAAATGCAGTGTCTTTCCCAGTGAAGCCAGTTTGGCCAGGGTTTTACGCATGGCATCGCGTGTACCGCCGATCTTTCCATAGCGGCGCACTTCCTGATTGGCGCCCTCTGCAAGGGCAATCTCTATGCTCTCTTTATGTACATCCATCCCGACAAATAGTATGTTTGGGTGTGTCATGTCGACCTCCGATCCTGTTGATTAATGGTTCTGTCATTAACCAGTATGGCTCTGACGCTCGTCGTTAACCCACGCGTAGGACGGAGGTCGGCTCCTGTCGCGGAATGTCATTATGTCTAGGCGAGAATGAACAACCAAGTATTTATCAGGGCACTTGCCTTATCACTAGTTTCGGTTTCAACGTTAGGTTGTGCTGTCCATCCAGTGGAATATCCAATCACATTGGAAGAAACAGCTATCATTTCAGTATCGAACTTGGAGCTTTGGCCAGAACAACACCCAGCCAAAACTGAACACCTCTACGACGTCATAAAAATAGACATTGTTACGCCTATCAACATTTACCGTTTTTATGAAGAAAGGGGTCTAGATATCCAAGTTCGATGTACAGTAGAGGGTGACCCTACTATGAAAAAATATATCGAATTCGGTGTGGGGCCGTTCTTTCAAGGCGTTGATATTTCTAATTCACTAGAGATCAAAAAGCTCGGAATCAATGGAGCTAAAGACAGTTCTGGTGATGGTTCATATCGTTACACTATATATGCATTTTTTGATCTTCGAGTGGAGAATGACCTCCAATACGCGAGAGAGAAATCCGCACAATATTTTGATTTAAGGAAAGAAGAATTCAACCGCATGGGCTGTTATGTGTTAGGGGTTTCAATGTGGCCTGTATTTCCAAGGTCGACGACTGTATATATTACTCAAGAGACATTTAGTGAGATGTTGCGCATATATGAATCAGAGCGTGTCTCGCCTAACAAACGCCTCCAGTTCGACGCGGCTACGCCGCGCGACTGAGGCGAGACGTTATGTTTCAAAACAATAATAGGAGTCAGAGAGTAGTAGTTAATAAAATAGTCTTCGTGCTGTTTTAGGATACGATGTTATTAATTCAGTTTGGTTATAAGTTATATGAAAGAAAGCCTTAAAGTCAGGGATATAAATGAAAAGAATCGTACAGCAACTCCACTAGAGTTGTTTTACGACCTAATCTTTGTTGTGGCAATTGCTCATGTGGCAGCGGCTTTTCATCATGACTTTGCTCATAATCATATAGGTCATAGCGTAGTCAGTTTTATTATGGTGTTTATGGCTATCTGGTGGGCATGGAACCAATACACCTGGTTTGCTTCTTCGTTTGATAATGGCGGTGTTAGATTCAAGTTGGCAACGCTTTGGCAGATGGTAGGCGCTCTGGTTATCGCTGCCGGTGTTAATAATGCCTTTAATGGTGAATTCACAATAGTGATAATTGGTTATGTCATCATACGATCATCTGGAATTTTGTTGTGGTTAAGAGTTGCGTCGGATAACCCAAAACTTAAAATTACAGGCCGACGTTATGCGCTGGGAACTTTACTATGTCAGGTCGGCTGGATAACGCAAAGCTTTTTTGAATTTAGTTATTTTATATTTATAGCATTATGGCTGGCAGAGTTTATCGTGCCATACTATGCAGAATCACATACACAGACGCATTTTCATTCGGAACATATCGAAGAACGTTTTGGCTTGTTAACGATTATTGTTTTGGGTGAGTCTGTTCTGGCTTCAACCAATAGCTTTATTACTTTAATTGAACATTTCTCATACGAAGTTTTATTGGTATCAATCGGATGCCTGTTCACACTGTTTGGAATCTGGTGGTTATATTTTAATAATTCTGTCGAGCATGAATTGCGGAATAAAAACTTCGCCTTCCAGTGGGGATATGGGCACTACATAATATTTGGATCTGCCGCGGCGGTCGGCGCTTTAGTCAGTGTAAACGTAGATGTATTAACGAACCACGCCAGTATCGAATTAGGTGTTGCCAACTTTGGGTTTTCAGTAGCCGTTGCGCTTTACCTACTTGGATTATGGTTCTGTCAGGAAAGAATGATCGCGAAAGATGCGTTTCAATCATCTTTCCTGTTTATAGTCGCTGCAAGCGCACTTACTTTAGGATTGTTGCCGTATTCTATTTTCACTATCGGTTTATTAATTATAGTCACAGTTATATATCGTCAATATAAGCCGCTGAAAATGATTAAAGAGTAAAATTAAAGGTGACGAAGAGATATTGTTTTGACCAATTATACCTTCCCCTTTTTTTCTTAAAGAAACATAACAAGTCGTTCAAGCGTGACCTCCGCTTCGCTGCGGCCACTTAACTCGAACGTTAGAAGGCAAATGAAGCACATACTCACAGTCATACAAATGCTTGTCCTCGTTGGCAGCGTCGCTGCCGGAGAGCAAGACAGGTACACGGTAACTTTTGCGCCAAGCGATGATGGTCGCGTCGAAGTATTCAGCATTCCTCGCTCGGATGTGGAGAAACTGCCGAATTGGAATCAGGGCGTCGAGGAGCCACCCTTGTCAGTTGGTGAGGCCCTAACTGCAGGTAGAAAATGGTTGAAGAATCTTACCGATGGGAGTGGTCAACTCCCGCTAGTGGACGTTCACATTGCCAGAAAGTGGT
>QNFP01000315.1 GCA_003645535.1 Gammaproteobacteria bacterium | reverse complement strand
TTTATGTGTTTGATGAAGAGACAAGAATCATCAACCGCCAGAGATTGATCGGAAGCACCTATAAACCATTCGGGAAAGTTGTAAATCCGGACTTTGAGTCTGAAAGATCCGTAAAAAGTAGCTCCCTGATTGGACTCTATCCCATCAGTATTAATCGGGAAAATGAATTTGAGCTATGGAATCCGGGTTACAACAAAATCAGTTACCGCAAGGCATTCAGGCACTCAGTGCCGCAACTGATTTCTGCCGTCCGAGATGGTCGCCTTGTGACGACCAGTTCTTCCGGAAAGTTATACCTGCATCATCTCTCCGTCGATGTGTCCGGCTGCAATACAGACATTGATACATCATTTTGTGACTATCCAATGGTCGAGTTTAAAGAGTCCAAAGACGAGATAATCTCAATTAAACCCGATTTACTGCCACGTTCCACGGATGGCGAGCAAGCGCCCATCGCGGAAATAGCGCTTCACCCCAGTCGCCCACTTGTCACATTCTGCACACAACAGCCGGTAGTATGCGGTGTTATAAACTACAACTCGGGCGAACAATGGCTGACAGGATCATCCACTGCCCTTTTTTACGGTCGGGACAAGATACTTGTCGATCATGGCGTCTATCATCTGGACGATGGGGGTTTTACCCGTTTCGAACAATTTTCCAGCTATTCACCGGGGGCTGCCCTGTCTGAAAATCACCATCTGTTGTTTAACTACCAGCCCAACTACGATGGAAATTACATGGACAAGGAAATTGTCCTGCGCAATAGCGACGATGGCTCGATTATCGACACTATAGTCCGTCAAACCTATCCGATTATTGATATAGATGTCCCCGATGAAAACACGCTGGTGTATATCAGTGGCGATAGGGCGGGTGGGCAGGCCTTTCTGCTTGATTTAGAAAATCTTGATATTCAAAAATTGCCTATAGATGGCAGCATCACTGAAGTTGAGTCAAACGGTGAATTTCTGTTGTTGCGCTCCCGTAATTATTTGACTGTAGTGCCCGTGTCCAATCCCAAGGATGCTATTCAGCTCGATTTTTCAATTTCCGATTTTGTTCTTTTGGCTGACTATCTGGTCTATGCACGTGACCATAGTATTTTTCAGTTGTCGCTGCACAACGGCACCAGCAAAGAACTTTATAACTTTGATTCACGCGTGCACGAGATTGAAGTTTTTGACAACACGGGCGAACAACTTGTAGCCCGGTTGAACCGCGGAGTATTTGCACTTCCACACCTGGATAAACGCCTGGAGTTGCCCTATGCCGGAGGGGTGTCAAAGGCCATGGCTTTTGACCCACAATCCAACTCCTTTTTTATCTCCGGTCTGTACGGGTATTCAGCGGCTTTTAATCCCCTCATTGAGGTCATTCAACGGTTTTCTACGCTGGGTGTGCCGATCATGGAAATGTCTCCTCGTTGGGGTGAAACGGGGAGTATGGCCGTGGCGACTAATGGCGAACTGTGGAGTGCTACGAATGATGGTGGCGTGATAATACGAGACATTGAGTCAGGTCTTGTAAAGGAGGAGTATTCCGCACATAACGCGAGCATTACAAACATTCATCAGTTGGATAAGAATACTATGGTGACAGCTGCCAGTGATGGTACGTTGAAAATGTGGCGCCTGGATATTCCAGCCGGTAAAACCAGAAATTCTGAACAGGGTATTTTGTACGATACTTTTATCAGCGAGGATATCGGTAAAAGAAATCCCAAGCTTCTGTCCACAGTTGTCACCGATAAAGAGGGCGAGTTTATTATTAGTTCTCCTGATGGTTATTACTGGTCTACACCCAAAGCAATTCATCAGGCAAGTTTTCTCAATGGTGATGAGCTTTTTGATTTTTTGCGTTACGACTACTGGTTAAATCGCCCTGATATTATCCTGGACAGGTTGGGCAAGGGGAGCGATGAGTCGCTGAGCTTGTGGCGAAAAATGGTGCAGTTTCGCCAGAGCAGGCAAACTGGATTGGGGGATAGAATGCCCACCGGTCGGGCATCCCCGAGCCTGACTGTGGAGGGCCCCGATGAAATATTTATCCATGGCAGACTTGATCTGCACTATAACCTTGACCTGCTAGAGGATAACCGTGGCAGCTTACATGTTAAAATTAACGAGGTTCCAATTTATGGCAGTGGCGGGCTTACAGTTACCGGGGCTCCGGGTACATTAGGGCTTGACCTGGTTCCAGGTATCAACAAGATAAAGTTGTATGTACAAACCGCAGGGGGAAATCAATCTGATACGCACTACCTGACCTACAATGCACCGGTATCCACTGAAAACCCCAATCTTTATTTGTTGACCATTGGTGTGTCCGACTATGCCGACGACAGCCTTGACCTGAATTATGCCAGCAAAGATGCACGCGATATTGCAGCTTTACTCGGCGACAGTGATTACTACAACCACGTATATACAAAAAGCTTACTGGATACGGACGTGACTTCGGACGCTGTCATAGAGGCCAGGAAGTTTCTACAGGCGGGTAAGCCCATCGATCACGCAATTGTGTTTTTTGCCGGGCACGGGTTTCTCGATGACGAAAACAATTACTATTTTGGCACAACAGATATTGACCCGGCTAACCCTGCAGAGAAAGGCCTTGGCTATGAAGAGATAAACAATCTTCTGGATGGAATACCCGCCCTCAGTAAACTGCTGATGCTGGACACTTGTCACTCTGGGGAAGTAACCCAGGCGGCAGCGAGCATTAAGTTGGCAGAGGGTGTGTCGGCCAGAGGCATTAAACTGAAGAACAAACCGCGCATTGGCGCCGATCTTAATCTTTCTTTCGACTTGCTTCAAAAAGCATTCGTAGACTTGCGAGCGTCCACCGGGGCCACTGTCATCAGCGCAGCGGGTGGGCAAGAATTCGCGCTGGAAACCAGTGAAATAAAAAATGGCGTATTCACAGCCAGCGTTATCAAGGCGTTGAGGAAGGGGGCAGCCGATAGCAACAATGATGGAAGAGTTTCAACGGCGGAGCTCAGAAAATATACCTATGATGAAGTGTCACGCCTCACCCAGGGACACCAAAAGCCGACAACCCGCAGCTATAACCTGGATTTCGATTTTACTGTTTACTAGGGGCCTATTGCCGTACCTCCCAACTGTAAATCTGCATGCCCCCCAGGTTTGGTTTTGATTGCTTTCGTGCGCCGCGGCTCTGCACTTTAAATTTCTCAGCTGAACCGTCATTGGCAAATATCGCTGCGTCCAGCAGCAGTTGTAGTGACGAGGGCTGTTCTTCACCACGTAAACTAAAGGCGGTGCTACTTCCGGCACTACGGGATCTAACGCCCAAAGGCTCCTGCTCCAGGAAGGAAAAGTCCCGGGAGATACCGTCACCCGGCTGGCTCATGATAATAAAGTCTTCCAGACCCTCTGGCTCGGGATATAGCTCCAGAACAATGGGTGCGAGTTGGTCGCCCGCCTGGACACGATTGCTGTCGCCTGCCTCCGGCCATATCTGAACGATGCCGTACATGGCATCACGGTATAGCAGGCTGACGTCCTGGGGTTTGCGCGAGATGTTTTTGATAATCACCGTTACTTCGTCGCCATCACCAAAAACGGGAATTTCGGTGAGCGGGTAGGCCTGCTCTCCGCCGTTTTTTCTAACAGTCATAGCGATTTGCAGGGGAGAATTGTTTGATGCGCCACCAGCCCCCATATGGGCCTGCATTTTTATCAGGTTCTCTACTTTTGCGATGCGGGTGAGGGCGCTACTGATGCTGTCTGTCAACCTCAGCGGTGAAGTGGGTGAGGGTACTGTAAGCAACCTTTGTGGTGTTCGCTCGATAGTGCAACGCTGTAGTTCTGTAGGTGTAAGCTCCTGGTATTCGCAGGGCAGGCTCTGGTCGGGCGAGAGAAACCAGAGTGACTTTTCGAACATGCTAACGCGTAAATCTGCTACTTCACTTTTATCCCAGGCAACCAGTAGTGGGTTGTTCTCTGCCGCTTTTTGAACGGACAACTCAAGATTCTGTAGTTCCGCAGAGTCTATGCCCGCGGTAGCCAGGGTCGCCACAGACAGGGTGAAATCCAGGGCGGGCTCTTTCAGGACAGAGTAGACCTTACCTGGA
>QNFP01000314.1 GCA_003645535.1 Gammaproteobacteria bacterium | reverse complement strand
TGCGGTGTTACCACAGGTGTCGGTGCCGTTGTTTACCGAGCTCAGGTAAAACCCGGGTCGCGGGTCGTGGTATTTGGCCTGGGGGGTATAGGTTTAAATGTTCTTCAGGGCGCGCGCATGGTTGGCGCACGGCAAATCATCGGCGTGGATATGAATCCCGACAAGGCCGTATTGGCCGAAAAGTTTGGCATGACGGACTTTATCAACCCCGCAGACACCGAGGATGTGGTCGAGGCGATTCTCGACCTGACCGGTGGTGGCGCCGACTACACGTTTGAATGTACTGGTAATGTTGATGTCATGCGCCAGGCTCTGGAATGTTGCCATAAAGGCTGGGGAGAATCGTATATTATCGGTGTGGCGGGGGCTGGACAGGAAATTGCCACTCGGCCTTTTCAGCTGGTCACCGGCCGCTCATGGCATGGCGTAGCCTTTGGTGGTGCGCGTGGTCGCAGTGATGTACCCACCATCGTCGACTGGTATATGGAAGGCAAGATCAATATCGATGATCTAATTACGCACACCATGCCGCTCGATCAGATCAATTCTGCTTTTGACCTGATGCACGCCGGAGAGAGTATCCGCTCGGTGGTTATTTATTGAGCGAAGTGATTAATAATAGTCGGTTCAACTGTCAACCGGCTCCATAATCATAATGGGAATATGCCGTTCTCCCGCCCTGACTTTGTAGTGGGGGAAGCCAAGGTAAGTGTCTAACGCGTACTGCCAAAATCGATCGTATTCCTCTCCTTCCGCTTCGCGGCCACGGTAGCTTCTGGTCAGGCCATCAAGCGTGCAGTTAGCCTCCGGGTTGGCTTTCAGGTTGTAATACCAGGCCGGGTTATGACGTTGGCCAAAGTTTGAAGCCACCAGTGCCAGTGTGCCCGGGTTGTCTTCATCTTCGATGCAAAGCAGAGGAATGATGCGTATCAGGCCACTTTTGGCACCTTTGTTGGCGAGGGTGACGACTGGCAAACCAACTATAAAACCAGCCATCGTCGTGCGGCCACCTGACAATTTAAAAACTATACGATCGAGGTGGTGTTGCGTACGTGATAAAAACCATGCACCGGGTTTGGTTGAGGCCAGCTGTTGCATGATTTTTTGGGGAGCAGACAATGGTTTTTTTGTCATGATTATTACTCATTGTTCATTATCAATCAGCGAATTATAGATCAGAAACACAGCAAAGTGGCTTTGCTCAACGAATGCTGGAAACAGTGCTAAGCTGCGCGGTTCCATTGCCGGATCACTTGCGATAACAGTCAGATGACAGCACAACTACCCCACCCTTTCGATGCCCTGACCCCTGACTTTTTGATCGATGCGGTGGAGAGCCAGGGTTTGCTTTGTGATGGGCGCTTGTTTCCCCTCAACAGTTATGAGAATCGTGTGTATCAGATAGGCATTGAGGATGCTGAGCCGATCATCGCCAAGTTTTATCGCCCCCAACGCTGGACTGACGATCAGATCCTTGAGGAGCATGAATATTGTCTGGAGCTGGCTGCCCACGAGCTGCCAGTGGTGCCACCCTGGCAAAATGAAACCGGCGATAGCCTGTTCAAGTATGGTGATTTTCGTTACGCCCTGTTTCTGCGGCGGGGAGGGCATGCACCAGAACTGGGTGATCTGGATAGTTTATTTACCATCGGGCGGTTACTGGGCCGTATCCACCTGGTAGGGGCTAGCAGGCCTTTTATACACCGACCCACACTCAATATTGAAAGCTACGGTTATCGCAGTGTGGAAATTATCAGCGAAGGTTTTATCCCCGCCTCCCTACAAGCGTCTTATCAGTCGCTCACCGCCGATTTGCTACAGGTTTTGCAGGAAAAACTGGCGATACTAAAGGATATTCCTTTGCTTCGTGCTCACGGTGATTGCCATATCGGTAATATTTTGTGGCGTGATGACACTCCACATTTTGTCGATTTTGATGACGCCCGCATGGCCCCTGCGGTACAGGATTTGTGGATGCTTCTATCCGGCAACCGTGCTGAGCAGACAACTCAAATGTCTGAAGTGGTGGATGGTTACAACGAGTTTTACGACTTTCACCCCCGCGAGCTGAATTTAGTCGAGCCTCTGCGTGCTTTGCGAATATTGCACTACACGGCCTGGATCGCTAGCCGCTGGGACGATCCAGCTTTTCCGAGAGCTTTTTCCTGGTTTAATACCGAGAGGTTCTGGGGCGAGCATATTCTCGAATTACGTGAACAATACGCAACCCTGACTGAACCGCCGCTGGAACTCGCCTGATCTACTCTGTGCTGATCCAAACCTGTTAGGCAGTGATTTTATAGGCAGTGTTAGACGAGTAGTGTATAGGCTGGCGAGGCGAGCCCCAGTGGGTTTGTCAGGCTAACCCATAGGAGTAAGGCTGACTACAAGTCCGTCCAGATCATCGGTAATCGGGATCTGACAGCACAGGCGGGAAGTCGGGGTCAGGTCGTGGGCAGTATCGAGCAGATCTTCTTCGTCCTCACTGACTTCTCCGGTTTTTTCATACCACTCTTCGTCAACGACTACCTGACAGGTCGCACAGGCCAATGCCCCACCACAGGCGGCAAGCATCGGCAAATCTAGCTCCTTGGCAACTTCCATAACGGTATTACCGACTTTAGCGTCAGTTTCAACACGTTCCCCGTCAACCTTGATAAAAGTGATTTTCGGCATTTGTTTTTACTCCTCAATAAATGACATTTTCAGTCGTTAAAGTTAAATATAGGCGACTTGCCCGGATTACAGCGTCGGAATTCCCGAACTGGTGGAATGCTCAAAATGCAGGGCCTCATCGGGGTGTACCACCCTGAAGGCAGCATGCGCCGCCTGGGCTACTTCGGAAAACCCCGACAATATCAATTTTAACTTGTGTGGATAGCCGGCGATGTCGCCTACCGCAAATATACCGTCCACACTAGTAGCGCAGGTGGTGGGTTCGACGATAATCAGGCCATTGTGGACATCCAGGCCCCAGTCATTGATGGGGCCCAGTTTGTTGACCAGCCCGAAGAAAGACAGCAAATGGTCTGCTTCCAGGCGGCGGTCTTCGCCTTTCAGTGTTTTAACATGTACTGCTGACAACTGGTCACCCTTCCCTTCGAGGCTGGCTAACTGATAGGGGATGACCAGTTCGATTTTCCCCTGCTCGGCCAGTGCATGCATTTGCGCAACGCTCTCCGGCAGGGCGCGGAAGCGTTCACGACGGTGCACCACGTAAGTTTCAGCAGCGATATCGGCAAGCGCTAATGCCCAGTCGACTGCAGAGTCACCACCTCCCGCAATCACAATACGCTGATCACGAAATAACTCCCGATTTTGTATGAGGTAGTGGACGGTTTTGTTCTCATATTTTTCTATGTCCGCCAGTGGCGGCTTATTGGGGCCAAATGCGCCTGCCCCGGCAGCGATAATGACTGCTTTAGCACTAACGGTTAAGCCCGCTGCGGTGGTGAGGTGCCAGTTCCCGCTTTGATTTTCCAGCGCAACTACCTGCTGGTCGAGGTGAAATACAGGATTAAATGGCTTTATCTGCTCTTCCAGTCGTTCGATCAGATCCGCACCGGTAATGTTGGGTGATGCCGGAATATCAAAAATGGGCTTCTCGGGATAAAGCGCCGTGCACTGGCCACCAGTAGCCGGCAGGGCATCAATAACGTGTGTCGACATTTTCAGCATGCCGCACTGGAACACGCTGAATAAGCCTACTGGCCCGGCACCAATAATGGCAACATCAGTGGTATGTGTTGTTTGTTTGGTCAAGACTACTCCTTCTCACCTGTCAACGACTTACCAGATCAACAACTTGTCCGCTCAGCGCGTGGACATCTGGGTGGTTTATTCAAAAACAATGGTTTTATTGCCGTGGATTAAAACGCGATCTTCGAGGTGATAACGCAGCCCCCGTGCCAACACCATTTTTTCAACATCTTTGCCAATGCGCACCATATCGTCGATAGTGTCGTGGTGATTAATGCGGGCGACATCTTGATCGATAATGGGGCCAGCATCAAGCTCATCTGTCACATAGTGACAGGTAGCACCGATCAGTTTTACGCCGCGTTTTGCCGCCTGATGGTAGGGCCTGGCCCCTGCAAAGGCGGG
>QNFP01000313.1 GCA_003645535.1 Gammaproteobacteria bacterium | reverse complement strand
CCTTGAGCAGTGAGTGCTCATCCTATTGAGGCACTGCTACGGCCACCCGTTGAACTGTGGTCGATGAGCGTGGCTTTTGCGGTGGGCGTGATTGCTTTTCTGGCTCCCTGGGCGTTGATGATGCCGCCAGGCGTGGCCAACATAACAGGGGCGCGCTGTTTCTTTTTGGGTGGTATCAGAGCGAAGCAGGCACGGGCGGTACTGCGCTACCAGCGCAATATGCGCCGGTTACCGATCTATCAACTACGTGCGGATCAAGTTCCCGTCAGCCAGTACAAACTTTTCCTGGGCAAGGGCTTCCGTTGGACACAGCAGCACACCCAGCGTTTGCGTGACACCTTAAAACCGGAAGTGCAATGTTATGTGCAACCGGGAAAAGCGTACCACTGGGCAAGGCAAAAGGAGGTGCTTTGGGAAGATGTTCCGTTGCTTTCTGTTCTGGCAAGTGGCCTGCGCAGCCGCTCAAGGCTGAACCCCTTAGCACCCTTGCCCGCCGTTGGCGGTAAACCGGCATTACATGCAGTGGAACCCAAGGAGCAGCCGGTGTGGATGGATATTGGTGAGCGGGTCGGGCACACCCTGGTGTTGGGTACCACGCGTGTGGGTAAGACCCGGCTGGCCGAAGTGCTGATTACTCAGGATATTCGTCGAGGTGATGTGGTGATCGTGTTTGACCCTAAAGGCGATGCCGATTTGCTGCGCCGTATTTATGCTGAAGCCAAACGCGCCGGGCGACTGGATGACTTTTATCTGTTTCACCTGGGTTTCCCCCATATCTCGGCTCGCTACAACGCCATTGGTAATTTCTCGCGCATCACCGAAGTGGCCACACGGATCGCTAACCAATTACCCAACGAGGGCAACTCCGCGGCCTTCAAGGAATTCGCCTGGCGTTTCGTCAATATTATTGCTCGGGCCTCAGTGGCACTGAACCGCCGTCCCGATTACCAACAGATTCGTCGCTATATTAATGATATCGAGCCCTTATTTGTCGAATATGCTCGGTATTGCGCCCACGCCTCTGATCTTGAAGGCTGGGAGGAGCAAGTCAAAGAAGTGGCGGATAACATCAAAGAACGCAACCTGCCCAGCTCACTGCGCGGGCGGTCCATTGATGCCATTGCCTTGATGAGATTCCTGCAGGATAAAGCGGTATACGACCCTGTGTTAGATGGTTTGGTGTCAGCGTTTAAATACGACAAGACCTATTTTGACAAGATTGTCAGCTCCGTCGGCCCGTTGATGGAAAAACTCACCACAGGCAACATTGCCGCTTTGATTTCACCTGATTATCAGGATGAAGAAGATCATCGTCCGATCTTTGAATGGATGGACGTCATTCGTCGTAAAGGTATTGTCTATGTGGGCCTGGACGCACTTACAGATACCACGGTGGCCAGCGCGGTGGGCAATTCCATGTTTGCCGATTTGGTCTCCGTGGCAGGGCATATTTATAAGCATGGCGTCACGCCTGAAACAAACGCGAAGGGGGATGTGGAGCAGAATTCGCCCTAGGCCAATAAGCAAGTAGTTCCGACCATCTCCCTGCATGCGGACGAATTCAATGAACTGATTGGTGATGAGTTTGTGCCCCTGTTGAACAAGGCCGGTGGGGCTGGATTTCAGGTCACCGCTTATACCCAGACCTGGTCAGATGTCGAGGCACGGATGGGTAACAAAGCCAAAGCGGGACAGGTGGCGGGTAACTTCAATACCATGATCATGCTGCGGGTCAAAGAGCTGGCGACGGCAGAAATGCTCACCGAGCAATTGCCGCGAGTTGAAGTATTTACTCTGATGAGCGTGTCGGGCGTGGATGATTCATCGGACCCTGGTTCCGGCATCGATTTCAAATCCCGTAATGAAGACCGTATCAGTGTCTCTGAAGTCCCCATGTTGACTGCTGCCGACATGGTATCGCTGCCCAAAGGCCAGGCCTTTGCCTTATTGGAGGGCGGGCATCTCTGGAAAATCCGTATGCCGTTACCGGACAGTCGCGGAGATGATGCGATGCCCGAGGCTTTCGCGGAGATCGCCGAAGCGATGCAACGCACCTATATCACCAATGATCATTGGTACCGCGTAAGAGAAGCCTGGTGGCGCGATGGCTCGTCCGGAGTCGGAGAAGATGTCTCTGGCGACGATGAATCGTCCGATCAGCGTGTGACTATCTCCGATGGCTGAGGTAGCGGATCCCCGTCGGCCCATTTCCCAGCCAGGAACATTCTCTCGAATTCTCACCGCACTGGCGCAAGCGCTTAAGTGGCTACTGGTGTCACTGCTGTTTTCGATTGTCATCGAGTGGCTAGGCATGATGTTTTGGTGGGAAGAGCAGGGGCTTGCCCATAGTCGCCAGATGTTACGCGCGGAGTTGGGTTATCTGGGGAAGGACTTTCAGCGCAGTATGTTGACCTCAGATCCCTTACGTTTTGCTCAAGATGTATCGGGGCATTTCTATCATGTGTTGTTTGAACTCACCCGGTTTGTCGATTTCATCGAGTGGGTAACGCCCGCGCCCAGGGCAGGTGAAGAAGGGTTCCGAATAACCTTGCACCATGCTTATCGGCCGATTGCAGTGTTTGTGATTTCTGCGATGCAAATGACCCAGGTTTTCGCAGTGCGCCTCTCCATCCTGACATTGGCGACACCGGTTTTTGGATTATTTGCATTGGTAGCCCTCGTCGATGGTTTAGTACGTCGAGATCTAAGGCGTTGGGGCGGTGGGAGGGAGAGCTCCTTTGTTTATCACTACGCCAAAAAAGCTGCGCTTCCTTTGGTGGTTATCGCCTGGGTGCTGTATCTGGCGTTGCCGTTCAGCCTGCACCCGTCCTGGGTCATTCTTCCTTTTGCCATTGGGTTTGGTCTTACTGTCACCGTGACCGCGAGCACCTTTAAGAAATATCTTTAATTCACTTTAAGCAGCAACATTTAATGTCACATGCAGTCCAAGGCGGTGAGCTATGTCGACTAGGCTATCCAAACGGAAGTCGTTGATTTTGCCTTTTAGTAATGCACTCACTCGTGGTTGAGTGATGTGTAAAAGTGCTGCAGTTTGCTGTTGAGTTAATTCCCGGCTGTTAAGGGTTTCTGTAATTTCGATTAATACGGCAGAGCGCAATTTCAGGTTTTCAACTCGAACAGGATCATCTTCGATGGCATCCCAGATACTGTCAAATCGTTGCTTGGTCTTCATTTCTTCAATCTCCTTTTTAGTGCCTCATATTCGCGCTTGGCAGTATCTATGTCGGTTTTTCGTGTTTTTTGCGTTTTCTTTTGAAACGCGTGTAAGACATAAATTGCGTCGCTAAATTTAGCTACATAAATAATGCGGTATTGCCCCTGATCCTGGATACGGATTTCGCGGACACTAGCCCCGATGGAGGTCATGGGTTTCCAGTCTTGCGGGTCAAGGCCATGTTGCACCCGGTCCAATTGATAACCAGACTCCCTTTTTACCGCAGCTGGAAATTGGCGAACAACTTCCAGCGACCGACCGCAGAATTCGATGGGTTTCATCGAGCAATTATATGCCTAAAAGAATAATATACAAGTAAAAGTATAATCCGCTGGATTAAAGAAATCAGTCATAAACGCAACTCAGCGTTTGTGTACCTCGAAGATTAGGTAGCTGTGTTCTGAGTACTCTTCTATCCAACGCTTAGATCCATTATCGTTCGGTGAATCAACCTAGCCGCGCACCTCCACATCCTTTTTGTTAGTCGAAGCACTCTTGTCGTTGAACGGCTTGAAAGTAAGGTGTTTTGATGCGATGACGTGATCTGGATCGCCTTTGGGGTATGTGCTTCCTGGGTCGTTCCACTAGGTTAGGGGTGCAAATGAAAGAGCTAGGTTGCGCTTAAGATCCGGCGTTAAAACTACTGGCTGTGATTAGGGAAAATCGAAAAATATAAGATACAAAAACTATTGAAGCGGAATTCAAACTTATCGGCGACGGCTTCGTCCGGGCCATGGCAGTTCTCCAGTGAGTTCGGCTAAGCTTCCGTCGTCCTCTATGATTGTACCGAACCGGTTTACTTCTATCTCCGGTAAATCTTCATTGTCGAGCCACAACAATGAGATGGTGGTGTCAGTACGAGCGTAATGCCTTGAAAACTCCCAGAGATCAAGCCCCTTT
>QNFP01000312.1 GCA_003645535.1 Gammaproteobacteria bacterium | reverse complement strand
CACATAACGTGCAGGGTAGACAGTGCCGGTGTTGACCTAATTGACCCTGTTACCACAGCTATCTGAACAGTGTAACCGATTGGTATTTGGTCAACACCGGCACCTTTGCTGCACCTTTGCTGTTCTCCTCATTGATCTAGATCAATTTTCATTTGTTTGATCCGTATCAATTCATAAAAGGCACATTTAATCCAGAGTAGGGAAATCAAAAATTAGCGGGTAGTCGTTTTTACTAATCAATACCTCATCAGATGAAGAGAAAATTCAACCATGAATATCAAGAATCTCGTATGTTTGTTTTTCGCCTTTTCAATGACCAGCTTTTCCCCACCGACATTCTCAGCGGAGGAAGTTTCTTCCATAGCGCGTGGTGGGAGACTGTATGACAAGTGGTACGAAGTGATAGGGACTGCAAGACCAAATGGTACTCACCCGGCCTGGCCAGCATCTACCAACCGGAAAAAAGGTTCTGTCACCCATCGCTGTAAATCTTGCCACGGTTGGGATCAGATGGGTAAGGATGGAGCTTACGCTTCTGGTTCCTACGAAACTGGAATCGAGGGTCTGAAGCGTATGAAAGGCGCCTCAAACGTAAAGGTAATTTCGATAATGAAGGATTCTACTCATGGATATGACGGCAAGATGAGCGAGCAGGATTTCACTGATTTGGCCAATTTTGTGACCAAAGGTCAAATCGACATGGAAAACTTTATCGATCGCAAAACCAAAAAGGTGAACGGAAACCTTAACCAGGGGGAGGCTTACTACAATACGATTTGTGCTAATTGTCATGGTGAATTTGGCATGGCTCAAGAAGGCATGCACGCCCTGGGTAAGATTGCCAACAGAAATCCGTGGGAGACCATTCACAAAATTCAAAATGGTCAGCCCGATGAAACGATGCCGGCGCTGAGAGCCTTTGAGCTACAGGCTTCGATAGATATTCTGTCCTACCTTCAAACATTACCCAAGAATTAATATGCAGTCGGATGCGGCTAAAGCCGCGTCGCTGATTTGAGCGTTGTGAGTTATGGGGACAGGATCAGGGATGTTATTCCGGGGACAGTTTACTTAATTCGCGCCTGAAAAACCGCCTGCAGAATTACGCTTTGACAGAACGGCTGACGATATAAAGGCACTGTCAGATTGGTGATAAAACCAGGGGAAGTTGAGTCTGCCCCCATTTTCCTCACAGGTTTATTTACAGTCTCTAGAAATTAATCGAAACCCCGCTCAAGCCCATTTCTCAGGCACAATATTATAATCATAAGAAACAGGCTTGTATCTCCTGGTCGTATTCGGTTTTTCAATTTCAGGCTTGTCAAAAGGTATTTCTTCATAAGGGATCTGACTCAGCAGGTGGGATATGCAATTTAACCGGGCCGTTTTTTTGTCATTTGAATTGACCACAAACCAGGGCGCATGTTTAGTGTCTGTAGCCAAAAACATTTTATCTTTAGCCTCCGAATATTTATCCCACATCGCCTGCGCTTTATAGTCCATCGGGCTCAACTTCCAATGTTTTGTCGGGTCATCAATCCGCTTTTGAAAGCGCTCAGCCTGAACATCCTGGCTTACTTCAAACCAGTATTTGAGCAAAATAATATTATTATCCATAATACTTTGTTCAATCATCGGCGTATGTTTGAGAAAATCCCTGGATTCTTCGTCGGAACAAAAGCCCATCACCGGCTCCACCCCCGCCCGGTTATACCAGCTACGATCAAAAATAATTATTTCTCCAGCAGCAGGAAAGCGCTCAATATAACGCTGAAAATACATTTGCGTCTTTTGTCTCTCGGTTGGCGCGGGCAGCGCATTGATTTGAAAAACCCGCGGGCTTACCTTCTCGACAATACGCTTAATAACACCGCCCTTCCCTGCTGCATCACGACCTTCAAATATAATGATAATTTTCTGGCCTGACTGCTTTACCCACTCCTGCAATTTACATAGTTCTACCTGTAGTTTATACAGCTCTTTTTCATATTGTTTATTACTGATTCGCTTATCTTTTTTAGCCATCATTAATACCTGTTATTGTTCTACAATACCCATTGATCCTGCTAAATGGTCAATCTTGTTCAGCAGATCGGCGTAGTCTGGCGTGTCTTCTGCAGCATAATTAAAGTTCTTGAATATTCCGGTCAAGCGGGTGAAATAATCATGTATCTGAGCTTTATCAGTAAAGTTGTATTCCCGCTTTACCAGTTGATAGACTTTATTAAAACTGAACTTCTGTCTTTCCAGTGAGCACGAGGCATCGACGGCATCAAACGCATCCTGTTGTAAATAGACCATATCCAAAAAAAGTGCTTTCTGATAAGTTACAAAGTCTTCTACCGTTACACCTGCTTCACCGGTAACCTGCATCATTTGTAAAACTGCATCTCCTTTTTCCAGTAAATCGATCATTTCCTGTACGTTTTTGGTCCAGTCAGGATTAATCTCCCTGGCGTACCATGACTGAAGCTGATTAAGATAACGAGACCAGGAAAGTAATGGGTCCACAGACGGGTAATAGCGTTTATAGGCTCGCTCAGCACTCAGCCCCAGAAAGGTTTTTACGGTGCCTAATGTGGATTGGGTCACGGGTTCTTCAAAGTTGCCTCCTGCAGGAGAAACAGTGCCTATCATGGTCAGACTACCTTTATCACCATTGTTGGTCTGAATCACCCCGGCTCGCTCGTAAATACCTCGAACAGACGAATCAAGGTAGGCGGGAAAGCCTTCCTCGCCGGGTATTTCTTCCATTCGTCCTGATGTTTCACGCATCGCTTGTGCCCAACGGGAAGTGGAGTCAGCAATCAGCAATACGTTATATCCCATTTGACGATAGTATTCGCCCAGGGTCAGCCCGGTATTGATTGATGCTTCACGCGCCGCGACTGGCATAGAGGATGTATTACATATGATGATAGTACGATCCATAAGCGAGCCACCGGTGGTCGGATCGCTCATTTTTGGAAACTCGCTGATGGTTTCAACCACTTCACCCGCACGTTCACCACAAGCAACGATAATCACGATATCAACTGAGGAATACCGGGAAATCAGGTTTTGCAGCACCGTTTTGCCTGCACCAAATGGGCCTGGAATGCAGGCTGTGCCGCCTCTTGCAATGGGGAAAAAGGTATCAATTAGACGCATGGTCGTGATCATGGGCTCATCAGGATAAAGCCTTTCGACTATACGCCGGTCAATCATTTCTTGTGGTATGGGTCGCCTTACCGGCCATTTTTGCACCAGCGTCAACGAGCGTTCTGTTCCGGATTCGCTACGAATTCTGGCGACCGGGTCTTCAATCGTCACGCTCCCTTCCTGAATCCAGGTGACTTCTACGCTGCCCGGCTCATCAAAAGGAATCATGATTTTATGACTGTAACGTCCTTCCTGGACGGTGCCTATTGCAGCTCCGGCCTGTAATTTATCACCACTTCGGACGATCGGGACAAAAGACCATTTTTGATTGCGATCAAGCGGCGGAGCTTCAACGCCTCGAGGTAGAAAATAACCGTATTCAGAAGCGAGGCTTTCTAATGGATTTTGCAAACCATCGTAAACCTGCCCCAACAATCCGGGCCCCAGACTGACCGATAACATTTCATTCGATTGTTCAACCGGATCACCGACAGCCACACCGGATGTATTTTCAAACACCTGCGCATCGGCTGTATTACCATTAATTCGTAACACCTCGGCTTTGAGCATTTCCTGACGGCCATGCCCTTCTTTACGTGTCGGATGAATGTACACGACTTCATTCTTCTTCAAAGCAGATAGACCCTGCTCAGTCATGACCCCTTCTATCGTCACAAGGTCATCTTGAACCGCTAACACCCTGGCTGTGAAATTTTTATCTTGCATTTATTATCCTCGTGTTTGAAATATCTATCGCCAGGTTTTTGGGGTATTTCTGATTCATGAAAACAGGTCCGCATAAGCACCCAGGGCTGATTCCGCCATATCATTGAAGCGTTTTTCCGCTTTACTCGCTTTGTAATGAGTCCAACGATTGATTACATCCCATCTCAGCACATAGACTACAACCGCTTCAAAATCGAAATAATGCATTCCAACAACGCGGCCATAATAATCCCACAAGCGTCCAAGCAATAATCTCTCCAGCCCAAGATAAT
>QNFP01000311.1 GCA_003645535.1 Gammaproteobacteria bacterium | reverse complement strand
GGGCTGAAATCAAAAATGCCATTGCCTATTTGCGCCTGATATTAAGCCGCCACGATGACACCGCTTTGGAGCGGGTGATCAATACGCCAACCCGGGGTATTGGCGAAAAAACTGTTGAACGTTTGCGTGAACGGGCGCGGGCTGAAAACATCTCTCTATGGCAGGCCGCAGAAAAAATTATACCGGACTTACCTGGCCGAGCCGCTAATGCCGTGCGGGGCTTTGTTGATTTGATCAACGGCCTGCCCGGTGAAGGCAGTGATTTGTGTCTGCACGAACTTACCGAAAGGGTATTCAAAGCCAGCGGGCTGGTCGATTTCCATGGTCGGGAAAAGGGTGAGCGAGGTCAGACCCGGGTGGAAAATCTTGGCGAACTGGTCACCGCCTGTAAAGCCTTTGAACCGGAAGATGAAGACCAGTCTACCCTGCGGCAGTTTATTGATGCCGCAGCCCTTGATGCAGGTGAACGTCAGGCCGACAGCGACGAAGATGCTGTTCAGTTAATGACCTTGCATTCAGCCAAAGGCCTGGAGTTTCCTCTGGTGTTTCTGGCCGGGGTGGAGGAAAACCTGTTTCCCCACAAAATGTCGGTAGAGGAGCCGGGTCGGCTCGAAGAGGAGCGCCGCCTTTGTTATGTGGGTATTACTCGGGCCATGACAAAGCTCTACATCACCTTTGCCGAGGCACGCCAGTTGTATGGCACTGAAACATTTAATCCGGTGTCGCGTTTTGTTCGGGATATTCCCACTGAATTCATTGAAGAAGTGCGTTTGTCTGCTAGCGTCAGTCGACCTACCAGTTATGCAAAAAATACCCGGCCTGGAAGTACAGGCTCTTTGAATGAACCTGCTGTGGGTGGTCTTGATCTTGGCCAACGGGTTGTCCACGGCATATTTGGCGAAGGTATCGTGCTCAACTTTGAAGGTAAGGGCGCTCATGCCAGAGTGCAGGTAAATTTTGATCAGGAAGGGGCCAAATGGCTGGTATTGCAATATGCCAAGCTGCAAGTGATTTGAATAAAAAACACCAAACAGAGGAAATGGTATGAATGTAAGGTGGACTATTATCGTTATAGCATCGCTAATACTGGTGGCCTGTAGCGGTGACCCAGCCATTGTCGAGCAGAGCGGAGACGAAGCGAAACAAGAAAAATTCCAGTGGAAACTGGTTACTACCTGGCCAAAAAATTACCCCGGGCTGGGAACTACACCAGAATATTTTTCAGAACTGGTGGAGCGTATGAGTAATGGCCGGTTAAAGATCAAGGTTTATGGCGCCGGACAATTGGTGCCAGCGCTCGAAGTGTTTGATGCCGTATCCCAGGGCACCGCAGAAATGGGCCACGGTGCGGCCTACTACTGGAAAGGCAAGGTTCCAGCCTCGGTTTTTTTCACATCGGTTCCTTTCGGACTTAATGCCCAGGAAATGAATGGCTGGCTTCATTACGGTGGCGGTTTGGAGCTATGGAGGGAGTTATATGCCCCCTTTAACCTGGTGCCATTTGCCGGGGGTAATTCTGGAGTACAGATGGCTGGCTGGTTTAACCGGGAAATTAATAGTCTCGACGATATCAAGGGCTTAAAAATGCGCATACCCGGCATCGGCGGTGAGGTTATAACCAAGGCCGGAGGTGAGGCGGTAACGATCCCTGGCGGTGAGCTGTACACCGCACTGCAAACCGGCGTCATCGATGCCACGGAATGGGTGGGTCCTTATAATGATCTGGCTTTTGGTTTTCATCAGATCGCCAGGTATTACTATTATCCCGGCTGGCAGGAAACCGGTTCTTCACTTGAATTTATCATCAACAAAAGTGACTGGGAGTCCTTACCACAGGATCTTCAGGCCATCGTCGAAGCTGCGTCCCGCGCAGCTAATCAGAATATGCTTGACGAATATACGGCACGCAACAATGCGGCGTTGGTCACTTTGGTGGAGGAACACGATGTGCAGTTGCGTCGCTTGCCTGACGATGTGCTCATTGAATTACACCGTATTACCGATCAGGTGCTTGAGGAATTTGTGGAACAGGATCCCCTGGCCAGGCGAGTATATGAATCGCAAAAAATGTTTCAGGAGCAGGTCGCCAACTACCACAAGATTTCCGAAGAGGCCTATTATCGTGCACGGCGCTTGCGCTAGCGGCATAAGAGGCATAAGAGGCATAAGAGGCATAAACAAACGGTGCTGATAAGTTTCTCAAAACTTTAACAGAAAGATGACAGGTGCTCGTTATACTCGCTAAGATGGTTCAGGCTAGTTCGTCAAATGCTGTGAATTCACAGGAGCGTAGCGATGGTCGATATTGTTTCGGAAAGCCCCGGTTCGACGACCGTAAAATCGATAAATGGGTACCAGACGAAAATTGTTCCGATAATAAAGAATAAAAGACCGCAATACAGTGTATATATAAAGGACAGACCGCTCAGTGAAGGCGCACGGTTGATGTTGCAAAGAATGGGCATGCGCTGGTTCGCACCACTGAAATGCTGGACCAATGCACCGCCTCACTGGTCCAGGCAACAAATAAACCTGCTTATAGAGTTACAGGCTGTAAAAGACTCCTAACAACAACTTGCGTAAATGTTGGTGTTGACAGGCCCCCGTTCAGGTGCCGTGTGTAGCGCGGTGCGCTCTGACATCTGCCAGCGCAGGGAGCTGGATCAATTCGATCATCACGCCATCGGGATCTTCAAAAATGATGGCTTTTAACGTGCCATAGCCTTTTAGCTCCAGATCCAGGGGTTCTTCATAAAACTCGATACCCTCAGCACTAAGTCTTTTATGGGTATCGACCAGCTGTTCATCCGTTACTTCAAAAGAGAGGAGAAATATACCAGGATCGCCCGGTCGTTTTGGTCCGCTTTGTTGCGTAGCAGGTGGATCGAACTCAATAAGTTCGACTTCACCTACCATACTTTTTCCCTGTTGCAATATCACCGAACGACCAACTGTACCGGGTTTGAGCTTTAATAGTTTTTCGGTAATTGATCCGCTAAGCGGCATGTCGAGGGTTTTATGGAGGCCGAGGTATTTTTCGTAAAAAGCGACAGATTTATCCAGATCAGAGACGGTTAGTGCGACATGATGTATTTCACTTATTGCCATGGTGATACTCCTTTTAATGGTTTGTTCGTAAAAGCTGTTTATTTTGTGCTGCTTTATAGTGTAGCTGGTTTAGGAGAAGTCAGGAGCTTTAGAGGGAGCGCTGAACATTTTTGCGCGGACGGTTTCACGGTAGACACCAGGGGTGGTGTTGAAGTGTCGGCGGAATAGTTTGGTGAGGTGCGCGACGTCCTGATAACCACAGCGGCTGGCAATTTCAGCGAGGGTCAGGTTGGTACTTTGTAGTAAATCTTTAATATTGTTGAGTCGCAATACTTGCAGGTAATCGAGAGGCGCTTTGCCCAGGGCATTTTTAAAACGGCGGTTAAGGGTGCGGACACTCATGCCGAACTGGGTGGCTAGTGCGGCGATGGTCACTACTTTACTGAAATTATCCTGCATCCAGATCTGTACCTGTAATATATCTTCATCGGGATGCTGCACGGCTTCTTCTGTGTAGTAATTTTTCGGTTCAAAAGAGTTGCGGATTTCGTGAAAGAAGTTGCGTTGAACCAGATTGGCAACTGTCTTGCCGTACCAGCGAAAGACCAGACTTACCATTAACTCAGCAAGTGAGTTGATACTGGCAGCGCAATACAGATTATCAACCCGCGTAATAAAATATTGTCGTTTCAGATCCACCTCTGGATAATCCCGCTGAAACTGGTCGAAATAATGCCAGTGAGTCGTCGCCGGTTTGCCATCGAGCAGGCCCGCCTCGGCAAGATAGCAACACCCCGTGCCTACTGTGCTAATAGTGACGCCGCGCTGGTGTTGTTCTTTTAGCCAGGGCAGGTAGCCCCTGTGCGCTTTGATAATTGGTCGAGGGTTACGCCACAGCCCAGGGATATGAACCAGGTCGCACTCGCCAATGTCTTCTAACGCCGCAGAAGGTGCTAGTTGGAACCCCGATGATGTGGTAACGGGGTTCCCACTCAGAGAAACCGTTTGTATATCAATTGGGCGCGCATGCCGATTTTGCCCTCGCGCCGCGCCTTCAGCTGTAGACAGGATCTCCATGGGCAGAGTAGCAGCGGTAGC
>QNFP01000310.1 GCA_003645535.1 Gammaproteobacteria bacterium | reverse complement strand
TGTTGGTTGTTGCCTGGTTGCTAACCAGTGCCTTAGTGCATTATCGGCGTCTTGCTGCCGGCATGATCGGCAACGTCGGTAAAAATGCCCTGCTTGAAAAAATGTTCACTGTGTCCTCACTGCTCATCTGGAACGTGGATGACAAAGGCAACCTGACGGCTATCGAGGGCCCGTTGGAAGAAAAGGATGGTGTATCCGCGGCTGATCTGGTTGGCCGCTCCCTCGATATAGTAGAAACCATAAACCCTGTTTTTTGCGATATGTTAAAGCGAGCTCAGCAAGGCGAGCTCTTCGATGATTTTTGTGCCATCGGTCATCGTTACTACCACCACCATTTTTTCCCTCAGCAACACCGCAAATCTGGCAAGACAGGTTTTCAGTGTATTTCTGTTGACATCACCAATGAGCAGGAGCTCAGGGCAACGTCAGAGCTTTCCCAGCAGGTCATTTCACAAACTACTGAAGCTATAGTGATTCTTGACCGGCAACGGGTCGTCACCAGTGTTAATAGCGCATTTTCTCAGTTAACCGATTACACATGGGAAAAAATGGTCGGTAGCCGCAGGGGCTTCGAGGTAATTGGTCAACCCACTTTCAGTTTGTACCGCACAATACTGAATGGATTAAAAAGAACAGGTTCATGGAACGGTGAAGTCTCCTTACGCCGCAGTACGGGTGAACTGTTCGCGGCTAACTTCACGGTAAGTGTGATCAAAAATAACGCTGGTTTGATTTCTAACTATGTTATTTTTTTCTCGGACCTGTCACATATGCAGCGCACTCATGAAGAACTGAGATATCTCGCAAATCATGACAATCTGACAGACCTTCCCAATCGGCGCCTGTTCCTGGATCGCCTGGAGCAGGGCGTTAAGCGTGCGCAGCGGAGCAAGTCACAACTCGCTATTTTTTTTATCGACCTCGACAATTTCAAGTTAATTAATGATGTGCATGGTCATTATGTAGGTGACGAACTGCTCAAGGAAATCGGTCGCCGTTTGCTCCTGGCAGTACGACAAAGTGACACGGTAGCAAGATTGGCTGGTGATGAATTTACCATTATTACCGAAAATATTACCGATACTATGGAGGTGAATTCCATAGCCAGAAAAATCATGACCTGTTTTGAAGCCCCCTTTGTGATTTTTGGGGAAAGTATTGACATGTCAGCCAGTGTGGGAATTGGTGTATATCCTGATGACGGTGAGGATTTGACCAGCCTGTTAAAAGGTGCCGACGAGGCGATGTACAAAGCCAAGGCAGAAGGCCGTAACGGTTTTTATAGTCTCTCCGAGGGCAAAATTGGTCACCTGCCCGAGTCAATGTTTTTCCCCTCTGAACTACGCCTCGCTTTGAAAAGAGGACAGATGGAGCTGGTCTATCAATCTCTGCACGATTTGCGTAGTGGCCGGGTGATCGGTTGTGAGGGGCTGTTGCGCTGGAACCATCACTGCCGGGGCATTATACCTCCTGCTGATTTTATGACCTTATCCGAAGGCGCTGGTATTACTGCTGCAATTGGGCAATGGACGTTAAATGAGGCATGCCAGCAACTCAAAGCCTGGCGTGCACAGCGTGTAGATCTTGATTATGTGTCGATAAATATTGCTAATTCACAAATCAATGACCCGGGATATCCGGAAATGGTGATCGATGCGCTGGCTAAATATAATTTGCACCCGTCGAGTTTGATGCTTGAAATAGCTGAGGGGGTGCTGCTCAAAAATATGACCCAGGCCTGCCAGTTGATGCGTCATCTCAGTGCCACCGGTGTCAGGTTCAGTGTGGATGAATTCGGTTCGAGTCTTGCTGATTACAGTTACGTTCGCGATATTCCCGCTGATACGCTGAAGATTGATCAGCGCTTGCTAATGCGTGCCAGGACGGGCAGGGAGGATGCCGCCTTAATAAGAGCGTTGGTTGGCATAGGCGACATCCTTCAGAAAAATGTAGTTGCCGTTGGCGTTGAGCGTCCCCGTCAGGAAGAGCTAATGCAGGAACTGGGTTGCCAGTTAGCGCAGGGATTTCTTTATGCCAAGCCTATGACGGCAGAATTATTCAGCAAAACCTATACCCGACCCGCAAATCCCCATTAAAGTAAATTTTTAATCTGCTGGTTATAGTTGTTACCTATGGCTCTATCATGATCTTTAGCGAAGGTAAATCACAGCGAGCAGCGCGGTAAGTTGAAATCTGGTGCGTTGAAAGGTACCGCGCTAAAATATTGCACGTTAAAACCAGGTGGCTGATACTCAGGGGGAAAGGGCCCCAGGGCAAAGGTACCCAGGGCAAAGGTGCCAGGTGAAAAGCACCAGGTAAAAGGTGCCAGGTAAAAAAGGCACCACTACTTCCCACACGTATTACTGACTGCTTGCTGCCTCGAATTCTTCGATAATTTGTTGACACCAACGCTCAATTCGCTCGTCACTCAATTCAAAGTCACTGTCTTCGTCAAGAGCCAGGCCAACAAAGAAAGCGCCATCTTTGGTGATAGCCTGGGAGTTTGTATAGCTATAGCCCCGGGTTGGCCACTGACCAATACAGTTCGCGCCCAGGCTGGTGATATTGGCCCATAGATAACCCATCGCGTCCTGGAACCACTCGGGGTAGCCGATCTGATCACCCAGGCCGTACAGTGCGACTGTTTTGCCCCGCCAGTCGATATCGGGGATTGTTGCCCAGATCGTTTCCCAATCTTCCTGAAGTTCGCCGTAATCCCAGGTGGGAATGCCCAGTATAAGCCGTCGGTAAGATCTGGCTAGCGCGATTGGCTGGTCAGCTATATTGAATAGATCGACACGTGTGGCACCGATAGAGTCGCGTATTTTTTCGGCTACAATCTCTGTGTAACAGGTGGTCGAGCCGTAGAATAAGCCTATATCGCCAGCCATTATCTATACAGCCCCTGCAAAGCCTTGCTGGCGCCAGGCTTCGTAGGCAACGATAGCAACCGTATTGGACAGGTTGAGACTGCGATTGTCAGGCAACATGGGTACACGCAATACGGCAGACGGTGATAGCTGCGCCAGGAAACTCTTTGGCAGTCCTCGCGTTTCTGCGCCAAACACCAGGGTGTCACCAGGGACAAAATCAATTTTGTGGTAGTGGTTCTGACCAGAGGTGCTGATAGCGAAAATACGCCTGGGAGCTATGCTATCGACAAAGGCTTGCCAGTGATCATGGACAAGTACCCGTTGTGACTCCCGGTAATCCAGGCCGGCGCGACGAAGTTTCTTATCATCCATGGCAAAACCCAGTGGTTCGATAAGATGCAGGGCGAACCCTGTAATAGCACATAAGCGTATTATATTGCCCGTATTAGGTGGGATTTCCGGGTTGTAAAGAACGATATTTAGCATAGTAAGTTCGTCGATAACTGCCGATCAATTTTGCACGCTGTGGTGGTGCGGTTACAAGTGCTGGCAAGGCCTGTGAAAACTAAATGTGATCTTTAGTTTGTTCGAGGCAATTTTAGTTTGTTCCTGGCAATACAGTGTGTAGAATCGTGCCTCAGATACCCGTGCTGCGAGTGGCGCAGGAACCATAATACGTAGACCAAAGAGTGATTGATGCGCCTCACATGTATCAAACTTGCGGGATTCAAGTCATTTGTTGATCCGACAACCGTAACCTTTCCCGGTAACCTGTGTGCAGTGGTCGGGCCGAACGGTTGTGGCAAATCCAATATTATTGATGCTGTGCGCTGGGTAATGGGCGAGAGTTCTGTTAAACAGCTGCGCGGCGAATCGATGTCCGACATTATCTTTAACGGCTCAGGTGGGCGCAAGCCGGTTGGGCAGGCATCGATAGAGCTGGTGTTTGATAACTCCGACGCTACCCTCGGTGGCGAGTATGCCTCGTACAATGAGGTATCTATTCGTCGCGTTGTGGCGCGGGATGGTCAGTCAAGCTATTTCCTTAATAATAGCCGCTGTCGACGGCGGGATATCACCGATGTCTTTCTCGGCACCGGTCTGGGGCCGCGCAGCTATTCAATTATTGAACAGGGCATGATTTCGAACCTTATCGAATCAAGACCAGAGGAGCTGCGCGGTTACATCGAAGAAGCCGCTGGTATCTCAAGGTACAAGGAGCGGCGCAAGGATACGGAAAGCCGTATTCGACGCACTCGTGAAAACCTGGAGCGT
>QNFP01000309.1 GCA_003645535.1 Gammaproteobacteria bacterium | reverse complement strand
ATCCCGCTGGGGTTGTGGAATTCTCCGCACCCGTCTGAGACCGGGCGTATAGACAAACATATCAAGACGGGTTTTTAACTCTTGATCGGATCGCCTCACCTGCCACATATGTTGCTGGCCGGCAATACGCGGCGGGTAGGTGTAATGATGAATCATGCGCATATAAACATCGCCGGGCGCAGTCTCTATCTGGCCCTGAACCCCGGCAGCACCCGCAACCCATTGTTTGTAGGTGACCGTCACGCCCTGGTCCATATAGCCCGAACCGGTCATCGAGCCATACACATCGACAATAACGCTCGACCACCTGGCGTGTTGGGTAAATTCCATAGCTCGATAAGCCATTTCCTCCGCCGTGAAAGGCGCGGTAAATGGGTAGGGCTCAGCAGGTATATAGGGCACCTTGCTGTCGCGTGGCCCCGGACCACTCAAATCAACCCGTGCAACCTCCTCGGGAAGAAGATTTTCTACTGACCGCCAGCTTCTGCTGCCCTCCGCCTGCGTAGCGATTGAAAAACTGCTCAACAGCATTACTAAAGCAAGCCCAATTCCGGCATTGGTCGAACATCTCTTATCCATCGTATTTACTCGCCTCTATACCTTATTCCACCTTCATCTCTACTTTATACCCTCACACCACATACCCTCACACCACAGTTCGCCTGGGTGTAGATCAACCACCATTCAACGAATGAGATTGACCACCACCATGGCACGCTACGAATTATTTTTTATTATATGGCCGCTACGCAGCAATAGTGCGTAGCAAACCGAACGATGGGATAGTCTAGCATCTCCTGACACCATGTGCCTGAGTCGATGCGATAACTCAACCTGCCAGCACACCATATTGGCAATTTATCTATGTGGTGAAAGCAGGCTCACCAGGCATTAACGTCAGTTTCGTTAAACCTGTCCGCTCATTGCCGAAAAGCGGCATGACACTGCACACAATACCCCATGGTGGTATGTAAAGCGCGAAGGGACTTATTCATGTCTTTTGTTTTTAATGTTTCACCAAGAGCATCGCCACTTTTGTGAAACTCTAATCCCAGATTCTTAAAGTTTTCATTATCAAACATATTGCACATCTGTTTCATTTCATCAGTTAAACCCAGCTTTGAATAAGCTATTTTAGAAGCATCATCAAATTCTTCTTCAGCCATTAAGCTTATTATGGTCTGCACTGCTTCTAGATGAGACCTCATGTTCGACAATTGATGCTGCTTCATCGCTGGGGAAAGACCCAGAGATACCCTTCCGTCATTTATAGAATGCTTCATATTGTGATGTGTCATTTCTCCCGTTGAATCACTTTTATCAGCGGCGGAAGAAACCGGAGCAGTTCCGACAAAGAACAACATCACGGATAATATTGATACCTGTTTAATAAATATTTTAATACACATTGATCCTCCTATTTTATATTTTACGCCGCTAGCAGATGTGCGATGCAAGCACGTCAAACCAACTGGCCTGGTTATGCCTGGATTAGCATTTCGTAAAAGACTTAATCATCGTCACGGCCGAGCCGCTCTCCCTGTTTTCCGCGCACACCATCTCGTACTTCTTCCTGCTTACAATCTCGTTTGTCTTTTCCTACCACGCCTTCCTCGTCGCGACAGTCTCTTCTATCCTGTCGCTCATCGGATCTTCCGCGCTCCTGCCGTCGGTCCTGCCTGTCATCTGGATCGGCGAGGACCTGAATATGAATAGAAGTTGTGACTAGAAAAATCATTAACGCCAGTACTTTCTTCATTTATCTCTCCTTCATTGCTTGAGTTGCATAATGCCAACGTAAGCAGCTGGCGCTTTTTGCTAGCCCGATTTAAGGTATTTGTTAGACGGTAGTTGCAGCATTTCGCAGGCACCCTTATACGCGTACGCGAGGTCTCGAGAATTGGCAACCAACGTGACAATCACGCCAATACCGCCGACAAAATCACCAATATTTCCGAGGGATTCAATATCCACGTGTGTTCCTATAACGCTATTTGCATAACAACAGCTTCACAATACCCAGGTATCACAGCTGTTTTGCTGTGATACCTGTTGCTACGCTGTTATTAGGGCCCTACGCCTGACGCGGTGCAGCAGGGTTTTTTACTCCTTTGCCGAGAGTTTTCGGAATCAGATCCTGCAGTTGCTCCTGAGTCCACTGTTTGTCACTAAAAATGCTGCGCTCTTTAGTTGGCAGAGATACCAGAGTAATCTCGCCGCCGCCGACGATAAAATCACGGCCATTAATATTCGAAGCAGCCTCAGTGCACAGAAATACTACCAGCGGTGCGACCTGATCGGGGCTGAAAGATTCTGGCTCATCGAGCATATTTTCAATTTCAAACATAAATTCAGGCAGTGGCAATTTGCCTTGTCGCGCCATATCCAGCGCTTTTTTCATATCGACACCCTCAGCCATGCGCGTTCCCGCTCGAGGACGAATGGCATTAGTAGTGACGCCATAAGGCCCCAGCTCCAAAGCGAGGGTACGAGAAAACCCCACAATACCTTCCTTAGCAGCAGCGTAATTAGACGCAGCGTAACCTCCAAGGCCCGCTTCAGATGCGGTATTAACGATGCGCCCACTGCCCTGTTTGGCAAATATCTGCGCGGCCTGTCGGGTTACAGCGTATAGCGCTTTCAAATGCACAGCGATAACGCTGTCCCAATCTGCCTCTGACATTTTGACAAACAGCTGATTACGGATATTGCCGGCATTGTTAATGACGATATCAAGACGTCCAAAGTGGTCCATCGCCTGCTCTATCATAGCAGTCCCGTCCGCGACGCTGGTGACATTACCGTAGTTAGCAACTGCCTCACCGCCCCCTGCGACAATTTCTTTTACAACGTCATCAGCGGGACTTGCATCCCCGCCCTCACCAATGATTGATCCACCCAGATCATTGACGACAATTTTTGCTCCTTCAGCAGCCAGCGCCAGTGCATGTGCACGACCCATACCGCGCCCGGCACCAGTAACAACTGCAACCTGCCCATTTAGTAAATTTCCCATGATGTTCCCCTTGTTAGTGAATGTTTATTTAAAGCTTAGAAATTTGTATGGCTATTGTAGGGTGCAATTCTGAATCAGGACAGACCTGTGATCAATTCTATGTCCACCATATGAATACCTCATGCACTTCATGTGCTCCTCGCAAGCGCCTCAGGTGTTCCGCACACCCATGCGCAATGACAACGCAAAAGACCATTGCGACAATGTTAAAGTGTGAAACCGTCGCCTGGTTACCGGCCGTTAATACTCATACTCAATATTAAATTTCCAGCTGGCATCAGCGGTACTGTTATCCAGGCCAAGAATAACGCCGAATTCCCACAATAGCTTACGCCGGCCACCGAGACGCTGCACACCGGTCAGTACGGGACCCAGACCTTGCGTATCCTCACTGAAATAGACTTCCAACGCCGGCTCAACAGCCTGACTGTAACGATAGCGCAGTTGCGTAGCCAGGCCTGTTTCCAGCTCATTATCTATATCATTGCCCCATTCATAGGCCAGCGACAAATTAGCCGTACCTATCCAGCGGGACCATTCGTGCAGAGCGATCAAAGCTGTACTGGCTTCCCAGATATTTTCATCCTTTTCCCGCTCGAGCTCGAATAACATCCCCCAGTCATTATTGTATTCACCTTGTTCGGTGAGCTGCAGCTTCAGCTCGGCCTCTACCGCCGACAGCTCAAAATCACTGTCCGGCGTGTTCTTGCCAATCAAATAGATTTCAGCAAAAACCCTGTCAGAAAGAGACTGCCCCAGGCCTAGCTTGTGCCGTTGTTGGTCATCCAACTCGGGATCATCGTCATCCTGATAACGCAGCCGATACTCGATTTCCTTTTCCAGCAGTTGCACATAGGGATGATAAACCTTATCGATAATGGAGCCATCTGCGTAAAGAGGGACGGCACCTGGCAGCGATATAAACAGGCCACCCACTAGTCCTGTGATCAAACGAGAATGTTTGCGGGGGTTGTGTCCACTGATACAGAATCGACCTGTCACTGCAGCTCCCTCTCAGGCGGAGACTCCACCTGCATGTCGCCGCCTCGGCGGTAGCGCACCAGCAAAACTAACAGAGGGACCAGGGCCAATGCTGCCAGATATAGCCACGCTTCCAGGGGTGTAGGTGTGGCT
>QNFP01000308.1 GCA_003645535.1 Gammaproteobacteria bacterium | reverse complement strand
TTTAAGTATGAGAAAAACCGGGTTGTTTTAATATGCGGCAAATAACTGCGGGTTTGGGGTGGCGTTTACATGGCTCTCCCTCCCGAGCCGATAAACCGGGGAGCTTTGAATAAAACCAAAGAACGTACCATGACGCGGCGTGGCATCATTTGGCTGGGCCAGGTGTGCAACCTTAAATGCCATTTCTGTTACTTTACCGACCGTCTCTCCGACACCACTCATCCTGAACACGGCTTTATGTCCCTTGAAAAGGCAAAGGCAATCTGCAAAACATTGGTGGACTTTTATGGAAACAATACCATCGACATTCAGGGTGGCGAGCCGACCATCTGGAAGCCGGTTTACGAGTTGGTCAGTTACTGCAAGGAAATTGGGCTCATTCCGACTGTAATCACCAACGGCCAGGCACTGGCGGATGTTGGGCGGGTTATCCGCTTTAAAAAGGCTGGTATTGGGGATTTCCTTGTGAGTGTGCAAGGCTTGGGGCCGGTTTATGATCACATTGTAGGCCGCCCGGGAGCCCACGTACGACAGATGAAAGCCTTGCGAAACTTGCAGGAGGTGGGTGTCCCTTTTCGAATCAACTGTGTCCTTACAAAAGACGTGCTGCCGCAGTTACATCAGATTGCAGAACTCGCCATTACAGTTGGTGCGAATGTAGTAAATTTTATCACTTTCAACCCATTTGATGATCAACGCAAAAAAGGCAAGCGCACGTCAGAAAATGTGGCCACCTACAAAGAGCTGGGTTTGCATTTAAATGGTGTGCTGGACGTATTGGCTGACAATGGAGTGGAGGCCAATGTGCGAAACCTGCCCCTTTGTGTAGTGAATGAACGCCATCGTCCAACAGTCTATAACCACCAGCAGATTCCCTTCGACCTGCACGAAAACGACTTTGCAAGCTGGAGCTGGACGGGAATGCAGCCACAACGTATGGCAGGATGTAATTTAACACCACCTGTGAAATTCGGACCAAAAGTGTGGCTGGGACCATCCCGAACCCCCTTTCGCTGGCTGGGTGAGCGCCCCATTGTCGGTCCACTACTTTTAGGTGCCAAAAGAAAGATCGACCAGTTTACAGGTCAACATGGAAGTATCCTCCGGGGGAAGCTCACCACAGAGGAAATGTACCGCAGAGAGGCCAGACTGAGAGCTCACGACCAGGTTGGGTTTCGACATGTTTCTGCCTGCAACGCCTGCGATTTGAAGCTCATTTGTGATGGCTTTCACGCAGATTATGATCCATTCATAAACGAAGACGCAGCACAGCCTGTCAGTGTCGGCTTCACTGTGGACGATCCAAAATTTTATATATCACAGCAACTGAAAGTCGTTTATCCAGCGGATAGCTGCAACATAAGCTGAGTTTATTTTTGAGCGCTTTTTAAGGATTTGCAGTGTAAATTGAACAGCTGCTCCTGGCAACCCGAGTCAGGATACGGTTTGGCTAGCGGTCTATTTTTGAATAGCCGGATTTATTCAGATCCTGGGTTTTGGTCCTGGTGTTGTTTTTTGGAGTGGGTTTTTTTTACGGCATTCTTCCACATCCGGTCTTCACTTCTCTTACGCAGGTAATTTCCCAACACGAATATCGC
Source organism: Gammaproteobacteria bacterium (assembly GCA_003645535.1). GTDB lineage: Bacteria > Pseudomonadota > Gammaproteobacteria > Pseudomonadales > Porticoccaceae > HB2-32-21. The sequence continues at coordinate 2,561 of QNFP01000308.1, read as the reverse complement.
GACGACGAATGGCAGTGCCAGCAGGCTCAAAACCCTTGGGCTCAGATCGCTAAGAGCACGCATAAGCTCATTAAAACTGACGGATTCATTGTTGAAAATCACACCCAGTCCAACGACGAAGATCACAAAAAAGACTCCCAATAGCGCGTACTTGTTCATGAGCGCATTTTATAGTGTCATCACACGCGGCGTATAGCCGTTTGCTGGCGAAAAGCGTCTTTTCGACTCCTGGCTTTCCGTATAACAGTAAACGGCCAGGAGTGGACTAAATCGGTCAACACCACCAAGTATTAAGTTGGCATTTTCCTGGCCAGCTATTACTCTTAGTCGTAACAGTGGTCAATCAGAAGCCAGATATTGTCCCTATTTCTTGAGTTGAAACGGCGTAACGTACTGCGCGTGGCTGCGGCCTACGTGGTGACTGCGTGGCTGCTGATTCAGGTAGCTGAGACCATTTTCCCGCTATTTGGCTTTGACGATACCCCGGCCCGAACCGTAGTGATTGTGTTAGCCATCGGTTTCATTCCGGCTCTGATCTTCGCCTGGGCTTTTGAGATGACCTCCGAGGGTTTGAAGAAAGAAAGCGATGTGAATCGCAGCCAGTCGACCGCTCCGCACACCGGAAAGAAACTCGATCGCATGATCATGGTGGTGCTGGTGCTGGCACTGGGATACTTCGCCTTTGACAAGTTTGTGCTTGACCCGATGCGCGAAACTGCAAAAGACGAACTGGTTGCAGGTCAGGTAGAAGAAGCACGTCAACAGGGCCGCACCGAGGCTCTGGTCGAATCCTATGGCGACAAGACAATTGCAGTGTTGCCCTTCGTCAACATGAGTGACGATGCGAGCAATGAGTACTTTTCTGATGGTGTCTCTGAAGAATTGCTGAACCTACTTGCGAAGATTCCGGAACTGCGGGTGATTTCGCGCTCCTCGGCTTTTTCTTTCAAAGGCAAAGACATCGATATTCCTACGATTGCCGAACAACTTAGTGTCGCTCACATCCTCGAAGGATCAGTCAGGAAGGCCGGCAACCAAGTGCGAATCACCGCTCAGCTGATTGAGGCGCGGTCGGATACACACCTGTGGTCTGAGACTTACGACCGAACGCTGGATGACATCTTTGCCGTCCAGGACGATCTCGCGGCCGAGATTGTGGCACAGTTGAAGGTCAAGTTGCTTGGCAAAGCGCCCACGTCCAGGGAAACCAATCCGGCAGCGTACGCGCTGTTTCTGCAGGCGCGCTACGTTAGCCACAAAGGTACGCCACAGGCCTGGCAGCAAGCCATCGTGTTATATCAACAAGCGTTAGAGCTTGATTCCGACTATTCCGCAGCCTGGGCGAACATTGCCACACTCTATGGATTGGAAAGGTTTGTTGCCCGCCGACCCCTTCCAGAGATATTCTCGCAAGCCCGTGATGCAGCCAGACGGGCACTGGAGATCGACCCCGATAACGCTTCGGCCCTTGCTATCCTTGGCCAAATTGCGATGCTTTACGAGCGTGATCTGGCGGTGGCGGCTCGGTATATTCAAAACGCCCTGATGCTGGAACCGGTCAACCTTGATGCACTCACGCAAGCGGGGTGGCTATCCCTGTTTGTTGGGCGTTCAAACGATTCAATCGCGCTCATGAAGTACATTGTCGCTCGCGACCCCGTAGATGCCTCCGCTCATCTCCATTTGGCCTGGGCCCATTACCAAGCGCAGCAGCTGGATGAAGCCTTGGCTTCGCTGACCACGGTAGCGAGATTGAGCCCCGGATTTTTGGGTGCGCGTTTTGTTAAAGGTATGGCGCTGCTGCAAAAAGGCGAGCCTGAAGAGGCTTTAACGGCCCTGACGGAAGGATCGCCGGAGCCCCAGCGTCTGATTGTGCATTCATTGGCCAACTATATGCTGGGACGCCCTGCCGCGTCGGATATCGCGCTCAACGTCCTGATAGAAAAGTACCAACAGGGTTCGGCCTACAATATCGCCTACGTCCTGGCATTTCGTGGCGAGAGCGATCGCGCCTTCGCCTGGCTCGACAAGGCAATCCAGTACCATGACTCTGGATTGTCGAGGATTGCAGTAACACCCTGGTTTGCAAAACTGCACGAAGATCCCCGCTGGTTGCCGTTTCTTGAGAGTATTGGCAGTTCTCCAGCGCAGTTGGATGCCATCGAGTTCAAAGTGGCTTTACCCAAATAGGGTGCAGTAATCAGGTATAAATAACGTGCGCTGAAGGGCTGCTTGTGGCCGAGGGTGTGTGAAAACTCAAAAACAAAAAACCCAAAGTGGGAAACGCCTTCTAGATTGATTGATTCTAGAGCCAGAAAGTGGGGTTTCCAGCACAAAAAGAACGACTGTTCAGCTTGATCCTTCGGTGTCATCCCAAAACCAGAGTCAGTCTAATGGTTTTCACACACCCTCGGCCGTTTGCAGCTATACGCTGAGTTAGAAGCCTAAGTTCCGTTATTCGGCAGAAAGCGGTTATAGAGTTAGCTAAATTCTCAACATCGCCCATAACGGCTAACGGCCAACAGCAGAACTCGGTAGTTACTGGCTTGAAGAAACTACGG
>QNFP01000307.1 GCA_003645535.1 Gammaproteobacteria bacterium | reverse complement strand
TGCTTTTTCGCCTAATTCTTCGTTAAAGCGCGACCAGTCCTGCGATACCATGACGGTACCTATCATGAAACCCACAGCAGTCACGACAGCTGTGATTGTCAGTGACAGCTTTATCGCAAGGGGCCAGGACTTTGGACTAGAAAATTGCATTCAAATTCTGCACTTAATCGGTTAGTGCGGAATAACTTGGATGGACGGTTTTTACTTTATTGGCAATGGCGCGAATACCATTGAACAGCGAATCCGGATAACTGCCAAAGTCGTCCAGTTTGAGTTGCGTGAGTAGAGCCTGGCCGGCAACGTCCTTATCCATATCTTCAAGCGTGGTTTTTATCAATTTAACCGTGTTGGGATTTAACCCCAAACGCGAAACTATCGGCGGGAAACCGAAACTTGGAGACTTATTTATGATTCGTGTCTTCTCGGTGATTTCTGGTCTGAAGACGGCAAGGTACTCCCAGATATACGAGTCGACCGCACCACCGTCAGCAAACTGTTCGGATACGGCTTGCACCGTCTCGGCGTGATTGAAGGTGAAAAAAGTCTGCCGAAAAAAGGTCTCGGGTGTCTCATCCTGCGCAACCATCAATGACAGGGGATAAAGGAAACCGGAATTGGAATCCGGGTCTGAGAATGCAAATATTTTTCCTTTCAGATCGCTTAATTTTTGGTAAGGGCTGCTCTGGGGGACAATAATATAGGAGTGGTAACGCGGTGCTCCCCTATAGACAGGAACTGTCAGGAGCTGAATGGATTCCGGTTCTCTTGGCTGGATGTATGGGAAGCCACAAATCCACGCGAAGTCAATGCTACCCGAGCCCAGTAGATCCATTATCTCTCGATATGATTTTCTGAGTACTAACTCAACCTTGCGACCCATTTTGTGTTCGAGGTATTGGCTCCATTGGTCCAGAAACCTTAGATTTTCAGTGACGACGACCGCGGTCAAGCCAAAGCGGAGGGGAGGCTGGGAATCGGTTGCATGGATCGGCGCAATCCAGAATAGTAATAGGAAAAAATATATTCGCACTGTGCCCCCATTAATTCAGGAAATAACCCAGGGACAGAATTTAACGCCGCGAAAACTCATCGAGACTAATAGTTCCACTCACTGCGGAGTTTAAATGCTGCTACCTGTTTGTCCTCCTTGATGTTTAAAAAATACTCCTAAACAGAAAAATGGTAGGAGCAATGTATTGCTTTGTGTGTTGCTGTGACGATGATTAAAAACCAGTTCATTTCATACGTTTCAGTAGAGCTTACTCTTTTTGCGTGAAGAGTGAAGAAGGTTTTCGAAATATCTATTCCGGCTGTTCTCAATTGTTACCGATCGGTAACCTCTTGTTGCCCGATACTTATCTAACACTCTGAAATTAAAACAATTAGTCCGATCATTACGTTTTTCCTAAAAATGTTACCGATGGGTAACAGGCACAGGATTTTTGCTTCCCGGCCCTATATATATTTCGAAATTTCAAGTAGATAGGAATTTGGCCCAGTTCTTGCATACTATTGAAACAAGTGAATTAAGCTGGTTACTCGAAATGAAGTGGCATGGTTAAGCTAACTGGACGATTAATAGCACTGATTGCTATTGGGGCTATCTTGTTTCTTTTCGCGATGTATGAAGGCGTGGAGTATTACACCGCGCAGACATCTTTTTGCGGTGGCAGTTGTCACACCATGACCGAGCAGTACGAAGCCTGGAAGGCTGATACTCATCATGAAAGCAACAATCCAGACGGTGTAGAGGCTGGTTGTGTCGATTGTCACTTTCTACCCGGTGAACATGGCTCCCTCAAAGCAAAATACGAAGGCTTACGTCATCTCGCTGCCTACCTTTATGACCCCAATGCCCCGCTGCCTATACGTCCGGTGATAAAGGATGGAGCTTGCCTGCAGTCCGGTTGTCATGATCGTGAAACAGTGGCGCAAAAGGAGATCCAATATACCGAGAAAGTACGTTTCAAGCACGATGTTCATTTCGGCGACAAGGCACTCGAAGGTAGTGAAATAACCTGTGATACCTGCCATTTCAAAACGACGGAGAAAAAGCATTTTGAGGTACCCCAGGAAATCTGCTTTCTGTGCCATTTGAAACTGGATAAACCCGTACTTGAAAAGGCGGGGATGAGTAGCGGGGACATAAAAAAGATCAGTTTTGCCGGCCAGCCATCGATAAATTTTAACGAGGGAAAATCGCGTTGCGACATTTGTCACACCATTCCAACCCAGTCGTTGCAAAGCCAGTTAGAGGTGGGTGATGAAAGCATAACCAATGAACCGATAACTCACCAGACGATACAGGAATCTGGTGTGGCCTGTGAGAGTTGCCATTTTGAGGTAGTGAAAGGCCATGGAGATATTGAGACGTGTAATGTGGTTTCTAACGGTTGCCTTAGCTGTCATAACCGAAGCCAGACGCTGATGGCTACTGCCGGTGACAGATCATTAATGCATGGCAAACATGTTCCTGATAAAGCCGATTGCTTCGATTGCCATACAGTTGTCGAACATCGCAATCGAACCGATCACCTGGATTTTGTGCGCGATGATTGTCAGCTATGCCATGTTGACCAGCATAAATACCAAAAATTGCTGCTCTCAGGTTCCCCCGTCGATGCTGATATCTCGGGTCCTGCGCACCTGATGTATGAAGTCAACGTCAACTGCATGGCATGTCATTTAAAGAAAACCCAGAGCAAGGGGCATGATGTGCGAACCGCATCCGGTGAAACCTGTGCGGCCTGTCATACCGAAAAGCACATTGCAATGCTGGATAAATGGAAAGATCAGGTCGGCAGTGAGATAAGCGACGCTGAAGAAGTCGAGGCTGAAGCCCAGCAATTGCTGGTAGAGCTCGGAGATAACCTGAATGAAGAACAACTAAAGCAGGTGGAGGCGATGATCGCCAAGGGTAGTGAACTCGTTAATATTGTGCGCTTTGGGAATGGCGTACATAACAAAAAATATTCCATTAGCATTATTGATGGCGCGTTCGGATATTTTGAAGACAGCATTGATTTGCTCGAGGAGTCTAGATAGTCAAAACATGGAGACAGGACTTAATCAATCACATTTTTAATATGGTGAGAAAATGAACAGGAGAATGCAACATGAGTGAAAATAAAACACCAGATATGAATCGGCGTAAATTTCTCGGGAGTGCCGGAGCCGTCGGAGTCGCAGCCGTCGGTACCGCAGCGTTGGCGACCCCCGGTGTGAGCGAAGCCGCAGCTAAAGCCCCGCGTTGGGCGATGGTTATGGACCTGAGACGATGCATAGGATGCAGGGCCTGTACTGTGGCCTGTAAATCTGAAAACGACGTTTCCCTTGGTCGTTTCAGGGCGGTCATTCAGGAAAAAACAATAGGCACCTTTCCCAATACCAAAAAGGCATTCCTGCCGTTGATGTGTAATCACTGCGAGGGTAATGAAAAGGACGGAGTTCCTCCCTGTGTGAAAGCCTGCCCCGAATTTCCCGGTAAACGCGTCAAGTTTAAAACCGCTGACGGCAAAACCATACGTTACCGTCACGGCGCTACCTATAAGCGGCCGGATGGCCTGATCCTGATCGATAAAGATCTGTGTATTGGCTGTGGCAAATGTATCGATGCCTGCCCCTATGGCGTTCGTTCGTTCGATCCTTTTGTTAAAGCAGGAGGCGATCCGACCAAACAGGCGGCGGATAAATGCGATATGTGTGTGCATCGCGTCGATAATGGCGTCGAACCTTCCTGTGTCAATACCTGCCAGGGCCGGGCCCGGATTTTCGGAGACTTAAACGATCCGAACAGTTCAGTTTCAAAACTGGTTAAAGAACACAATCTGGCCACAGACGATAATGTACTGCTTGCTGAAGAAGGGACGAACCCGCACGTATTCTATATAGACCCGGATAATTTGCTGAAGACTCTTTATACGCAACGGAAGAAGAAGAACCTGGATCACTTTGTGGACGAAATCGTATAAACCCTGACAGCATTTAAATGAATGAGGAATTGAAATGAATAAATTAGATCGTCGAGATTTTATGAGACTGGCTGGGGTCACAGGCGCCACCATGGCGGGCCTGGGCGTTGGCCAAAATGCGTTGGCCGGCTCTATTAAGCTACAGAAAGGTGGGCTTGATTTTTCACCGAAAACGGGAAAGAAGCGAGAAG
>QNFP01000306.1 GCA_003645535.1 Gammaproteobacteria bacterium | reverse complement strand
TGGTGTACGAGTGGATTCCATCCAATAGGTAGTTGGCAAGCATAGAATCTGCGGCGCGTAGTTTCTCAAAGCCAAACGTTCCCCGAAGCACCTGCTCAATCTCGTCGGCGAAACCTTCCGGCTTCCCCATCTGACGGTAAGTGTGCGCGAGATATTGAACAAATGTAGACCACTCGGGATGGGTGTAAACAATTCCACCCAGGTCCCTCATGAGGTCGCCGGCTTCCCGCGCCAATGAAATAAGAGCGGAATTCAATGTTCCTGACTGTTTGCTGATGAATTTCCGAAGTGCGTCTGCTTTCTTAGCGCTGTCCGCAGCGAGGGCAATGACCCCCAAGCTACCCTGAGATATTCGACCCGCGCGACCAGCAATATTCCAAAAATCTTCCGGTGGCATATCCGTGCCGTAAGGGTATTGGTGCGAAGCCATTACCACGCCCGTGACGGGAAAATTCACACCTTGCGCGATAGTCGTTGTCGCAACCAGGAAACTCAACTCATTTTCTTCGAATAACCACTCCATCAACACGCGGGCATCATCGGAGAGGCCTGCGTGATGAACTCCAACGCCGTATGACAACAAGTCGATGAGTGGGAACGTGGTTCCAAACTCAGTTCTCAAGAAGCTCTGCACCAACTTAATCTTCTGAGTTGGGGTTTTCCGGTTACTATCAATCTTGAGGCGATCAGCCAACCCCCATACCCAGTCCGGTCTTGTGTGCATGACAATTACTGGCCCGCGCCTATGGAGTTCTTGCGCCGCAACGGCGGCTATAGCACCTTGGCTATTGACCTTGCTATAGGTTGGCGCAATGCTTTCGCATTTAGGCAACCTCAGCAATTCATCAACCGCCAGGGTTTGCCTCGTGGTATGTACTGTTTCCATGCGAAGCTCGTAGTCATAGCTCCGGCCCTTGAGCGCTTCACCTTTTTCAGCCTGGACAATTCCAATAACACGATCATTCGGCTGCCAATCAAGGGCCAAGCTGATATCTTCCGAGTTCTTCCCCCCAAGCCACCGCGCAATTTCTCGGGCGTTGTTGATGAATGGCGTAAGCAGGAGAAACTGTGCGCGCTGGCATTCATTGTTGATTGTGGCGAGCAACAGTTCAAGCTTGAGCCCTCGGCGGACGTTTTGAATGTTGTGCGCCTCATCCACAACAACGAGCGTCAACGGACGCCCGATCTCTTCCTCCCATCCCTGCCGGAGCATCAAATCAAGTTTTTCCGGCGTCGTAACGAGAACTCGAAATTCCAATGCCGGGTCGCTCTGGTGCAATAACTCAGCCTCAATACTGTCAATTTCCAGAGCAGGACTTACTTGCTCGACGATGATGTCGAGTGGCTCGAAGTCGCGGCGCAGTTGACGTGCAATCTGATTTACGAGGGTACGTGTGGGAGCCAGGTAGGCGACCCATCCGCGCTCATGGTCAAACTGGTTTAGGGCCTGCAGAATTCGAAATTCCGCGATCAGCGTTTTTCCGCTGGATGTGGGCAAACTTACTACAACCGCTCGTCGGCTGGAGCCAAGTAAGCCCTTTTCAGCCAGCGCACGGCGCTGCGGTGGGAGCACATCGAAGATCGCACGACTCCCACGGCCGCGGTCAACCAGGGTCTTCACAAACGTCGTTACGCGCGAGTTGACGGCTCTGGTAACGGTCCAAATCGAATTGTCCGCCATCTGTGAGGCGCAGGCGGCCAGCAATCGACTCAGTGGCTCGAGGTCCACCATTCGCGCTTGGTTGCACACGGCCAGCACCCGATCGAAGTGGATTTCCAGCAGTTGATGGATCTGATACTTCCCATCGACGACGCCATCGGTCATGTAATGGGCGAATACTTCCGCGGCTTTGGCCAAATGGTAGAGGCCGATTAACTCCAGAGCCTTCGCTTTGGCTTGAGCGGGCTCTTGCCCATCGAGGTGGTCTTTCTCGAAGGCCGCTTGTGAATCACGCAGGCAGGAAATCCGTTCCAGCACGGCGTCTCGATCCGACCATCCTTCCTTGCGAATGAGCCGAAGCCAGATATCAAGAATGGTCGCCCAGGTTCGCTTGCTCCAGTCATTCGATTCCAGGGGCAGCTCTGGCCAGCTTTCCTCTCGAAGCCACCGAGCCGCATCGGACCCTTTGTCACCGAGAACTGCGAGAGAGCCTGATCGCAACAAAAACATGCCGGTATCCAAAGCATTGTTCGGTCTTGGGAGGACGCGACGCAGGCGGAAGGCATCGGCGGCGCTGAGTTTCAAATCCTTCTGCTTTTCTTCGTCGTCTTCAGTGTTTTCCAGCACGAGATCGAGCACAACCAATTCCAGGGCTTCGGCAGAACGTCGAATTAAATCCGCGTCCTCACCACAGGGAGCATCAAGCAACTCGTGATAAATCTGCGTACGGCTCGCCTGCTTCAGGGCCTCCTGCCGCGTTTCGTTTATCTTGTCGAGCAGCCAATGGCTCATGATCCACCTCCCGAGACGCGGGCTGGAAGATCAGCAATGGCGCAGGGAAGGTAAATCGCGATCAGATGACAGGTCGTTGGGTCCTGCAGCGATCCCGCAAGTGCTCGGCCTCTTGCCTGCAAGTCCTTTTTGTTGAATTTTGTATCACGGATCAAAACCCCAAAAAGCGCGACAGCCTTGTTTCCGGATTCAAGAAACAGCCCGATCGCAGTATTGAAAGATGTCTCGTGTTCTGTGCCCTTGCACCGAGGCAGCAACCATTTGAGCAATTGGAAAATCAACGACAGATTGGTCGCCAAGTTGTCAATCTGGTGCGTCATGCCGCCACGACCGCTCATAACTCCTGGCGGTGTTCTCTCGTCCGTGGACGTCTTGACTTCACCGAGCACCAGGCGAACATCAGCCCCGTCGGTCTTGAACCCCACCAGATCCGCGCCGGGGAGGCTGGCCTTGGGATTGCGCTTGTCACGTTCCATGTTCCAGGGCCAACTGACCCCATGTTCTCGGGTCAGATGGGCTTCGGCCATCGCCTCGCCCACAGCCCAATCACGCCCTTCTGGAATCTCCGCCATCAGAACCGCGTCAAGGCTTTCGCGTGCGAAACCGGTGTTGGCCAAGCTTCGGAGGTGCACCTCAAAATCGGCTGCACCCTCCTTATCGTAAAGCCGCGAAGCCACATCGTTGGTCATAAAAGTACGGAGTCCGTCCCCATCTTCCATGCTGACCCCGCACCAGGACACCTGTCGATCCTGGTCTTCGTACCCGATGGTTGAGAAAACAGTCCCCTTCATGGCACCATTTGGCCATTCATCAGACGCGGCAGGAGCAGGTCGCGGGCTTGCATCAGAGCTTCATTGTACTTTGCCAGGTGGTCAATCTGATCACGTATCACGGTGACATCCTGTTCAAACAGGAAAAGAACCTTGTCGGCTGGGACTAGCAGCCTCCGGCTGTGCGCGAAGGCCCTGTTGAGGCCGGGCACTGCCACATCGGTGTTGATGAACTGCATGTGAAGCAAGACGTAGTACAGATACGTGGTGGAGCATTCAGTTTCGATGAAGTACACCGTGTCAATGGGATGAAAATCATCCTTGCTCCAGTAAACGCTTCCGACGTTACCCTTCCGGCCGACGACAATTGCCGGTCCGACCACAAGCGCCTTTTCGTGAGTACCGACGATCCCACTCGAGCCGTAGACTGAAAACGGTCCGGGAACTCGATCGTCCTTTTTGAGTGCCTTACCGTACTTGAGCGGCGCCACTTCTCCCAAGGCCTTCCTCTCCCACCCCTCCGGAACACCATCAACAACGGCAACATGCTCATGCCCAGGAAACCGAAGATGAACGAACCACTCCTTGAAGAGCATCCGCGCCGCCTGCTCCAGCAATACAATCCGCCGCCGGTTGTTCTCGATCAGGTCGTCGTAGGCGGAGAGGATGTCTCGAACGGCATACTGTTCGGCCAATTCTGGAACCGGCAAGGGCCATGATTCAAGAACTCTCGACTCAAGTTTCTTCGTGCCGTGAGAGGCCTCAGTTGCAGAATCGCGAATGGCGTGCTGTTGAGATTGGAGATAATAGAAGAGGAAGCCCGAATCAATTTTGGGAGACGGAACCAGAGCCTTCAGATCTTGGTTGAATGTAACCGGCCTGCCCGTCAGTGAGATCCGGAATTCCTTAGCAAGAGACATCCCTCGAACAACCACAAGCACTGTATTCC
>QNFP01000305.1 GCA_003645535.1 Gammaproteobacteria bacterium | reverse complement strand
CGTTCCAACCCGCTATACGCCAAAATACGCTGGAAAACCAACCGTTTAAGGGGGATATCGAATATGACACAGGAAAATAGCAGCAGTGGCTTTGCCTCTCTCGAACTGATTAATGAGGTGCAACAGTTCTTGTATCGTGAGGCACGGATCAACGATAACGAGCAATTTCGTGAGTGGTTAACAATGCTTACAGACGACGTTCATTACTGGATGCCATATCGTTATCAGCGGTATCGTAAAAATGAAAAGAACCTACAATTTATGATCAATCGTATTATTGCGACACAATGCAGGACCTTGAAAAAAGGGTTGTTCGCACTGAAACGGGGACATGTTGGTCTGAGGACCCGGCTACCCGGGCCGCACACGTTATTACTAATATTGAAGTCGAATTAACCGACAACCCTGATGAATTTAAGGTCTATTCACTAACGACCGTTCATCGGAATATGAATGAGGATGAAGAACACACTATGGTTGGTCATCGAACTGACCTATTAAGGCGGGTAGATGGGCAATTGAAGCTGGCCAAGAGGAAAATTATTCTGGATCAAAACATATTCATGAATAAGAGCCTGAACGTTTATCTATAGGCAACTTCTTGGCGAAGAATCAGCAGCTCATCCAGGAGCTAGCTGGAGACGAGCTAGACGACTTGTTCAAGTAGCACTGAAAAAACGGATTAATCATGGCAAACCAGAAAAACGAAGAACCCTTGCTAATATGGCCAAAAAAATACAATGAAGTTCCAAAAGCTGTCTTTGAAATGGAAGAACTTTGGCCAAAAGAACTGAAGTCCATTTTTTATGGTGAGGAGTGGCACCCCATTGTCCATCGCGCCGAAATCCCAAATCCAGGCGATTACAAAGCCGCTGAATTAGGTGAGATGCCCATTTTTGCCGTACACGGCGAGGACGGTGTGATCAGAGTATTTCAAAATACCTGTACACATCGAGGCACCGCATTAGTAACAGAGTGCGCCGGGAACAAGAAAGAATTCGAGTGCCCTTACCATCGCTGGTTATTTAGCCTCGAAGGGGAACTTGTTGGTTGCCCCAACAGCCGGGAATTTACTCCTGACTTTGACAAGAAAAACTTCGGCCTGCATCAATTACGTGTCGAAGGCTTTTGTGGGCTATATTGGGTCACGATGAGTGATAAAACACCGCCATTAAAAGAATATCTCGGAGAAAGCTTCTACGAGCCACTAAGCCGCATACTCGGTGGCGATGGCCGATTGAAACTCATCGGCTACCAAAAGGTTATGTACGACTGTAATTGGAAAGCCTATTGCGATAATGACGGTTATCACGCTCCCTTATTGCACAAAGCCTTTGCCTTGCTCAACTGGCAAGGTGGTAAAGGCTTCCAAAAGGTTACTGAAAACGGCCATCTGGCGTTTGAGTCAGAGATTAAAGTTCCCGATCAAGTGGAGGCTTTAAAGGATGCGTCTATTTTGGACTTTAAAGGAACTGGTACCAGCTCGGGTTCCATTGTATTAATGTCGTTCCCATTGACAGTTTTTAGCAAACACATGGACATGCTGAATGTTCGATACGCCTTTCCGAAGGGTCCTAAAGGGATAGAAGTTCATTATGCCTACTTTACGCATGAGGATGACGACGAAGAGATGGTGCGGCACCGAATTCGTCAATCCAGCAACCTGCTAGGACCTTGTGGTCTGGTGAGCATGGAGGATGCGTCCGTTTTTTCACGAATTGATAAAGGCAATAAAACCCCGGGCAACGCTGTTTTCCAAAAAGGCGTAGAAGATGAATACAAGCTGTCTTTTACCGTTAAACAGAATGATGAATCCGGTAATCTACCGCGCTGGGAACATTATCGAAAAATAATGGGCTTTAAGAGGGCGGAGCAATGAACAAGATATCTGCCGACGCCATACAACAAATTGAGCAACTCAACCGAGACTACATCTGTGCGCTGGACGCACTTGATATGCCCGCCTGGTTAGCCTGCTTTAACAAACAGGGCCAGTATACGTTTATCGCCGAGGAAAACTATCGCCGTAACTTTCCCATTGCCTTTATGCTCGATGATTGTTACGAACGCTTACAAGACCGAGTGACACAAGTGGTGGATATCCAGTCCGATTCGACTGAACACTATCAAACTCGTCACTTTACGCAACTGACCTCGGTGACTGTGGCCGATGATGGTCGTTATCAGGCAGAGTTTAATTACAGCGTTTATTACACACGAAGCGACACCAAGAAAACACAACTTTTGTGTGTTGGACGGTATATTGACCTTATTGATATAAGCAACGCCAGTGCTAGCTATATCGACAGGAAAGCAGTGACCGACACAAATGTATTACCGCGATACGTTGCTTATCCTGTATAGCAGGAATCAGAGCTATACAGGGGAGCTAGCCCTGACTTTCTAACCCGTGGCCAAAATATCGGGGTTTCCCTTGCTCGCGCTGGGACCCTCCCTGTTTCGGACTGCATCTGCAATCCTAAAAAGGGGCACTTTTAGCATTTCAATTAACTCTTCACTCGCACCTGTTTCTACCAGCGCTCTATCCATACAAAGTAGCCACTGATCACGCTCCTCGGGGCCGATATGATAGTGCTCGTGCGGTTCTGTCATACAAACCGTGCCATATCTATCCGCGTACAGTGGCGGACCACCCATCCAACCGGTGAGATATTCAGCCAGCTTTTCCTTCATGGGTGATAAATCCCTGGCATGCATGGCCCGCAGCGATTTAACTTCAGGCAGAGTATCCATCAAGTCGTAAAAGGTTTTTGTGAGCTGGCGAATACCGTCTTCGCCCAAAAGTTGATAAGGTGTCTTTTGCGTATCCATAGATTGAATTTACCTGCTGTATCGCTACAGCTTTTCGACGTAAACAAAAAGTGCGGTTTCGAGGTAACCGCTCATTCATAAGTTCTATTCTGTTGGCTTTTCAAGCTTAAACCAAGCCATATACATTGCTAAAAATGCATCCACACCACTCTATATAATCCGCATAGTATTTCTTTTTTACATAAAAAATTTGAGGCTGACAACCGCCCCTTATCAACATTTAATATCTACACGACATAAGCTTCTTTGAAATAGGGGCTTATGTAGCTCCAGTTAACTCCGTTTTAAAAACACGTCTATATTTTCATCATTTCAAGGTATTTGGAAGCCGGTGGTGCCGTTAATAAAGCACCTAATTTTTCTAAATCACCACGCTCTGCACGCCAGGCAATATAGCTTTCATGGTCCGCACGAGCATCCCATTTTTCAAGTAGCACGATATTCAAAGGATCATCAGCATTGCTTGTCACTACAATGCCCTGGCACCCTTTATAGGCGCGTGTATCAGGCAATATAGCTTCCAGTGTATTTAATAGCGCTTCGCGGTTCTCCGAACTTACTTGTAAATCCAAGGTTACATCTATAGACATCATTATTTCCTCATGAATTTCCGGCTTTAATACTCAACAGCAATGTGACCCCAAACATCGCTATTGTATTCCAAAACCTGCCAAAGATTATACAAGCAGGGCAAAAAACTGGATAAGGGTCAGCGCAGCCAGCATGTCTCTCTGGCAAAAAGACGACAGTAGCGCTAATCTAGGTGCCACGCAAAATATAATACAGGTAGCACCATGAATTATTCAAACTATTTCAAACAATACCCGGACAACAAAGGGGAATTTGACGGCTACGATGGCGCCTACCTGAAGCGCGAAGACCTCAACCATACCGGTTCACACAAGCTCAATCACTGCATGGGCGAGGTCGATATTGCCAAAGAGGCACCCAATGTCTCCCGCATGAAGCTTTTGGGCGCGAAGGTTGTGCCGGTCAGCCATGGGTAAAGCTAGTCACGCCCGCCACAGGCTACTCCCATAGGCTTGCTGTATCGAGTGAGCGGGGCCCTGCTGTGCCTGGGCCTCGCTGGCACGCTCGCCAACGCCTTTGCCCCGACATTTCCCCTGTGGCCAGGCACTGCCGCTACCTGGTTAGCGGGTGTCATATTGTTTTTCTTCCTCGGCGCGGCACAGCGCAGAATTGTGGTCATTTTGAGTTCGTTGTCCATTGCTGCCTGGGCCTACGTCTGGTATCGCGGCTATTCGGGTGACATTTCTCGTGCTTTTTCAATCAACCAGGCCCTGGTAGCGCTACTGATAGGTGTCAATTTTTTGCAGCTGGTT
>QNFP01000304.1 GCA_003645535.1 Gammaproteobacteria bacterium | reverse complement strand
CTGCCAGTAACGCGGCCCCCAGCTATGATCGCGCAGGCCATAGCCAGAAATCGACCAGGTATCATCGCCAACCTTGATAGTACCCTGGGCTTTCACATGCTGTTCGAAATGGGCGCGAGCCAGCGCATGCTCCATATCCAGTTCGGGTTGGGACCCATCTGGATTAAGATGTTCGCCGCCATACATCGGTGAGACGCCGGTGTAATCGAGGTCGACAGAGCAAGGCAGTTTCGGGTTTTCCTTGAAGGCTTTGCTCGGGTCTAACAGGGCTTGTGGATCCGACATCACCAGTATCTCGCCGTCATAAACCACACGGAGTTTTTTGTAGGGCTCGATAATGTCAAAGCGGGCACCGCCGGCCTCGAAGGCATCATTGCTGCTGATTTCCGCTTTCTTGAACATAAAGCCGGCCGTACCGTCGGGGAAATACAGACAGATGGTGACTTCTGCATAGCCTTCGTTGACGCGGTTGCCGATACGAAACCATCCGCCCATCTTCTGATCGCCATCATAGATATTGAAATAGGCACTCTCATTGAAATTGGAAACAGCTTCGGGCTCGTGGGTATATTCGTCTTTGGGCTCCATCCGCACGTTGTCGCCGGGTTTAGTAATAAATACATGTTTTACCATAATATCTTCTCCTGGTTGGTGGTTTTGAGGATGTTTTGAAATCTCGTATTGAAGGTGAGTATGCTAGATGGCCGACCGCCGAGCAAACCTGAGCAATAATGGTTGTCGGTAAAGGCCGGAGGCGCACAAAGAAAAGCTTACCCAGCGTCGGGTTCCCATCAAGCGCTACAGACTCCCCGAAGAGATCATCTATGGCACCTTTCCTTTAGTGACTACTGTCGCTTCCTACACCAACGGCGTTATGCAGGGCAGACGGCGGGTAGCCCAGAAAAATATAAATCCAGCGTTCCATGTCTTGCTTCAACTAAGCAAGGGCATTAGTCTTCACGACACAATCAGCAGAGAGATAAATTATGAGTGAAGCACATACAGGCAGCTGTTTTTGCGGTGCAGTGGCGATCGAAGTCACCGGCGAACCCCAGGTAATGGGATATTGTCATTGCACTGATTGTTCAAGCTGGGCCGGGGCACCAATCAACGCCTTTAGTCTGTGGTCGCCCGATGCCGTGAAAGTCACTGCCGGGGAAGATAAGCTTGGTTCTTTTGCCAAGACCGAAGCCAGCCACCGAAAATTTTGCACTCAATGTGGCGGACATGTCTTGAGTGTGCACCCAGAAATGGGCATGACTGATGTTTATCTCAACATTGTGCCCGGGAAGGCCCACAAAGGAACCATGCACGTTTATTACGGTGAAAAAACGATGTCCGTGCCCGATGGATTACCGAAATTCAAGGATCTTCCCGCAGAATTTGGTGGCTCAGGAGAAATGCTCGAAGATTAAAGTTAATCACTTCCGAAGAGTATGGCATCATTCGGACGGACTTTGTCCAACTTGTAATATAACTAAATAGGGAAAAGCGATGAAATTTAAAAGTGTGTTTTTGCCAGCTGTTCTTGTTCTTTTTGGCCTTTCAGGTAATACCTCCGCGCTGGAAACGATGGAAAAAGATATAAAAGAGGGTTGCGCGAGTGAAATTAAAAAATATTGCAGCGACATCCGCCTTGGTGAAGGTCGCTTGCTTTCATGTTTCCACTCCAGGGAAGCTGAATTATCCGGTCGCTGTTCGCACACGCTATATCAAGCGTCTGTAAAACTTGAGCAGGCAGCTGTAGCCTTGAATTACGTTGCTGGGGAGTGCAAGGAAGACATACTTACTCATTGCCCTGACGTTGAACTGGGAGAGGGTCAGGTAGAGCAATGCCTCAAGTCTAATTCCGCCAAGGTGTCTGCCGGTTGTAAACAGGCGTGGGCTGATGTTTTCGAATAAAACGACTAATTCAACTCAGTTCCGAATGACACTTACTTAAGGCATTGAGTTGAACATCAAAAACAACTAGCCAGTGGTAGGGTGCAAATCGCCAAACTTTTAACCTGGCCAAAAGGCCAGTCGGTATGCGCCCTACCCACCGCTGTTGTTGAGCAAAGTCGTCGAGTTAATACCTGGCGCTCACACAGTGACCGCTATAGTTTAACAATGGTTAATTATACTATTGCTGCTTATTTCCAGAACATCACCTTCTGGCAACGTCCCTTTATGGCCTGGCCGAGCGTGGCATCAGTTTAAGTGAAATGGAAACCCTGTTCAGGGTGGTGTCGACCTTGGCAACGGATCAAAAAATAGCGGTTGATAAACATTATAACTTTGCCGGTATTACTAATCGTATGGCCCCGGCTAGCCATGTTGCCCAGTTATGGCCTCATTAGCCGCTCAGGGTTTATTGGTGAATCCAGGACGGTTCAGAATTGGCTTTTAGTGGTATTTATATCAGTTCGATTTCTGTATTTACGCAAGAGGTTTTTTAACGTGTCTAAAAGCCTGGTGCGCTTTCACGAACCATCCGACGCTACCTTTGGCCTGGCCGTTATAGGCCAAACGAGGATGATTGCTAACCACTCGATCGAGAATCTCTTTTTGTTTGCCTTCAACATCAACAAAGAAAATATGTTTACCACCAGCAAGGTCTTGCTCAAATTGTTTAAATTGATAATGAGGAACCTGAATACCAAAAAGACCACCTTCCCAGGTGGAAAAACTCAAAACGACGATTGACAGGAATATAAAGGGAGTCCACGTATATTCCTCCGCCAGTCCCAAAAAGTAGGCAAGAAGTAATACTGAAGGTGCACCGATAATACCGGCGATGGCGCCTCTTTTCATCGATCGCACCAAATCTGATCGTATAACCGCCTCAACCTCATGGAGGTGGGGACGCTGGGCAACACCTGCATCATCACGACTTAATACGTGAATTTGCGGTGATACCAGTCCATCGCGTTCCAGCTCTTCTTCTACATGCTCAAGATCATCGAGATCATCGCTTACGAAATAATGACGTTTCATATCAAGGCTCTTATCTATTATATGTTCAACAATGGCAATGTCAGTTATATAACGAGCGCATGCTTATAATTAGATGCTCCAAGAAGGCATCGCAGGTAAAATATAGCCTGTTTTTATTTGCTTGTGTAGTAATAAATTAGCTATTGAACAAAATATATGGGCAAACGATCAAGCGTTCAGATAGCATAATTTCGAGATCAATAGATTCAGACACACCTCAACTTTACTAACAAAACCCATTCAAATCGATCCAGGATATTCGTTCGGCACTTCGTCACCTTTAAATTCTAAATCTCCACCGGGTCCTTGTCGTTTAGCTCTCTTGTGTAAATCTATCAGTAGTTGTAAATCGTCCATTTTCGTATCCAGTTTATTCGGCTATAGCCATAACGTTGCCAATAACTGGGCAAAATAAGTGACGCGAGTCTTTTTTCGCGGCGCTTATTTTGATCCACGTTGATTGGCTTTGTTTGAAATTACTTTCAGTTAATTACAGCTCCTTTTTGCAGAAATACCAGTCTGTACACTCATAGCCTTCGTTCATACGGGCCTCTGCTGCTTCGGCATCCTGAGGTGGGGGAACGATTACTTTATCGCCGGGTTGCGCTTGAATGATTTGTTAGGCATCTGGCTTGAAACCGTAGAGTTTGTTGCTACGACTTAACCACCCCAATCCAGCAAATAGAGCGAGCCATACAATGGTTCGTAAAGACATAGCGCGAAGGCTGTCAACAGCAATTGAGCCCCCTTCTGTATACAGAAAGTAGATTGCTGTCAGTACGATGAGATTGAGAACGAATATAGCTGCTGCCACATACATGCCCTGTTTTAGATTGCGCCAGGCAATGACACCTGCTGAGACATACACGATACCCATTGCTGTGTTATAAATTAGCAGTGGTCGGAAAACGATGTATCCCGGATCTGAACCAAGAAGGACATGAGTGCCCGCAAAAATTGTTGCGAGACCAAATAATGCCGCTACGATTGCCAATACGCTTTGAGTGATCTTCATATATCTCAATACCTATTCAGATTTCTCTTCACTAAGGTGCTTAACGAGACTGTAGAAAAACTCTCAGCGAAAATAACGGAAAAACGGGTCATGTCTTGCAATCAAGCATCTTTAACCGCCCGACTCACCGTAGAGTAATGAACATCAAAATAATCTGCAATCTCGCTCATCGTGTAATCGCCTGT
>QNFP01000303.1 GCA_003645535.1 Gammaproteobacteria bacterium | reverse complement strand
CCTAGTCGAAGAATCCCTGGTGTTTTTGCTTATTCGACTAGGCATGGTGTCTGAAAGCCCGATGGCCAAAGCTTCGGCCATAGCCCTTTCAGACACCATGCCTAGTCGAATAAGCAAAAACACCAGGGATTCTTCGCCATCAGTATCCTCAGCAAGTCGCAGGGCACGGCCAAAATCAATTTCTTTAACATTACCCCCCGCCAACAACTGGCTTTTGAGGCGCAATGCAAAGGATTCCTGCGGCACCGCCTGCTCAGGGTTTGATCGATCTGCTTGTTCCATAGAGTGTTCCATAGCACCTCAAAGCTATACCATGCTATCGTCATTATTACCCAAAAAGAATACCCAAAAAGAAAATCCAAAAAAATGGACCGAGAACATACAGACGACAACACATGGACGAAACGTTTTATATCTCTGATTGAACCCATGGTATATGACAGAAGAAATCAATCAGCAACTTTTGTTAAAATAGGCCTGTCTACAGGTTCACGATCCCCATGAAATTTACCATCGTCATACTCGGCGCACCCTATTCTGGAGAAACTGCTGATACAGCCTGTCGCTTTGCAGAGGCTGTTATAGCGCAGGGCCACAACATCTATCGTCTCTTCTTCTACCACGACGGCGTGCACAATGCATCAAGCCTGGTCACTTTGCCCCAGGACGAAATCCAGCTCCCCCAACGATGGCAGCAGCTGATTGATCAATATCACCTGGAAGCCGTTGTTTGCATCGCTTCTGCGCTGCGTCGCGGCGTGGCAAATGACATTGAAGCTCGACGCTTTGGCAAGCCCTGCGGCAACTTACTAGAGGGTTTTGAATTAGCCGGTATCGGTGAATTATTAGATGCAGCAGCGCATTCAGATCGCTTGATCACTTTTGGTCCATCCTCGTGAACGATAACGTGACCGATAATACCTCCGCCACAGATGGTAGCAAACGCATACTACTGGTATGTCGCCACGCACCCTACGGCACCTCGCTCGCCAGAGAGTCCATAGAAACTGCGCTGGCCGCAGGCGCATTAGGCGTTGATATCACCCTGCTTTTTATCAACGACGGGGTCTGGCAATTATATAATCACCAACAGGTCAGTGTGATCGCAGCCAAAAACCATGGCGCCATGTTGAGTGCCCTGCCTTTATATGGTGTTGAGCGCTTGCTGGTTGATGAAAAATCACTGTCAGAACGAGGCATCAAAGCCAGTAACCTGACAGACATAGCCGAAGTAATTGATAAAGACCAGGTCAAGCACCTGTTGGCCAATTGTAAAGTAATACTGAGTTTCTAATGATTCTGCATACTGTCAACAAATCGCCCTATGCCAACCAATGCCTGGTAGATTGTCTTACCACCGCGGCTACTGGTGATACCATTATTCTTATTGAGGACGGCGTTTACGGCGCTACAGCTGGACCGCTGTTCGACAAAAGCCTGCCTCAGCTGAGCGAGTTAGACATCAAATTATATGTACTGAGACCCGACTTTGAAGCCAGGGGGCTGCACCTTGGCCAGTCAGTTCTGCATTTCAGCCTGGTAGATGATCATCGTTTTGTGGAATTGGTACTCGAGGCTGACAAAGTGCTTAGCTGGTATTGATCACATTAACCATTAACCATTAACCGTATCCATGATTCTAGAAATCGAAGGTAAAATGCTGGCCATAGATGAAGACGGCCATTTGCTCAAGCTCGCTGACTGGAGCAAAACGGCCGCGTGCGCACTGGCCGAGCAGGAAAATATTACTTTGGACGAGCGACACTGGGAAATTATCGATTTGCTACGCGAGTTCCACGCTACATTTGAGCTTTCACCAGCAATGCGTCCGCTAGTTAACTATGTCCGTTCAAAATTAGGCGGGGAGAAAGGCCGCAGCATCTATTTGATGCAACTATTTCCACCGAGTCCGGCGCGAGTCGCCAGCAAAATTGCAGGTCTCCCTAAACCGGAAAACTGCCTGTAGAATCTGTCAGCGTATTTTTATCGATAATGCCACCAATATAGTGGCGACCGCTCTGCTCTCCTGCTTAATCATTCTGTTCAACTCTCCAGATAAACAATCCAGTTCAACTTTCCAATTCAAGTATCCAGTTTAATTCTCTAATTTAACAATCCAGACTACGATTTCTTTTTCCTGAACGCCCGTACCGAGCCCCGCGTTTACAGGTATAGGCTTTCACCTGCGGCTCCACAGCTGTAAGCACAGAAAAATCACGCCCATAATCTTTGAGCCGGTCACGGAAATAGTCAAGTTGACGGGGGCTTGCAGAATTGTGTACTGCAGGAATCATCCGGTAAATCACCTCCCTGCCCTGCTCCAGACTCAGACGATAGGCTTCACTATAGTTCTGCTCTGGATCCAGCCAGATCAAAGCAAGATAGGCCTGTAATTGCTGTGTGTTAGCACCGCTACTCAGCTGCGTAATCAATTGTGCATTGATCTCAGCACGGTGCTTTAAAGAATAGGGGGTAATATTTGGCAAATCAATAAGGTTAGCCGTGATCAGCCGCTGCTGTTGCTCATTAAGTTTGCCGTAAAAGTCCTTAAAGCGCCCTGTTGCCTTTTTCTCGCGCTGCCGTGCTAAACGTGCGGCAGGTTCTGCAGCTTCTTTAATATCCTCCTGTAGCTCCTTCTCTATTTCCTTTGCAAAATAAGTAACTTGTTGCTCGCTCAGATTCTCCATTACCTGAGAGAGCACGACGATCACTTTTGCCATTAATTGTTGATAAAGATCTCCGATCTGCTGCTCCAGCCAAACCATATCCTCATAGTTTAAAGATCTGTAACTACGTCTTTCAATTTCGGCAAATAATTCAGTATAAAGAGGTAACTGATTCGATCGGTGCCACTGGTGTAACACAGCAATTTGTTCCTCAATTTGCTGCTCCTGGTGCCCATTCAGGTCAAAGTAGTGGTCTGCCCGATTTTCAAGAAACCAGTCAGCATGGTTATAAGCCAGTTGCGTGCTGGCACAACCCGACAGCAAACTGACCACCATCAAAGCCACAATAAAATACTGGGCACATGACTGGCGATCAGGCTTTTGGTTTAGGTTCTGATTTAACTTACCATGTAACTTTTTATACAACTTTACATATGACTTTCCATACAACTTTACATATAAAGAATAGCCACGTGACTCACTAGCCAACGTGGTCTGTATAAGCGATGGATTATCAGCGAACCGTTGATCAAGTCTGGGCGAAACAGATTGGGGTTCAGGCATATTACTTAGCCCACAGCTACAGGCCGCGCTCTTTCCAGTTCCCCCTCGTTATATAGCCGCGAGGTAGTAATAAAGCGCAGGCCCAGAGGGATTTCGAGAGAAAAACTGGCGCCCCGGCCTTCCACCACATCGACAATCGTTTCGCAGTTTTTATAATATTCAAACTGGTCGGCACCCATATAAAACTTGCAGCCGTGGATTTCTCCCAGGCAAACGTCACGACTGCCGATTTTGAAATCATCAATAGCGAAACACATGGGTGCTGAACCATCGCAGCAACCACCACTTTGATGGAACATAAGTTCACCATGTTTCGCGCGGAGTTGGTCTATCACCTTCTCCGCGGCAGGAGTGATGCTGACTCGCTCGATATACTCTGCTTCGCCCTGTTGTGCATTTGCCATCACATCACTCGCTATCCCACCCCTGTCAAGACGCAGCCAGCTCCCTAAAAGAAGCCCATTTTATTTTTGTTGTAGGAGACCAGGACGTTTTTAGTGTGGCGGTAATTATTGAGCATCATATGGTGGTTTTCACGGCCAATGCCAGAATTTTTATAACCACCAAATGAGGCGCCAGACGGGTAGACGTGATAACAGTTCACCCATACTCGACCAGCCTGAATACCATCTATAAACTTTTGTGCCTGATGGATATCACGGGTCCACACTCCTGAACCCAGGCCATAGAGTGTGTCATTGGCGATTTCCAGTGCTTCATCCTCGTCCTTGAAAGTGGTCACGCTCAGCACGGGACCGAATATTTCCTCCTGGAAAATACGCATTTTGTTATGGCCCTTGAAGATAGTCGGCTCAATATAATAGCCATTGGGGTATTTATCATGATTGTGAACATTGCCGCCACACAACAGTTCAGCGCCTTCCTGCTTACCAATGTCCAGATAGCTCATAATCTTCTGATGCTGATCATTTGACGCCTGGGCACCCATCATGGTG
>QNFP01000302.1 GCA_003645535.1 Gammaproteobacteria bacterium | reverse complement strand
TCAAGGAAAACCCGAAACTGCCTTGCTCTGTCGACCTCGATTACACCGGCGTTTCACCAATGTATGGTGGTGAACACCTTAACCCGGATGGTTCCCAACCCGAGCTGGATATGGAGCATGCGCTGGCCCGCGCCCACTTCGAACAGCATGTAAAAGCCCAGGGCACTATTAAGGTAGGCGAGGATACCTGGTCGATTTCTGGCTATGGCCTGCGCGATCATAGCTGGGGGCCGCGTTACTGGCAGAATATCCACTGGTATCGCTGGTTACCGATCAGCTTCGATGAAACCTTCGGGGCCATGATCATGACCACGGGCACAGCCAAAGGCGAGCTGGATTGCGGTGGGATGATTTTAAACAATGGTGAATATGAGTTGATCACCGATTGCACTGTTGATTCTGAATGGGACGATGATTTCAACCAGACCGCCTTGCGGGCCTGGGCGAAAACGGAAAAGGGCGAATACGTAATCACCGGTAAGATCATCACCCTGGTTCCAGTGCGAAATCGTCGCCAGCTCGACAATGGTGACTGGCTGCACACCCGGATCACTGAAGCGATGACCGAATATCGCTACAAGGACAAGGTCGGCTACGGCCTGTCAGAATACTGCGATCAAATTGTTGACGGCGAGCCGGTCGGTAAGACGATTCCTGCCGCTCGATAATACGACCAGAAGCTAGTGGAGAATGTCCGCCACTCAAATAGTTGGTGGGCATTTTTTCAAAGTGGCTAGCAACCCGGTGCATATTTGCATAGGACTATAAGCCCTTGTTGCTTGCAGTTTGATGCAGGGCTAATCCTGCAGTGCTTAGCATGGTGCTACACTTATCCGCGTTCATCGAAAAATATAAGGAAAACAGCGATGCGAGAGTACAAGCAGTTTTACATCAACGGTAAATGGGTTGATCCCATTGTTGCCAATGAACTAGACGTCATAAATCCGGCTACCGAAGAGGTATGCGCGCATATTTCTCAGGGCTCAGCGGAAGATGTCAACCTGGCTGTCGCTGCCGCCAAAACGGCCTTTGAGAGCTTCGGTCGCAGCTCTCGTAAAGAACGTATTGAGTTACTTGAATCCTGTGTGGCGGTATATAAAAAACGCTACGACGATATTGCTGATGCAATCCGTGAAGAGATGGGTGCTCCCAAAGGCTTTGCCCATGGCGCCCAGGCCGGATGTGGTCGAGGGCACCTTCAGGAGGCGCTACGCGTGCTGAAAACCTTCAAATTTGAAGAAGATATGGGTGAACACCGCGTGTTCAAAGAACCCATAGGTGTCTGCGGCCTAATAACTCCGTGGAACTGGCCTGTCAATCAGATCGGTTGCAAGGTAGCCCCGGCTCTGGCCGTTGGCTGCACCATGATTCTCAAACCCAGTGAAGTGGCCCCACTTTCTGCCTACCTGTGGACACAGGTTATGGAAGAGGCAGGCGTTCCCGCCGGTGTATTTAATATGGTCAATGGTCAAGGAGCTGTGGTGGGAGAAGCCCTTTCTACGCATCCAGATGTCGATATGATGTCTTTCACTGGTTCCACCCGCGCTGGTTCTCTGGTAGCACAAAACGCCGCGCCCACGGTTAAACGTGTGACTCAGGAGCTCGGTGGCAAATCCCCCAATATTATTCTCGACGATGCTGATCTCGATGCAGCCGTTGCTGCGGGCGTCAAGCAAATGTACGTCAATGGCGGGCAATCCTGTAATGCGCCTTCACGGATGTTGATCCCGGCAGCCAAAATGGCTCAGGCCGAAGCTGCTGCCCTCAAAGCCACTGGTAAAGTCGTCGTCGGCGACCCAACCGCTGACGGCACCACCATGGGCCCAATGGTCTCAGAGGTGCAGTTTGACAAGATCCAGGGCCTTATAAACAAAGGTATAGACGAAGGTGCCAAAGCCGTTGTCGGTGGCCCTGGTCGGCCGGAAGGCCTCGATAAAGGCTATTTCATTCGTCCTACGGTGTTTTCGGAGGCCAACAACGACATGACCATCGCCCGAGAGGAAATCTTTGGCCCGGTGCTCACCATGATCCCCTATGAGACCGAGGCAGAAGCCATTCGTATCGCCAACGATACCCCCTACGGTCTGGCTGCTTATATTCAGAGTGGTGATATCAACCATGCCCGAGATGTCGCCTCAAAAATTCGTGCAGGCAATGTTCACATCAATGGCGCCTCAGGCGGTTTCGGCGTGCCTTTCGGTGGCTATAAGCAATCTGGTAACGGACGGGAATGGGGGCATCATGGTTTTACCGACTTTCTCGAAATAAAAGCGGTTGAAGGTTATGGCTCATAGCCAAGGCTATTTTGTCTGACCGATACTCCCGGCTAGGGTGATCCACTGGCCGGGATTTCAACAGTCACAGTTTCAATCCGTGCCATAAGTACTTCCGGGCCAGCATCGGTGATTAAGCCTTTATAGGTTAGTGCAAACAGCGTGCGGCCATCGGATCCGCCGAGGGTACAGGCCACCGGCGCACGGTCTTCATCAATGTTCACACTATGGGTAATCTCGCCACCTTCCTTAACGCGGATAAAATTATGGCCAGTGAAATTGGCCACCCAGATTGCACCATCAGCATCCATACAAATGCCATCGGGTGAGGCAATGCCTTCCAGGTCTGCCCACACCCGTTGATTAGCAAGACTGCCGTCTTCAGCGATATCAAACGCGGTCAGTTTCTTGCCCCAGGATTCTGCAACAACAAGAGTTTTTCCGTCCGGTGAGACAACTGGGCCGTTTGGTACCGCCAGTCCTGTAGCGACCTCACTGGCTTCGCCATCAGGTTTCACCAACACAAAATTGGTTGGCTTAAATTTCTCCCCTTCGAAAAAATTAAAGCCGACATTACCAACGTAGGCATTGCCTTTGTTGTCGATCACCATGTCATTGATTGGGCTATTGACCAGAGGAGATATATCAGCGTGAACCTGAAGCTTGCCATCCACCAGCTTGAGTAGCTTCTGGTCGTGCATGGAGACAATGATCAAGGCGCCATCTGGTAGCCAGCCGAGGCCCGAGGGGTGATCAGTCAACTCCACTACTTTTTCTCGTTGACCATCCATCGTTAGGGAAAAAACGCTGTTGGCATGCATCGACGACACCCACAGTTTGTCGCCACGCCAGCGCGGGCCCTCCAGAAAAGCAAAATTATCTGCGAATACAGTTGTAGTAAGTTCTTTCATGGTTATCCTTTAGAGGGGATGTTTGGACTATGTTATAGAAATAACATGTTACAGAGATAGCGAGCCTGGCTGGAAGATGATTATGATTGTGACGGTGTTGATTATTCCAACCAGGAATAAACCGTTAATATCAGCAGGAACGTGGGGCTTTGCAGTCGATATACGAGGCGGTAATTTATGTCAGATTGGGGTGCGATTCTCGTATGTTCAGTACCCACAGTTAAAGGTCTTGTTCTCGCCAATGTTCAACATCTACCGGCTTTAGCGCAAAGGTTTTTATTTCTGGGTTATAAGGCAACCATTGGCTGAGTGAAAAAGCGTAGTCTCCGGGCGGAATATTTGTGGTCCCCGCGGGCCACGCTGTATTGCTGGCGATCAGGGCTCCATTTTCATCATAAGCGGTTATTTTTATTTTTATTCCAACGGGATTTGCACAGTCGTTGGACAGTACTGCTTCTCCTTCAAAGTGAAAGCACTGCTTTGTCGTACATTGATCCACAAACCTGCCATCTATGGATTTCATATTAATATCAAACGCTCTGCACCCGGCCCAGGCAGGGTTAAACAATAAACAAAGGGTCAACAAAGTAATGCTACGCATATTTCTCTCCATACTACTAATAAAACGGGCAAACAATTAAAAGGGGCAAACCATGAAAGGGGATATGTTTATTTTATGCATCAGATACTGCCACTAATTCAAGCTAGAATATTCATTATAAAAACCTATTAATATATTGTAATTTATAACTATTTATCAATTAATATTGATAGAATATCTGGGTATAATAAGTTAATTTTGTGCCTGTAGGTTGCCAAGATAAAGCCGGGCGCGCACCTCTGAATATCTGTCAATAACGAGGCCTGAGAGGGCAAAAATCAGTAAACCAATGGCGATAGCATGGGTGATATGGTGGTGCGTAAAAGCAATGAGCAGTGCACCTGCTAATGCCAATGCGGAAAATGTATAACGTAAATTCTGGTAATTGTCTGCGACTTTTTGCAT
>QNFP01000301.1 GCA_003645535.1 Gammaproteobacteria bacterium | reverse complement strand
GAGTTGCCCAGGGCCGAAACCGTTGAGGCTATCGAAGCCCTGTTGCCGGGCAACGTAAACCCAGAGCAGATCAAGCTCTAGCACGCCACTCCGTCGTTTATTTACCGCTTACAAATTAGCGCGCCGGTAGCCAACTTAATACTTTTTGTTTTTGCCGCCAGGTAAGAAAGTGTAATTAAGGGGGTCAAGATAGCGACCGTCGGAGCCTTCCGCATCATCCGGAGGAATAGCTATATGTTCGGCGAGCCAGATCGAATCCAGACCCACTTGCTCTGCATGTAAAGCACACTCGCTGATAATTTGCCGCGTTGACTGCGGCCCCATTGTGCGGATGCTAACGCCAATTTTCACGGCTTATCCGTCATCGGTTAGCTGCCATAAATTGAGATACATCCGCATTCAACCAACGGCTTCATCATGTATCACATGCTCAACGCCATACCACATAGGCGAACTGGCCAGGTCGATAAAGTTCTTCTCATCTTCATATAGCGCGGCAAAGCCCGCGCGGGCTTCGTCGGTAGCAGAACACCTGGTCATGGTTTCTTCATCCTCCCACCAAAGCTCTGCTATGCCATCGTAAGGCTCGGGGGAATTTCGAAACTCAGCAGCTTTGGTCGATAGCTTGTCATAGCCACCATGAAATTGTACGTAACGCTTGAAACCAATGGCAGGCTGGAAACTCATCACCAGGTCAGCGTGCTGATTACGCCAGTAATCCTGGAAGTCATCCCGGCTCATGCCCGGTAATCTGCGTATACAAAAGGCCAGTTTTATCATTATCGTCACCTCTTTTTTATAGATTTGCAGTAATGCTAACATGACCAGCTATACTCAACTTTGCAAATATCAAACAAAGGAGGGCCAGCAAATGCCTATTCCAGTAAAAGTTAACTTTACCCCAATGCAAAATCAGGTTTCCCCGGAAGAGTGGGAAGCCCGTGTAAATCTGGCCGCCTGTTATCGACTGGTGGCCCATTATGGCTGGGATGACCTGATTGCGAACCACATCTCCATGCGCGTTCCCGGCCCGGAAGACCACTTCCTGTTAAACCCCTTCGGTCTGATGTTCCATGAAATTACCGCGTCCAGCCTGGTTAAAGTTGATCTGGCTGGCAATTTGATGAGTGAGTCTGAATACAAAATCAACAAAGCGGGTTACATAATCCACAGTGCTATTCACGAACATCGCCCTGACGCCACTTGCGTATTCCATACCCACTCCACATCGGGGATGGCGGTGTCAGCTCATCGTGACGGTTTGTTGCCGCTGGCTCAATCATCGATGGTGGCCTTAAGTTCATTGACCTACCACGATTATGAGGGGGTCGCTTTAAATCCTGAAGAGAAGGCTCGCCTGGTGGCCGATCTGGGCAATGAGTGGACGATGATACTGCGCAACCATGGCTTACTGACCTGTGGCATAAGCGCCGTCGATGCTTTTTATCGACTGTATTTTCTAGAGCGCGCCTGCGATGTTCAGGTCGCCGCCCTGGCCGGTGGCGCGCCTCTGGTATTTCCTTCAGAGGAAGTGCAAACACGGACTAAAAAGCAGGGCGCTGGCGCCTTTGGCAAAGGTGCTAACCTGGCCTGGCCAGCGCTGATACGGCTGATGGATGCTAAAGATCCTTCTTTCAGGGATTAAGCCGAAATTAATTCTGAGATTAAATAGTTACCGGCGATATCGATCCCCATAATTTGAGAAATGCGATTTAAGCCAATCGTCTAACCAGGAGAAAACAATATGGCAAGAGTTCGAATTGAAGAAAATGGCGCAGTACGTACCGTCACCCTAACACGCTCAGATAAGCGTAACGCCCTTGATAAACAGATGCTCGACGAACTGGAAGCGGCCTTTACCGTAACCCCGCCCGATGCCGAGCGGCTGACTGTGATTCGCGCAGAGGGGCCGGTATTTTGTTCTGGCATGGATCTTAAAGCTCGACAGGAAACCATTGGTGGTATTGCACCCATCGAAACAATGCTTTATGCCATCGAAACCTATCCACTGCCGGTGGTGGGTGTGGTGCAGGGTGATGCTATCGCCGGTGGTAACGAGTTGGCTCTACACTGCGATATCGTCGTGGCCGTCAGTACCGCACGCTTTGGCATGTCTTTGGCCCAGATCGGACTTGCGCCCACCTGGTTCCTGGCGAAAAAATTAATGGAAGTGGCTGGCCCGGTAAAAACCAGAGAATTCCTTTTTCTGGGTGATCCCTTCCCCGCTACGCAAATGTTCGATATGGGTTTGATCGCCCGGGTAGCTAACCCCGATGACTTGGAAACAGAAGCTCAAAAAGTAATTGATCGTCTGGCCGCCAATGCACCGCTTTCGCTGAAGGCAATGAAGGGCTTGTTGGTGCGGCAAATGTGTTTCCGCGATGGTGTTTACCACAAAGATATGGACAAGCTGGTGGAGACTGCCAGCGCCAGTGAAGATGGCCGGGAAGGTACCGCTGCCCGTCTGGAAAAACGTGTGCCTGTCTTTAAGGGAAAATAGCTTCAAGCTTTAAGGGGAAATAGCTTCAAGGCAATTAATTTAAGAACATATAAGAAAAAAGCAGTGATTTCTGGCTATTTTATTCCTGGATATTTTATTCCTGGCTATTTTATTTCTGGGTACAGAATTTTGGACATAGGATTTCCAGAGATACGTAAGAGGAGATAAGTCATGTCAATTCGGCTAGAGAAACCTTTTCAGGCTTTGACACCTGAAAACATAGAACCCATTCAAGGTCAGCTCGGTGTTTACCAACTGGCCGACGCCAGTGGTGATATTTTTTATATAGGCTATGCGGGCGGGCGTTCCTTGTTTGGCCTGCATGGCGAACTGAAGCGGGAAATGCAGGAAAACAGCGATGGAACCCAGTTTCGTTGTGAAGTAAATATGCAATATATCAGCCGCTACGAAGAGCTGTTGATGTTACATAAATACGATTTTGGCGAGTTGCCTGAACGGGTGCTCAACGAGTACCCCCATAAAATTGGTGTACTTTCGCCGGGGAATTAGTACTGAACAATTTATGATGCAATTAGATAAATATTAATTGTAAAAAATATTCTGAATTATTGGGGGAAATATGGATTATCAATTATCCGAAGAACAACAAATGCTAGTGGATATGGTGCGGCGGTTTGTGCGCACAGAGATTTGCCCGCTGGAAGACAACCTTGATCCCGATGCTGGTGAGATAGCGCCCGAGGACAGCGAGCGTCTGAAAGAAATGACTCGCAATATGGGCCTTTACGGGCTCGGTATCCCACCTGAATTTGGCGGCCCGGATGTCGATGTCACCACCCAAACCCTGTTGGCTTTTGAGATGGCACAGCACCGTGCCGGGCTCTACAACCCTTGCTACAACGTCTTTGGTGGTGCAGGTCTGGCGCAACTCTATGAAGCAACGGATATGCAAAAAGAAAAGTACCTGTACCCAGTACTGCGCGGTGAAAAAACTTCCTTTTTTGCCCTCACTGAACCTTCCGGTGGCTCTGATCCCGGTCGAGCGATTCAAACCCGTGGCGTACAGGATGGCGACGACTGGATACTTAATGGCGCAAAGATATTTATCAGTGGTGCCGATCACGCAGATTTTGGTATTTTGTTTGCCCGTACTTCCGAAGATAAAACCCGCAATGGCGTCACCTGTTTTCTGGTTGATACGGATATGCCGGGCTTCCACGTCCGCCGGGTAGTGCACACCTTGCGCTCCACTAAATACGCCACCGAAATTCAAATAGAAAACCTCCGCGTGCCGAAAGAAAATATCCTCGGTGAACTCAATAAAGGTTTTGCCATCGCTAATGACCGTCTTTCACGCTATCGCATCCCCTATGCCGCCGGCTGTATCGGCGTCGCTATCAAGGCCCAGGCAATGGCCATTGAATATGTAAAAATACGCGAAACTTTCGGCGGTCTGCTCGCCTCGCGCCAGGCAATACAGTGGATGATTGTCGATAACGAAATCGATATCCGCACCTCTCGTCATATCTGTATGGAAGCCGCCCAAAAAGCAGACCGAGGCGACGATTATCGTACCGAAGCAGCGATGGCAAAACTATTGGGCAGTGAAGCCGGTGGCCGGGTCGTCGATCGCGTCATGCAGATTCACGGCGGCTATGGTATGACCAAGGATTTACCGCTGGAACGCTGGTATCGAGAGATGCGTATTCGTCGTATCGGCGAAGGCCCCAGTGAAG
>QNFP01000300.1 GCA_003645535.1 Gammaproteobacteria bacterium | reverse complement strand
GTCCAGAATGTCCGATTTCTTCGTTATACTCGCATTTAAGATTAGTCATACGCCTCGGGCGCACTCCTAATCTTAAATGACTTCGCAAGCCCTGCCTTTGCCGGCAGGCAGGCTCGAACTCAAACATTCTGAACCAAACACCGACTTTATAGACAGACTCTAACTAGGTTCACAAACAATCTGTGTTTAGATCAAAATATTCGATCAAGACTTTTCAAGCAACTATCCGGCCTAAAAATTTAAATCAGAAATGGTATGATTATTGATAATTGTATTTTAGCAAACCTTTTTTAACGAGAAATTTTTAAGATGTTTAAAATGATAAGCACAACTATCTGAAATCAATACAAGTAAATTGTACAACTCGTTTTGCAGTAATTATTTTCGAAGGCATCTTAAAAATAAAATGAAATTGCCCTTGTACACAAGAACTTGCTTAAATTGAAATTAAAAAACTTATAATGAAGGTATTTAAATTATTTCTAATTCTATTTGTTTTTATAATTTCTTCTTGCGCCTCAGTATCCGTATATTCCGATTACGATAAAGGTACAGACTTCTCAAGTTACAAGACCTATGCTTTCTATAAAAAAGGAATTGATAAGGTTGAAATATCTGATTTGGACAAAAGGAGAATTTTGAGGGCAATTGAGGCCAATATGGACGCAAAAGGTTTTGTTAAATCCGAAAACCCTGATTTATTGGTGAATATCTTTACAAAATCCCGTGAAAAAATAGATGTTTATAATAATACTTACTACGGGTGGTATCCATGGTATTACGGGTATGGATTCTACGGCCATGGATATGGTTATGGATATGGTTTTGGATATAACAATGTATCCACATCAGTCGAGGGCACGCTTTTTATAGACCTGATAGATGCCCACAAAAAAGAACTTGCATGGCAGGGAATAGGAAAAGGAATCTTGGCCTCATCCAAGAACATTGATAAAAAGGTAGAGCGTATCAACGAATTTGTAACCGAAATTATGATGCAATATCCACCTGTACCAGGAGAAAAGTAATCATAGATTTTATTGATCTACCCAATTCTTAAGAAAGATTAAGGCCATCTAAAGGATTTTGTCCGGAAAAAAATTACGTCAAAGAATAACTTCCTAAACAAAGCCAGATCCTCAATCCACATCCTGAGCAACGAAACAACTTCTCATTTCTTTACAATGTTTCGGTGACACCAAACCATTATCAGGACCCACTGCTCCTGCCGAATTGATACACCAACAAATGGTGTTAGCATCATCTAACAAGAGCCACGGATGTTCCCCTCCCTCCATCATACCAAATGGATTTCTGGCGCGAAGAAATTTACAGATATTATTGTTGTTTGATTTATCTCCTTCCATAATTAAGATATTTCTAAAATTGCCTGTTTAATAATAGATACAAACAAAGGTACTTTATAACCGTTTTTCGACAGGGGTCTTGCTTTCGACATTGCCGCTTTAGCCGCCTTGAGGGCATTATCGCTATTAATAGTTGTGTTTTCCATTGCTTGTTGCGCCTCATTAGACCGGTAAGGTACCGGAGCCGCCGAACCCAAAACAATACTTGCAGATTTACAAGTATTTCCTGAAACTTTCATAACTATAGCCACATCTCCGATTGACCAGTCATAAGATTCACGTGCACCCTGTTTCATATAAAAACTTTTTGTATTCTTCTCCGGTGCAGGTAGAGTGATATTAGTTATCATTTCTTTTGCTTGCAGGATAGTTTCCATAGATATATCCTGGCTTGCAGAAACAAAGAAATCATCCATGAGAACTTCTTTCTTTTTCCCTTTGTCGTTAAAAAAAACAACAGTAGCATTAAAAGCCATTAACGCTGTTGAAATCGAAGAAGCATGTACACTTACACATGAACCATTATCCAGAATAGCATGATTTTCATTTTCTCCATTTTCCGAATGTCGGGCAAAACATCTATCTCCAGCTTTACGGAAGCAATCATGATCTACAGAACGGAAATACCAGCAGCGGTTGCGCTGCGCTATATTACCTCCCAAGGTAGACATATTACGTAATTGGGGCGTGGCAGCATGACTTACCGCTTGATGGAGTGCCAAATAATTTTCCTTTATCACCTCATTCGAAGCCATTTCAGCCAAGGTCACATTAGCACCTATACTCAAGCCTTCCTTACGATCATAACTTATCTTATCAAGACCCGGAATATTTCGAATATTGATAATTTTTTGTGGTTTTATCAAACCTTCTTTTACCAAGTCAAATACATCAATACCTCCTGATTTAAATATCGCTGCTTCATTAGACGATTGATATACTTCTTCGGATACTGTTGTATTTACTTGCTGAAGAGCATCTTCAATTGATTTGGCTTCATACCAACTAAATTTATTCATGTCTATATTTTTAAGAGACTTGTTTTTATCAAGTCTATTGATCTACTTTATTTAATGCATTTAGAATACTTGCCGGAGTGATTGGTATTTCATAGATCCTTACACCTATGGCATTATAAACAGCATTGGCAACCGCAGCAGCCGTTGAAATGTTTGCTGGCTCCCCGATGCCATAAGCATCTGTTGATGAAAGTGCAGAATACTCTTCAACAATAATGCTCTCAATCTGAGGGATCACCATGGAAAATGGCACCTTATATTGATCTACATTGGCATTCATCATATGGCCCGTGCTGTTATCCATCACTCTGGTTTCGTATAAGGCATACGAAATACCCTGGATGATCCCACCATTTATCTGACTTTCTATTTGCACCGTATTTATGGGTCTCCCACAGCTATGTGCTGCCACTATTCGGTCTACCTTAACAAATCCTGTATCGGTATTCACACTTACTTCTGCAAATTGTACCGATCCCAAATCACCATAAGCAAGACCCCATGGTTGTTGAAACCCTCCATAGTCATCTGATCGGCTGGTAATTTTACTAATTTGACTTGTTCGCATCAGTTTGGTAGCCTCTTTAAATGACATCTTCTTTGTTGCGTCATTCTTGTGGCCCACTTTTCCTTCTTCTATAAACAATTCGGAAGAATCGGTTTCCCATTTTTTTGCAACGAGTTTCAATAATTCTTTTTTTGCTTCATAAGCAGCATTTCGAGTTGGAGGGGTAATTGATCCTGTTACCACACTCCCACCGGAACCTGGTCCAACCGGAAAAAAAGTATCACCGATATTCACGGTAATGTCCTTCACCTCGAGACCTAATTCTTCAGCAACTACCTGCGCCATAATGGTTTTAGTTCCTGTTCCAATATCCTGCACACTCGATCTTATTTCAACACCTCCATCGTTATGAATTTTAAGTTCCACGGAGGAGTCCAAGGCCACAAATCTAGGCCAGGTAGATTGACCAACGCCCAGTCCTTTTTTTATCACTCCTTTATCACTTCCTGCTGGTTGACGTCGAGACCAATCGAAAAGGTCTGCTCCCCGTTGGCGTTCTACTTTCCTTACTTCACTTTTATCGATGTGATTCCTATAACTTAGGGGATCCATCCCTAGTTTTTCTGCCAATTCATCAATAGCCTGTTCTAAACCAAATGCGCCTTGAACATTACCGGGTGCTCGCCATGCAGCTCCGGGACCAGCATTAGTTAAAACATCATATTGTTCGGTCGCAAAATTAGGGCAATCATACATGATTTGTGCTATTCGACCTACTCCAGCGCCTAGTCCAACCCCTGCCGTTCCATGGGAACGCTGTTGAATACCAGTTAAGCTACCATCTTTCTTAGCTCCTATTTTCAGATAGTGAATCGAATTCGGTCGGTTTCCCTCAGCAATATGTTCTTCTTGTCGATCGAGCATCAACCAAACCGGTCTTCCTGATTTTTTAGCAAGATTTGCCGCCATTGGCCCGAAACTTCCAGCACTATGTTTTGCGCCGAATCCGCCTCCCATGAACTTACATATTACCCGTACTTTACTCTTTGGCAGGCCAAATACACTTGCTAACTCATTTCTTACGGCAGCAGTATTTTGTGTAGATGCGTAAACCATCATTGTGTCCGCTCTCCAGTCTACCACAACACCATGTGTCTCTAAAGGTAAATGCGTATGCACTTGTGTACGATATGTTCTTTCCACAACAACATCAGCATCTTCAAAACCTTCTTGCAGATCACCCCTTGGACCACCAAAAAAACTACTGGTGGATGGCCCTCTTACATTACCATCTCCTTCACTTCCATCATGTTCTTCGCCAACATCTC
>QNFP01000299.1 GCA_003645535.1 Gammaproteobacteria bacterium | reverse complement strand
TCAACTCCGATGAGCCACGTTCCATCATCGCCAAGTACGGCAAGCTGTCCTTCCGGGGCTTCGCCAAAGACAAGCCTGAGATCCAGAAGCGAGCAGCCAAGACCTTCATCATCTGGGCCAAGGACCACGACGTGGACCTGCTCGATGACAAGCGCCGTGAAGTCTTCATCAAGAAGTGCAGCTACCTCCGACAGCATGGGCACAAGGCGACCGTCTCTAACCTGCACGGTGGCGGGGAAGCGCCTCGTTCCTACTTCGAAACTGACGAAGACCCCTACCGCTACTCCCTGCACGAGAATGACAAGGACCTCCATGACGTGCACATCATCGTTGAGCCCGAAGACCCGGACGCGGACCCGGAGATGGACGCGATGCTGCCCAACGAATTCACGGTCAGGTTCTACACGGGCAGGCACAAGGTAGCCCGGTTCCTGATCGACCCCGACCTGCCCAACTACGATCTCGCCCGCCAGAACTCGAACATCTTTCGCACGTTCATCGACCAGCATCAGCTCCATGTCGGTACCTACATCAACGCAACACTGGGCACCGATCACGACATGGCTGATACGGAATGGGACTTGGGCATGGACCTCGCATCCGACGAGGAGGCGCTCTCGGCCGAAGAACTGATGGCTGCGTTGAACGGATAATCGCAAGTAGTCGGTACAGCTAACCCCACATCTAGAACCCGTGGGGATGTGAACTAAGGAGCTTTCGACCAGAAGTGGCCCCGCGCTTTCCCAGTCAATCCTCTCACGTAAACAGTCAACTTGAACCCGTGGGGATTTGAACTGAGAAGCGTTCGGCCACAACGGTCAAAAGCTCCGAACCATGTTCAAGATCCAGTTTCACGAAAGGAAACATACAATGCCACTGATGACACGACAGAGCATCGGCGCCCCCATGACCTGGAACATTCTCGGCGACAAGCATCCGGTTCGGGTCGCATCTGCGCCTCAGATCGACTCCAGTGCTGGGGCTGCCCGGCAGGTGGTCGAAGTCGTGGTCTACCGGGCCACGCGCGATGGAGGGGACGACTCCAAGTACCTGTCCTCGCGCATCGTCTCCACCGCTTTCCTGACCCGTCGCACCGATCGCGTCGAGGCTCTGGACGGCACCAAGAACAAGCCCAAGCCCATCTCGGCCCTCATCGACGAGGCGGCAGAGGCGTTCGCGGCCTACCAGTCGACGCGCGCCGAGGCTTCGGACATCGCCACTCTCGAAGCGGAGTTGGCCGACTAACTCTTCCGGGTTCTGAACACTCCCGGTCCCAGGCTCCAGTTCACGTTCATCCTCCGAACGTGCGCTGGAGCCCTTTTTTTGGGCCGCCCACTCCCAATCAAAGGCCATCGAATCATGGGGCTGACTCCCCCCAGTCCCATGAATCGAATGTCTCTGACCCAGGCAGGAAGCGACCACGAGCAAGGACCACTCCTGAATAGAAGGAGGGCCAGTTTCGCTAGCACAGACATCAAACGCTCAAATAGAAGAAGAAGTTACGTGGTTTGAGAATTCCATCCCATGAGAATTCCATTCCATGAGAAAACCATATGGCGTTCGATCGAAAACCTCCCGGTTCCACCCGTGGGCCTTGCTAGCATTGCCCGTGCGAGTAGACGGTGAGAAAAGTAGAAAGAACATAACCGTCCGATGGCAGGTCCTAGGGGCATCGGAGCCGGAAGCCCGTAACCGGCGAGTGCTGAAGAGCGGTCGTTCAGGCATTACCCCCGCTAACTGTGCGGTGCCCGGATCAGGGTTCGACTCCCTGACTTCAGCCAACCAAATGTGGGGGCCATTCACGCCGTACTGAGATGAGGCTCGAGCCCGAGTAGCGGCCGCTGAATAGGCGCGGTTCACATCTTCCACTGATCAGGAAGACGAGGGACGCCGGATACCGTAACCGGCAATACAAAGGGTCGAGCAAGGTTCGTTGTCTCCTACCTGCACCCCCATTGTCCCGGCTAGGGCTCGATAGGCCGGGGCCAAAAGCGAAAGGAACCCATGAGCGAGAAACTCACCTTCATCGGCCCTCCCAAGGTCGATGGTGAAGAACGTTCGATACTGAGGATCTTCGGCAACGCCTTAAGGTATATGGACATCACGCTCATCACCTCCCCTCGCGGAGAGGGGAACGGTGCGGTGATCGAGGGATACGAAGAGTTCGGAGGAGAGCCGACCCTCAAGCCCGGCAAGGTACTGGACGAGACAACGGATGCGTTGCTCGTATACACAGACCTCGAGCACGAACTGATTCGTACCCTCGATTCCCATTTCCCCACCTGGAGACGCAACACCCCTGAGCCGACCATCGTCCAAGGCAAGTCTGAG
The DNA here is from genome assembly GCA_003645535.1 of Gammaproteobacteria bacterium. Taxonomy (GTDB): domain Bacteria; phylum Pseudomonadota; class Gammaproteobacteria; order Pseudomonadales; family Porticoccaceae; genus HB2-32-21. The sequence continues at coordinate 1,901 of QNFP01000299.1, read as the reverse complement.
CTCACGGACTACGTGTACGCAGCGCTAGCAGCCATCAAGATCGCTGAACTGGAGAACGATGATGCCGCTTCCCGTGCCAGAAGTGTTGGAACCCCGCAACAAGTCGATGGATCACTATCAGGAAAGGATAGTACTCCTCAATAACCTGCCCTACGACGAAGGCCCCATGCTCGTTTCCCACGCCATCGATATTCTCGAGCGAGCGATGGATGTCGAGCTACATGATCCTGATCCGATAGATGTCGAGATCGGGTTCGATGAACCCAACTGGTTGCTTCGCATCGAGCGAGACTTCCCAGACGGGTTTGAACTCCTATAGGAGACTGCGCTGAGCAGTATCTCAGTACTAGTGAAAGGAGACGCCAATGAGCGCTCAGATCACCGTCCAGAGTGGCCCGAACGAGGCCACCATCGTAGGCAGCCAGTCAGTCGCCGAGATCCGCGCCGCGTTCGCGGGCCCGTTCAACATCCCCACCAGCGCCAAGGCGCGCTACAAGGGCGTTGAGGTTTCGGAGTCGACCCTCATCTCTGAGGGCATCCTCTACTTCCGTGTTCCCACCGGGGAGAAGGGAGCCTAGCTCTCCCTTCGCGAAACATGGCTCCCGGAGTCCCGCCTCCGGGAGCAACACAACAGGAGACACGATGGCCAACTACGCAGAGATCATCAAGGACGAGGTCTTCTTCTACGAACGAGATCTCATCAGCACCAGAAAGCTCGAAGACATCATCGGCCAATCAACCTCGCGGCCGTCGACCTTCATCTCGCGGATCATCCCTCCGAACACTGTCGCGATCGGTGTTCAGGAGGATACTACTATGTTCGTTATCGAGAGAGAACCCAGAAAGATCCACCTGCGTGCAGGAGGCGTTCTCGCCGATTTCCTGAACAACGAGATCCCCCACGCCCTCGTCTGGGATGACAGCGAATGCGTCGTCCAAGACCTCCCCGTACCGTGGGAGTACTACGTCGTATCCGTCTCGAATACCCCACAGACGAACGACTTCGGATCAATGTGGTACCAGATGTCGACGATGTACCTGTTCTGGGCCAAGAACAAGGTCGAAGACATCGAGGAGCTCTCTCTCTTCACCTGCAACATCCCGAACGTCTCTGAGTGGGGAGACATCTGCCTCGGCGAGACGAACTCGACCGAACCCAACATGACAAGGCGTATCACAGAAGTCGTCAACATGTTCTACGACACGACCTTCAATGGGGACCTCGGAGCCGCACCGGGCCCGTACAAGTCATGGGGCGAATGGGTAGCAGCAGGCAAAGCCGAAGACCCGATGGCAGAGTCAGTGTGGCCGATCACAGATCAGGCAAGCTCCATCAAGAAGATCCTTGGATCACTCAACTCCTTCGTTCTTCCCAACACTGCTGACCTGCGACCAGCATCATCGACATCTGCCTTCATCAACACCCTGCTGACACAATTGCCCACACAGACGGCCAACCGTCTTGCATCAGTCATCAGGCAGATCGAAGACAACGCCAGGAATTCCGATGCAACTGCTACCTGATAGCAACATCCTGCCAATCGACATCAACACACTCTTTCGCCAGATCAGCCACAGGCGGAACGCCCAAGAGACACCGATAGCAAGAGTGCTGCGAAGGCAATTCGAGAACAGCCGCTACATAGACGATGTCCTCGATCGACCCACTAGCTCAGCCCAGTTCTGGGCAGTGACCGCCAGCAGATCGCGACACTCCTGGAACATGCCTTATCGTCCAGTCGGAGCAAGGGCCTACTGGTACAACAGGACCAGCCTCGAAGATTACGACGAGGACCGCGACTATGATCCTGAAGACCTGGAACCAGACGAAGAAAACAGCGAGGACTGGTAATGTTCGACCTTGGCCCCACCCCGGATAATCCAATGGAGATCATCGAAGC